>CAZKXC010000050.1:0-4398 GCA_964556645.1 uncultured Halobellus sp.
CACAGCCTCGGCTGTCTGTGGCTTCGATCCTCGACCGGTCGTCTCGGTGTCGTCAGTCGGCGGCCTCTGTGACGCCGGTCAGCTCGTCGGTCCGAAGCCGAACCAGCGCGAACGTCGTCGCGTCCGGGGCGTCGAACACGTGGTAGAACGGGATCTCGCGCTCGCGGTCGGCCTGCGGGATCGACCCGTCGGGCGGCCGGTGTGTGTCCAGGTCGTCGACCGCGCTGCGGTGTTCGAGCGTGCCGCGCGCGAGGACGCTCGTCCAACCCGCCTCGGTCTCGGCGGCGACGACGAACGTCGCGCGGTCGGTGGCGTCGATGAACTCCCGCTTGCGGCTTCCGGGAGCGTACCCCAGCCGGAAGTAGAAGTCGCGGTCTCCCGAGTCGAACGTGAACGAGACGGGAACGGCGTACGACTCGTTCTCCTTGGCGAGCGAGAGCGTCCCCGTGGACCGGTCTGTGAGGAACGCCTCGATCGCCGCGTCGTCCAGAGCCGTCGCGGTCGACCGAGTCATATCCCGAGGTTCCCGCGTGAGCACATAAATTCACCGCGGGTCGTCGTCCAGCCGGCGAAACGACCGGTCGGCGAGCCAGACGGCGCCGACGGCGATGAGAAGCGTCGCGGCCGCCAGTCCGACGCCGGGCTCGTACAACAACGGCGGGTAGTAGCCGAAGCCGTAGTCGAAGACGACGTTTCCGACGCCGAGCCCGAACGCGAGCGCCAGCGCGCCGCGGGTGGTGCGGCCGAACGCCGGAAACAACAGGGCGAGACCGACGAAACAGAGGTGGGTACCGAGCACGCCCCAGTAGTAGATCCACGCGTCGGGCGCCGTGACGTACGTCTCGAACGCGAGGTTCAACGACACCAGCGGCCACACGCCGAACTGAACGAGCCACACGAACGAGACGGTGTGGAGGTACGCGAGCGGGCGGTTCGTCGGCGTCTCGGTCGGCGGAGCGCCCGATCCCACGGTCGGAAGCACCGTCGCGAGCGAGAACGCGCCGAGCGCGACCGCGACCGCGGAGTCGGCGTACAACGGCCACAGGACCGTCGGGACCGCGCCGAGCGTGTCGAGGTAGTACTCGGCGCCGATGAGAAACATGAACGAGGTCAACGCGAGGACGACGCCGAGGCTCCGGGTGGTTCCGAGCAGCTCCGCGGCGACGGCGTCGCGGACCCGCCGGCGAACGGCCGGCTCTCGGAGACGACGGAAGCGCGTCACGCGTCGATCTGCGGCGGACGTGAGTAAAACCCCACCGTTCCGGGAGAGACGGCTCTCGTCGCCGGCGGTGTGACGCGTCGGTCACCGCGAGGCGGTGGCCCGGTTATCAATTTCGGGTATTTACGAGACACCTTTTTCAACGCGTGCGGAGTTGGTGGCCCATGGAGAGACCGGACGCCGAGCGCTCGCCCGCGTCTGCGGACGCGAGCGCGTCGATCGCGTCCAGCGAGCCCGCCGCGGCCGGCGTGTACACGTGGCGGACGTTCCTCGCGGAACACGGCTACGAGGCCGCCGCGGCCGACCTGTACGAGGAGATACCGATGGTGCCGACGGTGCCGGCGGACGCGGTGAAGCGGCGAGTCGACGCGGTCGACGGCCCCGTGGTCAGGGCGGCCGGCGTCGACGACCCCTTCCTCGCGGACGGCGAGACGGCCGTCGCCGGCCACGGGACCCCCGAAGCGGGAGCGCTCGTCGTCGGCGACCGCGACGTCGTCGTCGGCTGGAGCGCCGTCGACGGCGCGGAGACCGGAGAAACGACGGCCGACGGCGCGTCGCGCGAGTTGTTCGGCGAGAGCGGCCTCGCCGTCGTCGACGGCGCGGACGTCGACCCAACGCCCGTCGGCCCGCCGACCGCCGCCGACTGGGATCGAGTCTCGCTCGATCCCGCGGCGGTTCTCGGCTTCGACCCGGAAACGATCGAGACGCGACTGCGGGCCGGCGACGCGGCGGCCGACGCGTTGTGGAGTCGGTGTCGCGACCGGCACGACCGGGACGGCGTCCCCGTGGCCAAGGGGTACTACACCTGGGAACACTACGCGGACGAGTTCGGCCGCGACGACCAGGACGCCTCGTCGGCCGACGCGGAGACCGAGCCGCCCGGGCTCAGTCACGAGGCGAAGACGGCGGCGCTGGGATTCGACCCGGACCGTCTCGAGGAGGCGCTCGGCGCCGGCGGCGAGGCCGCCGCGGCGCTCGACAACCTGGTCGACGAGCGGACCGTCGACGTCGACCCGGCGGTCGACGAGGAAGCCTTCTTCTCGCTGTCGGACGGGTCGACCACGCTCGCGAACCGCTACGACCTCGAGAAGGCGGTTCCGCTGCCGAAGAAGACGCATTTCACCGAGGTGGAGCGCTACTGGGTGAACGAGCCGTACGCGTTCGTGGTCGTGTTCCGCTCGACGAAGGAGAACGAGCGGAAGTACTACGCGGTCCAGCCGCACATGACGTCGATCGAGACCGACCTGTCGGAGTTTCTCACGGGAAAGCTTCGAACGTCGATCAAGTACGCCGACGAGTCGATCGCCGGAGGCGACGAGGCGTTTCGCGAGGAGGTCATCGCCGAGGAGACGCGAAGTCTGCTCGACCGGTACGACCTCTACGAGGAGCCCGACGGCGACGGAACCCTGGCGACGGTGTTGACCCGCGTCGGTCTCGACCCGACGCGCGGCGTCGCCGGACGGCTGGCGCGGGCGTTCGGGTACGAGCCGTCCGGCGAGTCGTCGTCGGCCCCCTCGGCGATCCCCGCCCGGCCGGAGCCGGCAGTGCTCGCCGAGGACGCGGAGACGCTCTCGGCGTACCAGGTCGAGAAACTACTGTACTACCTGAAACGCGACTTCATCGGATACGAGCGCATCGACCCGATCAAACACGACATCAACGTCGAGGACATCTCGTGTGACGGCTACGACTCGCCCGTCTTCGTGTACCACTCGGAGTACGAACAGATCATCACGAACATCGACCACGGGACGGACGAGCTCGACGACTTCGTGGTGAAGCTGGCACAACGGTCCGGGAAGGGGATCTCGAAGCGCCGGCCACAGGTGGACGCGACCCTGCCGGACGGCTCCCGCGCACAGCTCACGCTGGGTCGGGAAGTGTCCGACCACGGGACGAACTACACGATCCGCCAGTTCAACGACATCCCGTTCACGCCGATCGATCTGATCAACTGGAAGACGTTCTCGCTCGACCAGATGGCCTTCCTGTGGCTGTGCATCGAGAACAACAAGAACCTGATCTTCGCCGGCGGGACCGCCTCGGGGAAGACGACGAGCCTGAACGCGGTCTCGCTTTTCATTCCCTCGAACGGCAAGATCGTCTCGATCGAGGACACGCGGGAGGTCGAACTGCCCCAGCGCAACTGGATCGCGTCGGTGACGCGGCCGTCCTTCTCGGACGACGACAAGGGCGACGTCGACGAGTTCGACCTGCTGGAGGCCGCGCTTCGACAACGCCCCGACTACATCGTGATGGGGGAGATCCGCGGCGAGGAGGGACGCACCGCCTTCCAGGTGATGTCGACGGGCCACACCACCTACACCACGTTCCACGCCGACTCCGTCGGCGAGGTGCTCAAGCGGTTCACCACCGACCCGATCAACGTCTCGAAGACCATGTTCACGGCGCTGGATCTGGTCTCCATCCAGACGTCGACCCGGGTCCAAGGGCGGAAGGTTCGGCGAAACAAGTCGCTCACCGAGATCAACCACTACGACGCCGAAAACGACGAGATCAACGTCCAAGACGTGTTCCAGTGGCAGGCCGAGACCGACGAGTTCCTCCGGATGGGCGACTCGAGCGTCCTCGAGGAGATCATGTTCGACCGCGGCTGGAGCCGCGAGCGGCTCGACGACGAGCTCCGGAAGCGTCGGGTGGTGTTGGCGTATCTCATCGACCGCGGGCTCAACAGCTACGCGCAGGTGGCGGCGACGTTCCAGGCGTTCATCAACGACCCCGAGACCGTGCTCGCGTTGATGGCCAACGACGGCTTAGAGCGCTCGCTCGAGGACCTCCGGGAGATGGAGTCCGTCCTCATCGACGTCGACCGCGAGAAGGAGGCGCTGGTTCCCCGCCCCGACCCCGACGAGGCGGGCCGCGAGGAGGCCGCCGCGATCCTCGACGAGGCGGCGGACCTGTTTGCGACCTACCGCGGCTCGGTTCCCGACTCCGTGGCCGGCGCGCTGCTGGAGGTCGACGCCGCCCGCGACGTGGAGGCCAGTCCGGCGGACGACCACGACACCCTCGATACGATCTCCGAGGTGGCGGCCGAGCGCGAGGCGGCGTTCGTCGGCCCGACGCGGCCGGACGACGAGGACCCGGGCGACGACGGCGGCCCGGACGACCGCGGCTCCGCGACGGAGAACGGAGCCGACCCGCCGACAGACAACGGCACG
>CAZKXC010000050.1:4498-16237 GCA_964556645.1 uncultured Halobellus sp.
TCGGAGAGGCGTTCTATCCGCTCTTCGGGGTGTTGTTCGACCCCGACGGCGACCTCGTCGGAGACGTCGAGGGGAAACTGGCAGAAGCGCGGATGTCGGATCCGGTCGAGATGTACGTCTCGCGCGCGCTCGGCGTCGGCGTGGCGGTCGGCGTCGCGCTGGCCGTGCTCGGGACGCTCCTCGGCTACGGCGTGTTCGCGCTCGGGGTGATCTCGCCGGAGGCGCTCTCGCTCGGGGTGCCCGCTCCGAGCGCCGAGGTGAGGAGCCTGCTCCGGTCGCTCGTCGTTCCGGCGACGGTCGTCGTCAGCGGGCTCGTCTTCGGGTCGATCGGGTTCACGCTGGGGTTCGGGAGCCTGATCGCCGTACCGTACTCGCGGGCTTCGAGCCGCGAGCGGGAGATCAACATGCTGCTTTCCGATTCCGTCTCGTTCATGTACGCGTTGTCGGTCGGCGGGCTCAACCAGCTCGAGATTCTGCGGGCGATGGCGACCGCCGAGGACACGTACGGAGAGGTGTCAAAGGAGTTCCAGAGCATCATCAACGAGACCGAGTACTTCGGAACCGACTACCGGAACGCGATCCGCCAACAATCGATGGAGACGCCCTCCGAGGAGCTCTCGCAGTTTCTCGCGGACATGCTCTCGATCGTCAACTCCGGCGGGAACATGGAGCAGTTCCTGAAAGACAAAAAGGAGAAACACCTCCGCACGGCGAAACGCGAACAGGAGACGACCCTGGAGACGCTGGAGCTGTTCGGCGAGATGTACATGACGCTCTCGTTGTTTCCGTTGCTTCTCATCATCATCCTCGTGATCATGGGGATGATGGGCGAGGGCGACGACCTTCTGTTGTACGCGACGGTGTACGTGTTGATCCCGTTGACCGGAGTGGGATTTCTGGTGTTGGTCTCGACGGTGAAACAGGACGAGCCGGGGAACGGCTACCTGCGGCCGACGACCGACGACGAGCGGGTCGACGAGGCGAACCGCGAGACGCTCGGTCACCTCGGGCTCGTCGAGGGGTTCGTCGGAGACCACGACGTGTTCGACCGGATCAAACGCCGCGAGGGAACGTTCAAGACGAAGGAGCTGCTCGCGGCGCCACACCTGTTCTTGAAACGGAACCCGGCGTACACGCTGGCGATGACGGTGCCGGCGGCGCTCGTGCTCGTCGGGCTGGCGCTGAACGCCGGCGCGGCGCCGACGACGCTCGACGGGTTCATCGACGGCCCCGTCTGGGCCACGTTCCTCTGGGTGTACCTGCCGGCGTACCTCACGCTGATTCCGCTCGCGGCCTTTTACGAGTGGAACCAGCTGTCGCGGCGCGCCGTGACCGGGAAGCTCTCCGAGAACCTCCGGAAGCTCTCCTCTGCGAACGACACCGGACAGACGCTTCTGGAGTCGATCCAGACCGTCGCGGACACGTCGTCGGGACAGCTCGCCGACGAGTTCGAGGTGATGTACGCGAAGGTGAACTACGGGATGAGCCTCCGGAACGCGATGGTGGAGTTCAACAACGCGTACGCGGTCCCGCGGCTCGCCCGGACGGTGAAGCTCATCTCGGAGGCACAGGAGGCCTCCTCACAGATCACCGACGTGTTGACGACCGCCGCGCAGGCGTCGGAGAACCAGGACGACATCGAGCGGGAACGGAAATCGCGCACCCGGATGCAGGTGGCGATCATCATCATGACGTACGTCACGCTGCTCGGGGTGATGGCGATCTTACAAACCCAGTTCATCGACGTGATGGCCGACCTCGTCGAGCAGGGCGACGGCGGCGCCGGCGCCGGCTTCGGGGGCGGCGGCGGTATCGACCCGAGCGTGCTCTCGATGTTGTTCTTCCACGCGGTCACGATACAGGCGGTCCTCTCGGGGCTTATCAGCGGCTACATCCGGGACGCCGAGCTCATCTCGGGTGTCAAGTTCACCGTGGTGTTGATGACGCTCGCGCTGGGGGTGTGGATATATGTCGGATGAGCGCCGCCGAGGGCTCGTCGGACTCCGCCTCGACGGCGACGCTGCCCGCGGCCCCGCCGACCGGGGTCAGACCGTGCTGGACTTCGTCGTCGGGATGTCCGTCTTCCTGATCGCGGTCGGGTTCACCTTCGCGTTCGTCCCCTCGCTTCTGGAGCCGTTCACCGCGGGCGAAGGCGCGAAGGTGATCGTCGCCGAGCGCGGCGCCGCCCACCTCGTGGAGACGTCGTTGTCGGCGGGCGCCCCGTCGGCGGCGCTCCACGCCGGCTGCACGCGGGAGTTCTTCGGCGGGGACGCCGCCGCCGACGCGTGCGCTTGGGACCACGACGCCACCGCCCTCAACGACGAACTCGGCGTCCGGTCGGTCCGCGGACTCAACGTCACGGTGACGTCGGCGGGCGCGCCGGTCGGCATCGACGCCGACGGAGCGGTCGCGCCCGCCGACACGGTAGACGAGACGGCGGGCGCGGCGGTGTTGACCGGCGGGCCCGCGCCGCCGCCGAGCGCGAGCGTCTCCGCGGGAAGCCGCATCGTCGACCTCGACGGCGAGACGTACCGGCTGACGCTCAGGGTGTGGTGAGATGTTCGTCGAACACGTCCCCGACGACAGGGGACAGGCGCACACGCTAGAGGCGTTCACGGCGGCGTTGTTGCTCGTCGCGGGGCTCGTCTTCGCCACCCAGGCGACGGCGGTGACGCCGTTGTCGGCGAGCACGTCGAACCAGCACATCGAAAACCAGCAGGCGATCGCGGCCGGCGACGTGCTCTCGACGACGAACGAGCGAGGAGACCTGAAGCGCGCGTTGTTGTACTGGAACGCCACCGAGCGAGGGTTCATCGGCGGGAACGACCGCGGCTACTACACCGAGTTGAGCGCGATGAGAGACGAGACCGACCCGGCCGCGGCCAACCCGTTGTACCGTCCGCTTCGGGAGGCGTTCAACGCGAGCGGCGTGGCGTTCGACGTCGTCGTCAGGTATCCCGACGACGGACAGCTCGCGACGCAGTCGGTCGTCGACATGGGAGAACCGACCGACAACGCGGCGACGGCGTCCGTCAGGGTGCCCCTCTACACCGACGACCGACTGGTCGACCGCACGGGCAATGAGACGACGACGGCGGTGAGCGAGACGGAGTACTTCGCCCCGCCGGACGCCACCGGAAGCGAGACGTTGTACACCGTCGTGGAGGTGCGAATAACCGCATGGCAGATGTGATTCCGTCTCGCCGCGGCGACGACGGGCCGGATTCCCGCGGGTCTGACGGCGGCGAGGACAGAGCACAGCTCATCCTGATCACCGGGCTGATGTTGGCCGTGACGCTCGTCGCCGTCGTTTTGTTGTTGAACACCGTCATCTACACCGAGAACCTCGCGACCCGCGGGGTGGACGCGGGCGGCAGCGAGGCGCTCGAGTTCCGTGAGAGCGCCGCGCGAGACATCGGCGCCATCGTGGATCGCGAGAACCGCAACAACGAGACCGACCGCGCCGACGCCGAGGCCTCCGTTGCGAGCTACCGCGACCGCGTCCGCGACTACCGGATACGCGACGGAGTGGTCGCGGAGATCGAGACGACAAACCGGGTCGACGGGACCTACATCGCACAGGACACGACCCGGTCGTTCGAGTCCGGGACGTTCGACGACAACGGAACCGACGTGACCGCCGCCGACTGGACGCTCGCCGAGGATGTCACGGCCACCCGCGGGTTCGTGCTGCGGCTCGACGAGTCCGAGCTGAACGCCACGCCGCTCCGTCTCGTCGCGAACGGCACCGGGGGCACCTGGACGATCGAGGCGTCCCAGCCCAGCGGCGCGAGCGGCGAGGTCCACCTTCGAACGCTTCAGGACGGAAGCGAGACGGCGAACGAGTCGTTCTCCGTCGGCGGGACGGCCCGAATCGACCTCACCGCGGGGACGGTCGACGGCGAGCCGTGGGACGCGCTGGTCTGGGCCGCGGGCGTCGAGGCCGACGACCGGACGGCGAGTTACGACGTCGCCGTCGAGAACGGGGACGCGGCGGCGGGAACCTACGAGCTGACCGTCAACGACGACGCGTTCGTCGGCTCTCTCGAAGAATCGTACTACGGCTCCGATCGCACCGACACGAGCGCGTCGCCGTACGCGCTCGACGCGGTGTACAGCGTCGACGCGGCCGTGACCCACCGGACGCCGAAGCTCCACTACGCGGACACGGTCCGGATCGCACCGGGTGAGCGCGATGCGTGACCGTCGGGAGAACGGCGACGACCGCGCGGTGTCCGTCACCGTCGGCTACGTGCTCACCCTCGCGATATCCTCGCTGCTGCTCTCCGGGCTCGTCATCGCCGGCGGGTCGTTCGTCGAATCGGAGCGCGAGGCGGCGGCCCGAGGCGAGCTCACGGTCGTCGGCGAGCGGGTCGCCGCGGACCTGATGACCGTCGACCGGCTCGTCGCGACCGCCGAGTCGCCGGCGGCGCTCACCGTCGACCGCACCGCGAACCTGCCCGATCGGGTGTCGGGCGTCGGGTATCGGATCACGGTCTCGGCGGCGGGACGCGACGGGACCGTCACCCTCGAGAGCGACCGGGTCGGCGTCGTCGTCGAGGTGCCGTTCCGGGCGAGCGCCGGCGTCGACGTCGAGACCGCGACCGTCGACGGAGGCGAGCTCCGGATCCGCTGGGATCCGGACGCGGGGACTGACGGCGCGGTGGTGGTCGGCTCGTGAGCCGGTCCCGCCGGCGCGACGCGGACGGCCCCGAGCGCGGCCGAGATGCGTCCGAGCGGAAGGGGGCCGGCGAGGGCGAGGTCGTCCGCGCCCGGCTCTGGCCTGACGACCGGGGAGTCAGCGAGACGATCGGGTTCGTCCTCGTGTTCGCGCTGATCACGACGACGATCGCCGTCACGTTCACCGTCGGGCTCGGCGGGCTCGAGGACGCCCAGTTGGCCGAGCGCGACACCAACGTCGAGCGGGCGTTCGACGTGCTCCAGGACAACCTCAACGACATCGCCCGCGACGGCGTCCCGAGCCGATCGACGGAGATCGGACTCGGCGGCGGCAGGCTCGCGTTCGAAGACCGGACGCAGGTGACGATCAACAGCACGGCCTGGACCGACTCGTACACGAGAAACACGTCGGCGATAGTGTACCGCGGCGCGGACGACACCCGGATCGTCTACGAGAACGGCGCGGTGTTCAGAACCCAAAAGGAGGGAGGCGTCATGCTCAGCGAGCCCGACCTGCTCGTCGGCGACACGGTCGTCTACTCGCTGATCGGCGTGAGCGCCGCCGACTCGCGGCGCACCGTCGGCGGCGACCGGACCGTCCTGCTGGTCGGGTCACGGTCGAGCCGGGGGCCGGTCGACAGGCCGCGGACGCCGAGCGAGAACGTGACCGTGACCGTCGACTCGCCACGGGCCGAGGTATGGGCTCGGTACTACGCCGATCTCGCGGACGAGGAGGACGGACTCGAGGTCGAAACGAGCGGCGACACGGTGGTGACCGTCACGGTCGTCGCCGGCGAGTTCGACCGGTTCGTCGTCCACGAGACGGACATCGACGTCGCGGTTTCTGAGTGACCGCCGCGACGGTCCGGGCGGTCTGAGCGCCGGCCGTCTCAGCCGTCGCCGCCGACGCCCACGCGGTGTTCGGAGACGTGGAGGTAGCTCACGACCGGCACCGAGTCGCCGTCGAACGGTCGTTCGGTCCGCAGCGCCTCGTCGTAGTGGAAGTCGATGACCGCGTCGTCGAAGGTGAGCGTGTAGAAGGTGAACGACCCCTTGATCCTCATGTCTCCGTCGAGGTGCGCCTCGCTCTCCGGCGCGTAAAACACCCCCGTAAACTCGAGTCCGTCGCCGGCGTCCGTCTCGATCTCGACCTCGGCCGCGTCGTCTCCGTCGCCGCTTCCCGGAGCCGAGTAGACCCAGAGGTTCTTCGCGAGGTCGTCGTCGGCGGCGATCCGGGGCTCGCCGTCGATGTCGATCTCGCCGATGGTGTACACCAGCAGTCGGGTGTCGGCGGCGGTCGTGACCGTCGGCTGGTCCTGAACGTCGACGTCGTCGTCGACGTACAGATGTGCGTCGGCGCCGCCCTCGGCGCGGACCGCCGCGTTCTCCGCGAGGTCGAACGCCCCCTCGGCGAGAACCGTCACGTCGCCGCCTCCGGTGTCGAGGTCGATCTGCCCGTCCTCGCCGACGGTGATCGCTCCGGAGACGTGGAGCGTCGCGCCGTCCGAGACCCTGAGCGTGCCGTTCGTCACGGTGAGGTCGCCGTCGACGTAGGTGTCGTCGGCGACGGTTTCGGTGCCGCTCACGGACCAGTCGCCGGAGCGGAGGGTTCCGGTCGTCTCGATGTCGTTGTCGCGGACCGCCTGAATTCGTTCGGAGATCCCGCCGGAGACGGGATCGACCTCGTCGAACGCGACGCCCGTTCGGATCTCGCCGGTGACGTTCAGCTTCTTTTTCGCCTGTCCCTTCGGAAGCTGGTTCGACTCCGAAAGGAGGTCGCCGCGGATCGTGACCGTCTCCGTGTTGCCGCCGCCGCCGGCGGTGAGATGGAGCTCCTTTTTCGTCTGGACCGTCGCGCCGTCTCGCGGCCCGGACGCGCCGTACGTGCCGTCGCGGGAGTCGTAGCTGTCGACGTACATGGTGTCGATGTCGCCGAGTTCGAGCCGGGGCTGGCCGGTCGCCGAGATGCTCGCGTTGAGCGTCTGGTGTTCGACCCGCGTCCGGAGCGTGATCTCGACGGTGTTCTCGCCGACCGACGTGACGTTCGCCCGGGTCCGGGATTCGAAGAACCGCCCCCACGCCTCGGCGTACTCGCTGCCGACCGTGATCGTGACGTTGCCGCCGACGAGCGGGTTCGACCCGTTCTCCGAGGGGAACAACCGCTCGGTGCGGTTCTGGCCCGCGGAGACGACGACGACGTCCCGGGGACGGTCGTCCGTCTCTCGGACGGCGACGAGCGGGAGCGTCAGCGTCCCCGTGCCCCCGCTGCCGCGGTAGTGAAACTCGGGCGGAGAAACCATCTGTGCGTGGTCGCCGTTCGTGCGCCAGACGCCGCCGCCCTGGTACGCGACCGCGTCGTCTCCGCGTTCGTACGCGACCGTGCCGAGCGTGACGTTCTCGGTCGTGGATCCGTCGTCCGTCTCGACGTCGATCCGCATCCAGCCCGCGGTCTCGTCGACGCGCAGGTCGGCCGTCCGGTCGCGGTCGATCCGGACCCGCTGGCTCGGCGACTCGCCGTGCGCGACGAGACTCGCCTTCGAGTCGAGCTGTGTCATCGCCCCCTCGACCCGGTTGAGGTCCGCGGTCTCCCGAGAGTCGTCGAGCGCGACGGCGCCGAGCGCCACGGTGGAGCCGACGACGAGCGTCGTCAGCCCCAACAACAGAACGACGCCGATCACCTCGCTTTGAGCGCGCTCGGGCCGAACCATACCGTGGCTCGGTCCCCGAGCGGGATAAAGGCCGACCGCCGGCTATCCGATCTGATACGCGGACCGACCGCCGTCGGCGCCGATCCGCGCCCGGACCGGCGGCGTGACACACAACTTAACACCGACGACGGACGACTGTCAGGTATGACGGGGCTCGGGGCGAGCGACGACAAGCGGCGGTTCAGGCGAGCCGCCGGGGTGAACGTCCTCGGGAACGCCGCGAAGATCCTCGCGGAGGGAGCCGCGGGGCTCGCGTTCGGGAGCGTCGCGCTGCTGGCCGACGCCGCTCACTCGGTCGCCGACCTCGTCGCCAGCGGGGTGGTGCTCGTCTGGGGCGGCTCCCGCTACGACGACGCCGACCCCACCCATCCCCACGGCCACCAGCGGATCGAGCCGCTGACCGCGTTGTTCGTCGGAGCGGTGATCGTCCTGCTCGGGCTCAACCTGCTGTGGAACTCGGTAGCCGGCGTCAGATTCGGAACCGACGTGCGGTTCAGCCGGCTGCTGCTCGTCGCGCTGGCGTTTTCGATGGTCGATATGTACCTGTTGTACTGGTACACGCTCCGGGTCAACGCGGAGCTCCAATCGACCGCGCTGGCGGCGCTCGCCGTCGATTGTCTCAACGACATCTACACCTCCGTCGCCGCGGTCATCGGCGTGCTCGGGGTGTTCTTCGACGTCCCGATCCTCGACCCGCTGGCGGGGGCGGTCGTGAGCCTGCTCGTCGTGTATCAGGGGGTCGAGATCGCCCGCGAGAACGTGACCTACCTCGTGGGTGCGGCGCCGCCGACCGGCGACCGCGACCGCGTCACCGAGACGCTCCGCGATCACCCGGCGGTCGTCGGCGTTCACGACCTCCGGGTGTTTTACGACGGCACAGACCTGGAGGTGGAGGTCCACGTCGAGGTCGACGGAGAGATGACGCTGCGGCGGGCTCACGACATCGAGACGGAGCTCGTCACGCGGCTCCGCGGGCTGGAGGGTATCGGCGACGTTCACGTCCATCTCGACCCGTCCGGCGTCGGCGAGTGGAAGGAGGCCGACGGCGGGGGAACCACGGAGCCGCGCGGCTGAGCGGCGGTCGGAGAACGGGACCGACTCGCGCGCGGGCCCAGTGGGCTCCGCCAGTCCGTGTGGGTTATGCCCGGGCGGCGCCTACCGACGGTATGTTCGGCCGACGCTGGCTGGAGATGACGTGGCGCGACGGACTCTTCGTTCACTGGCCGGTCGATCCGGACGTCGTCGCCGACACGCTTCCCGAGCGGCTCTCCGTCGCCACCTACGAGGGCGACGCGTACCTCGGCGTCGTCCCGTTCCTGATGTCGGACATCCGCCCGCGCGGCTCGCCGATCGGGCGTTCGTTTCCCGAACTCAACCTGCGGACGTACGTCGACGGACCGAGCGGGCGCGGCGTCTACTTTTACAACCTCGACGCGAGCGATCCGGTCGGCGTCGCGGTCGCCAGACGGGTGTTCGCGCTGCCGTACTACCGGGCTCGGATGCGGGTCGACCGCGACGGCGACCGGGTCGCCTTCGCCAGCGACCGCACGCATCGGGGCGTCCCCTCGGCCGGGTTCGACGCGACCTACGAGCCGGTCGGCGAGGCGTTCACCCCGGAGCCCGGGTCTCGCGAGGCGTTCCTGCTCGAGAACTACCGGTTTTACGCCGCCGGGCGACGGCTGTACCGTGGCGAGATCGCTCACGAGCCGTGGACGCTGCGTGCGGCCGCGGTCGACGTGCGGACGAACACGTTGTTCGAGGCGAACGGCTTCGACCGCCCGGAACGCGACCGGCTCGTCCACTACGCCGAGCCGATCGACGTGAGCGCGGACCGACTGCGGCGGGTCTGACCCGTCCGCGGGGCGTCACGACCGAATCAGATATCGCGGTGATGAGACGGCTGTGGATGCCACGCACGCGACGGGGTCGGCCGAACGTGCCGGGAGCCGGCGTCGGCTCGGAGCCCGAAAACGGGCGCGTTCCGCCGGATCTTATAAGCGACGACCGACAACGACGACACATGAGTTCCGGACACGTGAGGGAGGGCCGTCGATGACGACGAAGCGATTACATCCCCGCGTGCGGGTCGTCTGGGTCCTTCGCGCCGTCCTTCTCGCGGTGATCCTCTCTGCTCCCGTCGTCGGGGGATTCTACTTTCAGTACCTCCCGCGGTGGGCGCCGGTCGTCGCCGGCGTGGCGTTTCTGGTCGTCGGCGTCGGCCACGCGGCGTTGCGGTACCGGCGATGGAGCTACGAGATCCGCGAGGACGCCCTCTACCTCGATCGGGGCGTGATCACGCAGGTCAGAACCACGGTGCCGCTGGTGCGCATCCAACACGTCGACTCGCGGCGCGGTCCCGTCGAACGGGGGGCCGGACTGGCGTCGTGTGTGGTGTACACCGCCGGGTCGCGGGGCGCGGACGTCCGGATTCCGGGACTGACACCCGACGGAGCGAGCGACCTCCGCGAGGAGCTGAAAGGACTGGCGATCCGTGCCGACGGGGAGGACGCGGTGTGAAGCTTGCGCCACAATCGATCCCGTACCGCGCGCTCCAGAAGGTGTCGGGAGTCGTCGTGTTGTTGTTCGTTCTCTCCTCGGGCAACGACTGGGGGATCGCGGTGTCGCTCGGCATCGGCGTCGCGGTGCTGTTGGCCGCCACCGCCTACGAGGTGGCCTACTACCGTCGGTTCGACTACGAACTCACCGACGACACGCTCGATATCACCTCCGGAGTCATCTCCCGGCGCGAGCGAGAACTTCCCTACCGCCGGATCCAGAACGTCGACGTGAGCCGGAGCGTGCTCCAGCGAGCGATCGGCGTCTCCGCCGTCGATCTGGAGACCGCCGGCGGGTCGAGCACGGAGGGCTCGATCCGGTTCGTGACCCCCGAGGAGGCCACCCGACTCCAGCGGGAGGTACAGCGCCGCAAGTCCACCGACTCGGCGTCCGACGAGGCCGGCGAGGAGGGGGTGTCGACCGAGCCCGAAGAAGAAGATCTGTTCGCGATCTCTCCGCGTGAGCTCGCGCTCGTCGGCGCCCTCTCGTTCGACGGCCGGCTCATCGGCCTGCTCGCGTTCGTTGGGTCCGGGTCGGTGCCGGTGGTGTCGGCGTACCTCCCCGACGCGTCGGCGCTGACGCTCAGCGCCGTCGCGGTCGTCGGCGTCGGAGCCCTCCTGCTCGTCTCGTGGGTCATCGGCGCCGGCGTCTCGTTCTCGAACTACTACGGCTTTCGGCTCGCCCGCGCGGGCGACGAACTCCGCTACGAGCGGGGGCTGATCCGGCGGTACAGCGGCTCGATTCCGACCGAGAAGGTCCAGACGCTGACGATCGGCGACAACCCGGCCAAGCGGCTGCTCGGATACGCCACCCTCTCGATCGAGACGGCCGGCTACGCCCCCGGACAGGGCGGCGACTACGGAAGCCAGGCGGCCGTTCCGCTCGCACGGGTCGACCGCGTGTACGACCTGGCTCGCGAGGTCGAGTCGTTCGGCACGCCGACGTTCAACCGGCCGCCGAAACGGATCCGCTGGCGGTACGCGTTCCGGTACACGGTCGCGGTCGCGGTGGTGACCGGCGTCGCCTTCGCCGTCGACCGGTACGTCGCGCCGGAGCTTCCGTGGTACGCGCCGGCCGCGTTGCTCGCTGCGGTGCCGGTCGCCGCCCACCTGAAGTGGAAACACCGCGGCTACTGGCTCGGCGAGGACCACCTGCTGACCCGCAACGGCTTCTGGAGCCGCAGCGTGAAGGCCGTCCCGTACTACCGGATCCAGAACGTCATCGACAGCCGAACCGTGTTCCAGCGGCGCTGGGACGTGGCGACGGTGGTCGCCGACACCGCCGGCACCGGCTCGATCGTCGGCAGCGACGCCGCGGCGGTCGACTTCGAGACGGCAGAGGCGACGACCCTCCGCGACGAGCTCACCGACCGGCTTCAGGACGCGCTTCGGGAGCGCCGGACCCGACGGGACGCCTTCGAGTGGTTCGAGGGCGGCGTAGGCGACGCTCCCGCCGCGGGGGAGTCGGACGAGGAGGGGACCGACCGCAGGGGTGACACCGCAGAGAACGAGACGCCGGGAGACGAACCCGTCGCAGACGAGCCGACCGACGGCGACGCCGGCGCGTCCGACCGAGAGGCGATCCCCGACGCGACAGAGCACGGAGACGACGAGACGGTCGACGTCCCCGAAGGCGGAGTGGTCCGCCCCGACTTCTCGGGGTCGAAACGCGACTACTCCGAGCCGGCCGAGCGGATCGACACGGGCGAGTACGCGGTCGACCGGTTTCCCTCCGACGCGGACGTCTCACACGACCCCGACACGGGTGGCCGGGGAGGCAACGCCGGGGACGACCC
>CAZKXC010000051.1:0-5154 GCA_964556645.1 uncultured Halobellus sp.
TCGCTCACGAGCACCACTCCAAGGATGGCGAGCAGTATTCCAGATACCGTTCGCCAAGCGAACGAGTCGATCGCTTTGAACAATTGGACGCCGATGCCGCCCGCACCAACAAATCCGAGGATCGTGGCCGCGCGCACGTTGATGTCCCACCGGTACACCGAGATACCGACCAGCGCGGGTTTGATCTGCGGTACGATCCCGTACACCAGCAGCTGGAACGGGCTCGCGCCGCTGGCTCGAACCCCCTCGACCTGTCCGAAGTCGATTTCTTCGATCTCCTCGCCGAGCAGTTTCCCGACGAATCCGATGGACCGGACGGCCGTTGCGACCGTTCCGGCGAGCGCTCCTGGCCCAAACATCACGACGAACAGCAACGCCCAGACGATTGTGTGGACCGACCGTGAGACGGTAACGATCACCTTCCCAAGCGCGTACGTCGCCCGGTTCGGGGTGGTGTTCTCTGCGCTGATGTAGGCGACGGGTGCCGCCATCAACACCGCGGCGATCGTTCCGACGACCGCAATCTGTATTGTCTCCGCGAGCGGCCCGACGGTGTTCGGTAGGTACGCAAGGTCGGGCGGGTACATTCGTCCGAGCAGATCGCTAGCTTGGGTCGGTGCGGTGGTTACGTACCGGAGACTGATGTCGAGCCACTCCCAGGAGCCGACGACAACGGCAGCGGCGACAACCACGCTTCCGATACGGAAGAGCCGCTCGCGGGCGTCGAACCGGCGCCATTCGGGTGAAGCGCCCGCCATCACTGAACCCTCCGTCGAACGACCGCGCTCACGAACTCGGCGACCAGCACGACGGCGATGATCGCGATGAGGATCGCCGCCACGTAATCGTACTCATACCGTTGGTATGCTCGCTGGAGGAGCACGCCGAGCCCGCCGGCGCCGACGATCCCGACGATCGTCGACGACCGGATGTTAATGTCCCACCGGTACACGGCGAGCCCGGTGAAGCGCGGAACGACCTGCGGGACGACGCCGTAGACGAGCATCTGGAACCGGGAAGCGCCTGTCGCCCGGACCGCCTCAACGCCACCCATATCGATGTCCTCCAAGTCCTCGGCGAACAGCTTCGAAAAGAACCCGATCGTCTTGAAGCTGATCGCGACGATCCCGGCGAGCGGGCCGAACCCGAGCGCGATGACGGCGATGATCGCGACGATCAGCCCGTCGATGGCGCGCGTGGCGCTGATGACCCCGCGGCTCAGGTAGTATATCGGACGCGGCGAGAGGTTTCCTGCCGCCCCGAACGCCACCGGTAGACTGATCGCGATTCCGGCGACGGTCGCGACCATCGCCATCGCGATCGTCTCGATCATGCGGTCAAACAGTCTGAGCGTATATTCGTTCCCAGTCTCGGGCGGCACCATCGACCCGATCAGCTCGTAGCCGTAACCGAGTCCCGAGAGAAACCGCTCAGGGGTGATCTGTAGGCTCGCCAGCGACCAGACGACGAGCGCGAGAGCGGCTCCGTACACCGCCCACTTCGTGTATCGGTTCCGGAACGCGGTCGGTCGTCGCCATGTCCGGCGATCGGTTGACTTGGCCGATCCAGTCGCCATCGGTCAGTCCTCCGCCGACAACGACTGCTGCTCTGCGCGGTGACCTGTCGTCTCGGTATCGGGTAATCCACTCGTGCCGACCGCGGTCGCCGACTCCGGCGGCTCCTCGCCCCGGTAGATGATCCCTTTCGACTCACTCGTGAGGTCGGCGGCCGGTCCGTCAAAGACGAGTTCCCCGTCGTGAAGCCCCAGGATCCGATCGGCGTACTTCTCGGCTAAGTCCACCTCGTGGATGTTGATCAACACCGGCACGTCGCGTTCGACCGCGATGTCTGTCAACAGCTCCATCACGTCCCGTGACGTCTCGGGATCGAGACTCGATGTCGGCTCGTCGGCGAGAACGATCTTCGGCTCTTGGACGACTGCGCGGGCGATCCCGACCCGCTGGCGCTGGCCGCCGGAGAGTTCGTCGACGCGTTTGTCTTCCATGCCGTCGAGTCCGACGAGGTCCAGCAGCTCGTACGCTCGCTCGACGTCCTCGGGCGGGAAGTTCCGGCGAAGCGCGGCCCAGTTCGAGACGTAGCCGAGCCGGCCCGAGAGCACGTTCTCCATCACGGTGAGCCGTTCGACGAGGTTGTACTCTTGAAACACCATCCCGATGTCTCGGCGCGCGTTCCGCAGTTCGTCGTCGCCGAGCCCGGTCAACTCGCGGTCGTCGAGGAGAACGCGCCCCGTCGTCGGCTCGACCAGCCGATTGATACACCGGACGAATGTGCTCTTGCCCGCCCCGCTCGGCCCGATCATCGCGACGACCTCGCGGCCGTCGATCGTGACCGACACGTCGCGGAGCGCTTCGTCACCGGTCGAATACGTTTTTCCGAGGTCCTCCGTTTCGAGCATGGACTACAGGTTCCCGCTCTCGTACTCGACGCCGTTGTACCGCTGGATGATCAGGATGTCGTTGAAGACGCGCTTGTAGTCGAGCGGGATGTACTCGGCCTCGCCGGTCATCTCCGCGTAGTCAGTCCCTGTCCAGTCGGTCCCGATCGTCGCCTCCTTGATTCCCTCGATGATGTCCGGGTGAAGGTTGTAGCGGTGGACGAGCGGCCCCGGCGGGAACGGGTTACTGGCCCAGACCACTTTGAAGTCGTCATAGTCGATATCCTCTGTCGACCCAATGAGGTCATCGACGCAGGTGCTGCAGATCGGCCCGGCGTCGTAGTCGCCCGCCGCGATGCCGCGGGCGGTCTGGTCGTGGCCGCCCGAGAACTCCCTCTCGTAGTCCTCTCCGGCCGTCACGTCGAAGAACTGGTCGAACAACGCCGAAGGCGCCTGGTTACCGGAGTTCGACGCCGGCTCGGAGTGCGTAACTGTGACCTCTTCGCGCGCGAAGTCGTTGACGGACTGGATGTCGTGCTCGTCGTCGCGGGTGATCGCCAGCAGTCGGTAGCCGAACTGTCCAGAGGGACTTATTGGGACCGCGAACGGCACGATTCCGCCGAGATTGACACCGAACGCCGACGTCCCGGTCGAGATATCGCCTAGGTGTCCGCGACCCGCCCGGAACGCCTCGACCGTCGCCGCGTTCGAGTCGACGGGCTGCCACTCGACCGTCCGGCCCGTCGTCTCCTCAAGCCGGTCCAGCAGCGGCTGGATGGTGTCCTGATACTGTGACTGGCCCGACTCGCCAGGCTTGTCAACATAAATGAGCGGGTCGGGGTCGACCCAGTCGCTCTCGTTGTCCGGAAGCTCCCGCGGCGGCTCGCCGTGAGCTATCTCGTCGACCTCCTGATTCTGCATGTTCTCCAGGTCCGTCCTGCTCCCCTGGAAGTAATCGTTCTCCGCGATGGCCGTCATCAGGTAGTTGCTCTCCTCCCAGTTGGGATTCGCGGGATCGAACTCCGAGGCGTCGGTAAGCAGCGGATCGGTCGCCTCCCCGCTGCCGCCGCTGTCGCTGCTCGATTCGAGCCCCGCGCCGGCCTCCTCGTTGCTGCCGTCGCCGCTGCTGCCGCTGCCGCCGCTGGCACAGCCGGCCAGCCCGGCCATCCCGAGCGCGCCGCCCGTCAGGATGAATCGTCGCCTCGAACTCGGTCCAATCCGTTCGCCGGTGTCTTCCACCATTACGGCCTCACAACTCCTCGTTCGGCCAAAGAAGCCTGCTATGAGCCGTATATCCGCGACGGGAGCGCTCGTGAGCCACTCGAACGAGTTTAGAGCCGCGGGGAGCGGTACGCGACGGTTCGAACGCCTATATACCGGTTCGGACCGTAAACCGCGCCTTTCGGCCCGGAGCCCACCGCCGACCCGACCCGTGGCGTCTCACTCGAACCGCGTCCGGACGCTCTCGGCGTGTGCGTCCAACCCCTCGGCGTCCGCGAGCGTCGTCACCACGTCGGCGATCGAGGCCAACGCCTCCCGGTCGAGCCGCTGAACCGTCGACGACCGGAGGAACGTGTCGACGGAGAGCCCGCCGTACCGTCTCGCGCCGCCGTTCGTCGGCAGCACGTGGTTCGTGCCGGCCGCGTAATCGCCGACCGCCACCGGCGAGTGCGCGCCGAGAAACACCGAGCCCGCGTTGGTGATCCGGTCGAGCAGCGTCTCGTCGTCGTCGGCCATGATCGAGAGGTGCTCGGCGGCGTACTCCTCGGCGAAGAGGACCGCCTCCGACATCGACCGCGCGTGGAGCACGCCCGAGGCCTCGTTGTCGAGCGCGTTCCGTATCGTTTCCGCGCGGTCGCGCTCTGCCACCCCCGCCTCGACCGCCTCCGCGACCGCCGCGGCGAGGTCGGCGTCGTCGGTGACGGCGACGACCGACGCGTTCGGGTCGTGTTCGGCCTGCGCGAGCAGTTCGGAGGCGACGTAGCCGGGATCGGCCGTCTCGTCGGCGAGCACCAACACCTCGCTCGGTCCGGCGAGGAAGTCGATCCCGACGTCGCCCTGTACCTCGGCCTTCGCGGCGGTCACCCACTTGTTGCCGGGGCCGACCACCTTCTGAACCGTCGTCACCGTCTCCGTCCCGTACGCCAGCGCCGCGACCGCCTGCGCGCCGCCAACCTGGTACACCGCGTCCGCGCCGGCCTCGTGGATCGCCGCGAGCGTGACCGGATTCGGGTCGTCGGCCGGCGGGGTCGCGACGGAGACGTGGTCGACGCCCGCCACGACCGCCGGGATGACGCCCATCAGCGCGCTGGAGGGGTACGCCGCTGCCCCCCCGGGGACGTACACCCCCGCCCGGTCGATCGGGCGGAAGCGGCGGCCCAGTTCGCGCCCGTCGAACGAGTCGCGCCAGTCGCTGGGGCGCTGGCGCTCGTGAAACGCGCGGATGTTGTCGGCGGCCTCGCGAACCGCGTCGAGCACCGGGTCGTCGGCGTCCGCGAGGTCGGCGTGTGCCCGAGCGGCCTCGTCGGTGATGTCGAGGTTGCCGACGCTCACCCCGTCGAACTCCTCGGTGAACTCTCGGACCGCGACGTCTCCCTCCTCGCGCACCCGGTCGACGATCTCTGCGACGTTTCCCCGGACCGCCTCGATGCCCGCGTCGCGCTGGAAGAAGGCGCGCCGTTCTCCCGGCGAGAGGTCGGCCACGGCTCGTACGTTCATGGCTGTGATCCGGGGCGACGGGAAAAGGGCGTTCCGGCTCG
>CAZKXC010000051.1:5254-14064 GCA_964556645.1 uncultured Halobellus sp.
AAGGGCGTTCCGGCTCGCGTCGGCCGTCGGGCTCAGTCGGTTCGAAGGGCGGTCGGGTCGTGTCGGCCGTGGCCGTGCTGGCTGTGCTCGCGGTCGAAGCCGTGGCTCATCTCGTAAAACACCCGCTCGGGGTCGTTGTTCCACTGCCACTTCCATCGGGTCCGGACCAGAAGCGACAGCTTTCGGGTGAGCGAGAGCTCCGGCGTCGTCGACACGGTGTCGTAGCCGCGGTTTCTGATGAGCCGGTGGTGGTCCGCGTACAACACCGCCGCCAGCAACACCGCCAGCTGACACTCCTCGGGCAGGTACTTGATCCCGGCGACGCCGGTCTCGTAGAGCCGCTCGGTGCGGGCTAACTCCGCGCGGATCGCGGCGGCGACGTTCTCGTCGAACTCCAGGTTCAGAATCTGTTCCTCGCTCACGCCGTGTCGGCGGAGCGTGGTGAGCGGGATGTAGATCCGGTCGCGCTCGACGACGTCCTCGCGGACGTCACGCAGGAAGTTCGTCATCTGGAACGCCTCGCCCAGCTTGGTCGCGTGCGGCAGCGCCGTCGCCTCCGCCTCCTCGTCGAGGTCCATGATCGCGGTCATCATCCGGCCGACGGCGGCCGCGGAGCCGTCCATGTACGCCTCCAGGTCGGCGTACGTCTCGTACCGGTCGGTGTCGATGTCGCTCTCCATCGCGTCGACGAACGCGTTCACGTCCGCGTCGGCGATGCCGCGCTCGGCTCGGACGGAGGCGAACGCGTCGAGCACCGGGTCGTCGGTCGGCTCCTCGCCGAGCGCGGCTCGTCGAAGCCGGTCGAGCTCCGCGCGCTGTTCCGGCGGGGGGGCCGGGTCTTCCGCGTCGACGACCTCGTCGGCGATCCGGAAGAACCCGTACAACACGTACGTGGGGTGCCGGATGTCCTCTGGCAGCAGGCGCGTGGCGACGTGGAACGTCTTCCCGGTGCGGCGCTGGATCCGCTTGCCCCGGGCAACCTGGGATCCCTCTACCATGCTGACCCCTGACGCCCGACGAGGAGGGTCGAGAGCGGGTCGCCCATCATGGTCGGAAAGTCGGACCGCAGAAACATAACAGTTCCCACGTGCCGGCGGTTTTCGTCCTCGCCGCCCCCTCGTCGAGCGTCCGATCAGTAGAACGTGTCACTACAGTCGTACACGACTCCGTGGGCGGGGCAGACGTACTTGCAGTGTCTGTGGACCATCGCCGCGCCACACCGGGGACACGGCCGGCCCCCGTGGTCGGCGTCGCCGTCGTCGCTCGTCTCGCTCACGTCCGCTCAGACGCGCGCCGCGAACATAACCCCTCTCATCGGCGCGGTCACGCCGCGAGCGTCTCGTACACCGCCTCGGCGACGTCGGCCGACTCGAACGGCAGCGTCACCACGCCGCTCCACTCCTCGTCTGACAACGCCGTCACTGTCTCCGCGTCGAGGTCGACGCGGCGAACCTCCTCGCCGTCGAGCGTCATCGACGCCACGAACGGCTCGGGCTCGTCTGTCGCGCCGGCGTCGGCCAGCCGCTCGCGAACCGCCGTTCGTCCCGCCTCCGAGAGCGCGACGTACACGAGGTGTTCGCCGTCCGTGGCGTCGATCCCCTTGACCCGGTCGAGCTCCGTCGCGTCGAACAACCGATACCCGTCGCCGTCGGACGCGTCGCCGTCGGCGGCCCGCAGCAGCCGCGCCTCGAACGGCGCCTCCGGGTCGACGGCCACCGTCGTCGTCTTCTTCTCGGTCGATCCGTCGTCGGTCGCGTTGGCGGCCGCGTCGGCGCCGCCGTCGCCGGCGTCCGTCGACGCCTCGTCGGTGACCGAGACGGCCCCGGCGAACCCGACGGCTCCGACCGCACACGCGGCTCCGAGTCCGCCGAGAACGCCGCGTCGGGAGAGGTCCATGCCCGACCGACCCGCCCGGGATACAAAAGCGTTGAACGCCGATTCACGCGGCTGATAATCGCGGGCGGCGCGGTCAGGCCTCCGCGAACGCCACCGCCTCCCGCGTCGTCGTCTCGCCGAACAGCCAGTCGGCGTGGTCGACGGCGTACTCGCGGTGGTCCGCGGTGATGTAGCCGAGCGCGTCCTCGACGACCACGGGCCGGTAATCCCGGAGCCCGGCGCTGCCGGCGGTGTGAAGCACACAGACGTTCGCCAGCGTCCCGCAGATCAACAGGTCGTCGATCCCGCGCGCGTCGAGGTACCCCTCCAGGTCGGTCTGGTAGAAGGCGTCGTAGGTGTGTTTGTCGACGACGTGGTCCGTCTTGCGCACGTCAAGGCCGTCGACCAGCTCGGCGCCCCACGACCCCTCGACGACGTGTTCGCCCCAGCGGTCGAACTCGTCGTAGTAGTGGGCGTCGTCGAACTGTTCTGGCGGATGGACGTCTCGGGTGTAGACGACGCGCGCGCCGGCGTCGCGCGCGCTGTCGACGAGCGCGGCCACGGGCTCGATCGCCGCCTCGCTCGGCTCGGCGTAGAGACCCCCGTCGGGGTGACAGAACCCGTTTTGCATGTCCACCACGATCACCGCGGTGTCGCTCGGATCGTACGGCATACCCGATCTTGGGGACGCGGTCACAAAAGTCCGAAGCCGGAGCGACGCGGACGGCTAGAAGCTCCGGGCGAGATACGCCGACTCCCACTCGCCGTCCTCCGTCGACTGTTCCCACTCGCTCCGTTTCACCTCGAGATACGACCGGTGAAGCGGCTCGCCGAGCGCCGCCGCCAGCACGTCGTCCGACTCGAGCGCGTCGAGCGCCGCCGCGAGCGAGTCGGGCAGCCGTTCGATGCCGCGGTCGGCGAGCGCGTCGTCGTCGATCCCGCTCGGGTCGCGGTCGAGCGGCTCGCCAGGATCGATCTCCCTGTCGATCCCGTCGATCCCGGCGGCGAGGAGGCCGAGCTGTGCCAGGTACGGGTTGTTCGTGTTGTCCGACGGCTTGAACTCGATCCGCGTCGTCGCCGCCGGGTCGTCGGCCCGAACGGAGGGGACCCGAACCGCCGCCTCGCGGTTGTCGTGTCCCCAGCAGGTGTACGCCGACGACCACATGCCGGGCGCGAGGCGGTCGTACGATTCGACGGTCGGCGCGGTCAGCGCGACCAGCGCCGGCGCGTGTTCGAGCAGCCCGCCGACGAAGTGTCGACCCCGGTCGCTGAGCGGGTACCGGCCCTCGGCGTCCGGGTCGTACAGGACGTTCTCGCCGTCTCGCCACACAGAGAGGTGGACGTGACACCCGGTTCCGGGGAGCCCGTCGAACGGCTTGGGCCGGAACGTCACGCCGACGTCGTGTGCGGCCGCCACGGCCCGCACCGTCTCTTTGAACAGAATCTGGGTGTCGGAGGCCGTGACGCCGGCGTCGTGGTCGACGACGAGCTCCTGTTGGCCGGGGCCGTACTCGGGGTAGTACGCCGCGAGCCCCATCCCCTGGGCTTTCAGCGCGTCGACCGTCTCGAGGACGAGGTCGTGGGCGCTTTGCATCCCGGCGGTCGAAAAACAGGGCGTCTCGTCGAACGGAACGACCTCACCGTCGTCCGTCTCGTCGGTGTAGTAGAACTCGCTTTCGAAGGCGAGTCTGGACTCGTATCCCGCCTCGCCGATCTCCGCGAGGTACTCGCGCAGCCGGGCTCGGGGGCCGGCCGCCCAGCGGCTGCCGTCGAGGTCGTGGAGGTCCGCGAGCATGATCGCCGTTCGGTCGGCGTACGGCAGCGTGGTGAACGTCGACGGGTCGGGAACGACGCGGACCTCGCCTGCGGGGCCGTACCGTCCGTCCGGGGCGAGCCGGTCCAGCGCGTTGAACGACTGCATCGCCTGCGTGACGTTCGTGCCGTTCTCGAGCACGCTCGGCAGCGTCTCGGCGTCGACGACCCGCCCGCGCGGGACGCCGCTGTTGTTCACGAACACGAGTCGGACCAGCTCGGTGTCGCTGTCGTCGAGCCGTTGGAGCACGTCGTCGGCCGTGGCCATGTCACCGCCTGACACCCGACGCTGTTAAACTCGGTGTCCCTGGCAACACCGCCGGCAATCTCGGACGCGCCCGGCCCGGTGATCGCCGTGACGTCGGCCGGCGCGCCGCCCCCTCACTCGGCGAGCCCGACCGGGTCGGCGTCGAGGATCTCCCACTCGTGACCCGGGAGGATCCGGTCGCCGCGCGCGAGCACCTCGGTCGCGCTCTCCCACCACGCGATCTCGTCCATCGCGAGTCCCCGCCGCCGCGGGGTGGCGTCCGTTCTCGAGACGTTCGCGAACGTCGGGACGGCGTCGCCGGCGACGACGGTCGTTCCCTCGTCGGTCGCCACCGCGACCGACTGGTGGCCGACCGTGTGGCCGGGCGTCGGGAACGCGACCACCCCCTCACACAGCTCGGTCTCGCCGTCGATCGCCCGCAGGTCGCGGGTCAGCCACGGCGGCTCCCGACCCAGCGAGGTCGACTCGTACCGCTCGGCGTGCATCGGATACGGGGCGACCGCGTACGCCAGCTCCGCCCGCTGGACGTAGAACGTCGTCTCGGCGTCGAACAACGAGAGGTTGTAACAGTGGTCCCAATCGAGGTGGGTGAACACCACGCTGTCGACGTCGCTCGGCGCGTATCCCGCCGCGTCGAGGACGGCAGACAGCCGCTGGTCCGCCGGTCGGTGACACGGAAAGTCGGGGTGGCGGTCGACCATCGCGTCCGGATCGCCGAAGCTCGTATCCACGAGTATCGTGTCGGCGGCCTCGATCAGATACACCGTCGACGGGGCTTCGACGACGCCGGCGTCGCCGGCGACCAACACGTCGGCGTCCATCCGCAGCGAGCCACAGCAGATCGGGGTTACCCGGGGAGCCATCGATCCCTCGTCGTCGACGGACGCACTAAACTCCGTGTGGTGAGCGGTCCGTCGCCTCGGCGTCCCGTGGCGAGCGCGGGCGGGACGTCCGCGCCGGTCACGCGGTGTTCGCGGCGGCCGGTTTTCGCGAACGCCAGAACGGACAAACTACTTACCCGACCACCCGTATCGTTCCGTATGCGACGGGTCCTCACCCTCTCGGTGACGGTCGCCGTGTTCGTCCTTCTGGTGGCGGGCGCCGGCGGCGCCGCCGCCGCCGACGCGCCGGTCGCCGAGACCGCCGCGGAGTGTGAAACCGAGGCGGACAACGAGCTGGTCGGCTGCTGGAACGGCGTCTACCACGCCGAAACGCTCGACATCGACCAAGAGGACGGGCTGACGGAGACGGAGCTCGAGACGCTGACACACCGGAGCATGGCCCGCGTCGAATACCTCCGCGAGCGCCCGTTCGAGACGGACGTCCCGGTCGAGACGGTCTCGCGCGAGCAGTTCCAGTCGGACGGAACCGGCAACGCGAGCGGCCAGAACCGAACCGAATTCCAGCGCTGGAACGACCAGGTGTGGAAGGCGTTGTTCGTGGTCGGCGAGGACGACTCCGCCGCCCGGGCGATCGATACGGTGTTCGGCGGGTCGGTCTCGGGCTTCTACTCGCCGGCCGACGACCGGATCGTCCTCGTCGTCGGCGAGAACGAGACGCTTCGGGTCAGCGAGTCGACGCTGGTCCACGAACTCGACCACGCGATGCAAGACCAGTACCACGACCTCACTGGCTCGGAGTACGTCGGCGCGACCCAAGATGCCGACCTGGCCGTCGACGGGATCGTCGAGGGAGAGGCCGTCTACATCGAGGAACGGTACGTCGACCGGTGTGGCGCCAACTGGAGCTGTCTCGACGAGCCGGAATCGACCGGCTCTGCCGACCGACCCGACTTCAACTTCGGAATTCTCCAGACGATCCTCCAGCCGTACTCCGACGGCCCGTTTTACGTCGAGACCCTGCTCGACGACGACGGCTGGGACGCGGTCAACGCGACGATGAACGATCCTCCCTCGTCCACCGCGGAGGTCATCCACCGCGATCCGGGATACGAGACCCGCGAGATCGCGTTCGACGACACCGCCGAAGGCGGGTGGGAGACGTACGCCGATCAGGGGATGAACGGCTCCGAGACGGCGGGCGAGGCCTCGATGTTCGTGATGTTCTGGTATCAGGCGTTCGAGTACGAGGCGGCCACGCTCGAGCCGACCCGAGAGGCGAGCGTGAACGCACACCTCGACACCGACGACGAGTTGGAGACGCGGGCGGCGTACAACTACGCGCATCCCGCGACCGCCGGCTGGGCGGGCGACCGGCTCTACCCCTACCGGAACGACACGAACGGGACCGAACGCGACGGCTACGTCTGGGTCACCGAGTGGCAGACGCCACAGGACGCCGCGGAGTTCGAGGAGACGTACCTCACGATGCTCGCGTCTCACGATCCGGTTCGCCGCGACGACGGCGTTCGCGACGTCGCCACCGGCGACTTCCGCGGCTCGTACGGAATCGAGCGGAACGGCACCCGGGTGACGATCGTCCACGCGCCGGAGCCGACGGGCGTCTTCGAGCTTCGCCCCGGACTCGACCTCGAGCCACCGGCGACGACCGACACGGAGGCCAACGCGACCGACGCCGAGGAACCCGACGGCGAATCCGACACGAACCAGACAACCGCCGCGGACAACGGCTCGGAGACGCCGGACACCGACGACGCGGAGTCGACGACCGCTGGGTCAGACGACGAGTCGACCGCGGCGGAGACGCCGGGGCTCGGCGTCCTCTCGGCGGTCGTCGCCCTGCTCGCGGCCACCGCGCTTCTCGCGCGTCGCCGGCGGCCGTAGCCACCGCCGGCCGTAGCTGCCGACGGCGGTAGTCGCTGCCGACCGCAGCCACCGGCGGACCGCCCACCCTCGCCGACGGTCCGGCCCGCCGCGGCCGTGACCCGCCCGGCCCCGACACGCGTGGCTTTTCGTGCGTGCCGACCGAACGCGTCCGTATGACGGAGTTTGACATCGTCGACGCCGAGCCGATCCGGAGCGGTCGGGCGACCGACGCGTACTTCGACCGCACGACGGCCGCGCTGACCCACGCCGACCGCAACCCTCACGTCGTCGCCGAGGTGACCGCCGACCAGTTCCCGAGCGGCGAGTTCGAGCTGTTCGCCGGGCTGAAGGACGCGGTCGCGTTGCTCGCCGGCCGCGACGTCGACGTTCACGCGATCCCCGAAGGCCGCCTGTTCGACGGCGGCCCGGTGATGCGAATCGAGGGGCCGTACCTCGCGTTCGCTCGGCTGGAAACGTCGCTTCTGGGGTTTCTCTCGCACGCGTCCGCCATCGCCACCGCCGCGCTCGACTGCCGGGTGGCGGCGCCTGACGCGCAGGTGTTGTCGTTCGGCGCGCGCCACGTCCACCCCGCGATGACGGCGGCGGTCGAGCGGTCGGCGCTCGTCGGCGGCTTCGACGGCTTCTCACACGTCGCGGCGGGCGACCTCATCGGACGGGACGCGTCGGGGACGATGCCGCACGCGCTCTCGATCTGTTTCGGCCGCGGCGGCCAGGAGGCGGCGTGGCGCGCCTTCGACGAGGCGGTCGACGAGTCGGTTCCGCGGGTCGCGTTGTGTGACACCTACTCCGACGAGGTCGACGAGGTGCTCCGGGCGGCCGAGACGCTCGGCGACCGCCTCGACGGCGTTCGCCTCGACACCACCGGCTCGCGCCGCGGGGACTTCCGACACATTATCCGCGAGGTGGCCTGGGAGCTCGACGTCCGCGGCCACGAGGACGTCGACGTGTACGTCTCCGGCGGGCTCGGTCCCGACGACCTCCGCCGGCTCCGGGACGTCGTCGACGGCTTCGGCGTCGGCGGCTACGTCTCCAACGCCGACCCTGTCGACTTCGCGCTCGACCTCGTCGCCGTCGACGGAGCGCCGGCGGCCAAACGCGGAAAGCTCTCGGGAGCGAAGACGGTCTACCGCACCGCGGACGGCCGCCACGCGGTCGGTCTCGCCGACCGCGAGGGCCCGTCGAACGCCGAACCGCTGCTCGAGCCCGTGATCCGCGACGGGGAGGTCGTCGCCGGCGACGCCACCGACCTCGACGCGGCGGCCGAGCGGGCGCTCGCGGACGCAGAACGGGTCGGCTACGGAGCCTGAGAACCGTTCTCGGAGACCGCGCGGATCACAGCTCTTCGACCGCGCCGCCGTCTGGGCGCTCCCGGAACACCTGGCCCTCGATGAGCGTCACCATGGTGTCGTCGTCCTCCCAGGCGGTCGGCGAGAGCTTCGCCTTCCGGCAGGCCCGCGAGAGGAACTCCGCGCCGGACCAGCCGTTCTCGACGGGGACCGTCGGGTACAGCCAGCCGTGGGCGTTGCCGCCGTCGACGGCGACGCCGTGGGTGCCGATCCGGAGGTCCTCCAAGGGGTCGTTCGTGAGGACCGTGTTCGAGACGACACAGACGGAGACGGTGATGTTCCCGAGCTCTTTCGGCTCGACCTCCGAGCCGCAGGAGTCGTCGGAGGCGGCCTTGATCGCGGCTTCGACGATGGCGTGGCCGAGCTGGTCTGAGGTCTCCCACGCGCCGGCACACCCCCGCAATCGGCCGCGACCACGGGTCGATTCGAGCCGGACGAACGCGCCGGTCCTGGCGTAGAAGGCCTCGCGCATGCTCCCAGGCTGTTCGCGCTGCCCGTGTCGGACGAACGACTCGACCGCCTCGCGTGCGAGTTCGACCGCTCGTGCTCCGTCGTCGTATGACAGCCGAACGGTCTGAGCCTCGGACATATATCGCGTTACTACTGCTGACGACTTGAACGCTTCCCTTTGATGATCGTTCGTGATCAACTGGGACCGCGACCGCGCGGGACCCGAGACGCTCCGTCTCGCCGGCCGCGCCGCTGGGTGAGTGGCGGACTGAGGGGAGTAAGCCCCCTTCGGTTCGACCCGACATTCGGCTG
>CAZKXC010000051.1:14074-16050 GCA_964556645.1 uncultured Halobellus sp.
CTGAGCGTCCGCGCCGCGGCCGGACTACCTGTCGGCGCGGACTTGCACCGGCGAGGATTCGCCGTTCCATCCGTTCCCGCCCGTCCGTGGCGTGGCAGTGCCACGCGCCCTCTCCGGGTTAACTCCCTTCCCTCGCGGGTCGGTTCGCGCGAGTCATCGGTCGGGGCGGGGGGTCTCGTTGCTGTTCCAGAGCCAGCCGTCTCCGACTCCGGGCGTGTGCCCGGTCGCCCGTCCGGCCGGTGGGGGGACTTTCCTCATGCCAGCGGCACGGGAGTCGGGCTCCCTCTGTCCGTCCGCCCGTACCTCGGCGGGCGAAATAAACGGTTCGGTCGGCCGTCGCCGTTCTGCCCGACGGCGCCGAGATCAGACCGGCGCGCGTTCTCACAGACCGGGAGCCCGCTCGGGCCACTATGATTCTCGCGTGCGGGATCGTCCGTATGACCGACACGGCGGACCGACACGCCGACGAGACGCCCCGTCGAACCCACGAACGACGCTGGGAGGTGTTCGCTCGCGAGTCGGACTCGGACCCGATGCGACGCGTCGGAACCGTCGCGGCGCCGTCGCCGGACGTCGCACACGAGGAGGCGACCGGGCTGTTCGGGTGGTACGCCCGCGACGTCTGGCTCTGTCCGGCCGACGAGACCCACCGGTTCTCGACGTACTCGCTCGGAGACGCACACGACGCCGAGGAGACGCGGGACCGTGACGCGTCGGACGAGCCAGACGCCGAGGACGGGGTGGGGCGATGATCTCGATCAGCAAGCTGTTGTGTGGACTCGACGCCGAGAGCGACGGACTCCGCTACGACGCCGCCGACGAGTCGACGAAGCCGCAGATAACCGAACGGAACCAACGCCGTCCGGTCGTCGTCTGGAACACGACGAAACGGTGTAACCTCTACTGTGATCACTGTTATGCGGGCGCGGACACGGACGGCGCGCCCGGCGAACTCTCCACGGCCGAAGCGAAGGGGCTCCTCGACCAGCTCGCCGACTACGGCGTCCCGGTGGTGCTCTTCTCGGGCGGCGAGCCGCTGATCCGCGAGGATCTCGTCTCGCTCGTCGAGTACGCGTCCGACCGGGGCATCCGGCCGGTCCTCTCGACGAACGGAACGCTTCTCACCCGGGAGGCCGCCGCGGAGCTGAAACGCGCGGGGCTTCAGTACGCCGGCGTCTCCGTCGACGGGCTCGCCGAGCGCAACGACGCGTTTCGCGGACGCGACGGGGCGTTCGACGCGGCGGTCCGCGGCATCGAAGCGTGTCTCGACGTCGGGCTGAAGACGGGGCTGCGGTACACGATCACCGAGCGAAACGCGGCCGACCTCGAAGACGTCGTCGACCTCCTCACGGACGTCGGCGTCGACCGCTTCTGTTTTTACCACCTGGCGTACGGCGGCCGCGGCGCCGACATCGCCGACGCCGATCTCTCGCCCGCACGGAAACGAGAGGCGGTCGAAACGCTCTGTGATCTCACCCGCCGGTACCACGACCGCGGCGAGGAGATCGAGACGCTGCTCGTGGGCAACTACGCCGACGCCGCCTACCTCGTCGAGTACGCCGACCGAGAGCTGGGCTCGGACCGCGCGGCGCGGATCCGCGCGTACCTCGAGCGCAACGGCGGCGACCCGGCCGGCGAGCGCGTCGCCGACGTCGACCCGGTCGGGAACGTCCACCTCACGCAGTTCTGGCAGGGGCACAGCCTCGGCAACGTCCGCGACCGCCCGTTCGCCGCGATCTGGGACGACGAGTCGGACCCGTTGTTGGCGGCGCTTCGCGACCGCGACGACCGGCTCACCGGGCGGTGTTCCGCGTGTCAGTACCGAGACATCTGTCGCGGCGGCTCGCGGCTCCGGGCGCTGCGAGCGACCGGCGACCTCTTCGCGCCGGACCCGCAGTGTTACCTCCACGAGGACGAGATCTCGCCGGCGTCGTGCGGGTCGTCGGAGCCGGCGGACTGACGGCGCGGTCGGTCGC
>CAZKXC010000052.1:0-15986 GCA_964556645.1 uncultured Halobellus sp.
GAGACGGTCACGAGCGCGGTGCCGCGGCGAAGAGGAGAGCTCCGAGGGGGCTACCCGGCGAGCCCGAGCAGGTCGAACGGGTATCCGTTGTCGTTGTCGTCGGCGTGCTCGTAGACGACCCGGGCGGCGGCGACGTCCTGGATCGCGAGACCGGTCGAGTCGAAGACGGTGACGCCGGCGACGCCGTCGTCGCCCGCTCGCCCCGGGCGGGTGCCGACGACGATCTCGCCGATCTCGCCGTAGATGTCGTCGTCGCCGAGCACGCCCGCGGCGTACGGCACGTTGATCTCGCCGGAGTGGGTGCACTGCTCGTGGTCGTCGATGACGACCGTGGCGTCGACCAGCAGGTCGTCGCTCAGCTCGTGTTTTCCCGCCGCGTCCGCGCCCATCGCGTTGACGTGGGTGTGCTCGCCAACGTCGTCTGAGCCGACGATCGGGTCCTCGACGGGCGTCACCGTCGAGAGCACGTCGCAGTGGCCCGCCTCGTCGACGCTCCCGGCGCGGACGTCGAACCGGTCCTCGAAGGCGTCGACGAACCGTTCCACCCGGTCCTCGTCGAGGTCGCTCACCACCACCTTCTCGATGTCGCGGACCTCGGCGATCGCCTCGAGTTGGGTGTACGACTGGACGCCGGCGCCGACGATCCCCAGCGACGTGGCGTCTGCGACCGCGAGGTGGTCGGTGGCGACGGCGGCGGCCGCCCCGGTTCGTTTTCTCGTGAGCGCCGTCCCGTCCATGATCGCCAGCGGAAACGCGGTCGCCGCGTCGGAGTAGATCATCGTTCCCATCACCGTCGGCAGGTCGTGGTCGGTGGGGTTGTCGGTGTGAACGTTGACCCACTTGATCCCGGCGGCGTCCCAGCCGGTCTCCTCGGCGGTGTCTTCGGTGCGAACGTCGAGGTAGGCCGGCATCGACCGGAAATCGCCGTTGTACTCGGGCAGGTCGATGTACGACTTGGCGGGCATCGTGGCGTTGTCGCGCTCGTAGGCCGTGAACGCGCCGCGAACCGCGTCGATGACGCGGCTCATCTGGGCGTTCTCGTCGACGTCTTCGTTGTTGAGAAGCAACGTGTGCATGTCGCAATCCTTGCCGGTCGGGTACTTATCGCTGCTGGAGTGTGTCTGGACGGCGGCGCGAGAACCCGGAAATAAAAAGAGGATAACGCGGTTGGCTCGGCGGTGCGCGGTCTGACGGCGGCCGTTGGTGTGGCCTGTCTTACATCGCGCCGCCCATGCCGCCCATGCCGCCCATGCCGCCGCCGGGGGCGCCGCCCTCGTCGTCGTCGCTGGCGGTGGAGAGGTCGCCCGCGGAGATGATGTCGTCGATTTTCAACACCAGGTTCGCGGCCTCGGCGGCCGACGAGATCGCCTGTTCCTTGGCGTGGGCGGTCTCGACGACGCCCGCGTCGAAGGTGTTCTCGACCTCGCCGGAGAAGACGTTGAGGCCGGCGTTCGCGTCGCCAGCCTCGTGGGCCGCACGCAGGTCGACGAGCAGGTCGATCGAGTCGAGCCCGGCGTTCTCGGCGAGCACGCGCGGGATCAGCTCGAGCGAGTCGGCGAACGCCTCGACGGCGAGCTGTTCGCGGCCGGAGACGGAGTCGGCGTAATCGCGGAGCCGCCGTGCGACCTCGACCTCGACCGCGCCGCCGCCGGGCAGGATTCGCCCGTCGGAGACGGTCGTGGCGACGACGTCGATCGCGTCGTTGACGCCGCGTTCCAGCTCGTCGACGACGTGCTCGGTGGAGCCGTACAGGAGCAGCGTCGCGCCGTGGGGATTCTCGCCTTCAACGTAGAACAGTTCTTCCTCGGCGTCGCGCTCGACGGTGCCGACCGCGACGTCCTCGCTCGACAACGCGTCGATGTCGGTGACGATCGCGGCGTCGAGAACGTTCTTGAGGAACTTCATGTCGGACTTCTTCGTCCGCCGCACCGCGAGGATTCCCTCCTTCGCGAGGTAGTGTTGGGCGAGGTCGTCGATCCCCTTCTGACAGAAGACGACGTCGGCGCCGCTTTCGGCGATCAGGTCCACCTTCTCGCGGAGCTGTGCCTCCTCTTGGTCGAGGAACTTCTGGAGCTGGTCGGGCGAGTCGACGTTGACCGCGGTGTCGACGTCGGCCTCCTCGACCTCGATGGCGTCGTTGAGCAGGACGACGTTCGCCTCCTCGACGTCGGTCGGCATGTCGTCGTGGACCGGGTCCTTGTCGACGACGGCGCCGGAGAGCAGCCGCGACTCGCCGGCCGAGCGGCCGGTGCGCGTCTCGATGTTCAGGTTCTGGAGGTCGACGACGTGCGAGCCGTCGTCGGCCTCGACGGTGACGCCCTGGATCGCGCGGACGACGAGGTCGGCGAGCACCTCCTTTTCGAGCTCCGCGCCCTTGCCGGTCATCGACGTCTCGGCGACGTTTTTCAACGTCTCCGTGTCGTCGGGGTCGACCTGTGTCGAGACCTCGTCGATCTCGTCACGGGCGTACGCGCTCGCCATGTTGAACCCCTTGATCACCGCTGTGGGGTGGATGTCCTGTTCGAGGAGGTCCTCGGCGTTTTTCAACAGCTCGCCCGCGATGGCGACCGCGCTCGTCGTGCCGTCGCCGGCCTCGTCTTCCTGGGTCTCGGCAACCTCGACGATCATCTCTGCCGTCGGGTTGTCGATGTCCATCGTCTGGAGGATGGTGACGCCGTCGTTCGTGATGGTGACGTCGCCCATCGAGTCGACGAGCATCTTGTCCATCCCCTTCGGTCCGAGCGTCGAACGTACCGATTCTGCGACGCCGCGCGCCGCGGAGATGTTGTACTCCTGCGCGTCCTGGTCTTTGACGCGCTGGGCGTCGTCGCCCATGATGATCATCGGCTGACCCTGCTGCATTCGCTGGCTCATACAGCGTTTGATTGATTGTGATTCTATATAAAGCCATCGCAAGCGCACGACGGAGAACGCCTCCGGTCCGCCGGGGATCGATCGAGAAAACCACCCGACAGAGCGTCGGCGGCGCGGGATTCGTGTTGACGAGTCGCATGGAAACGAGCGGCAGGCCGACCGCGTCTCAGCCCGTGTTTATAACCACGATACGAGTCTGCCGACCCAGACCCGACTCCGCAGCAGCGACGCGGCCGGACGCGACGGCCGACACCGCGACGTCGATACCCACCCGTTATCACGGCTCACGACAACTGTCGTCGCATGGACGGGTTCGACGGTCCCGTGAACGGGCGCAACGGGGAGTGGTCGGTCGACGACCGCGTCGGGGGGACGCGACGGTGGACGACGTACCGCGGGACGGGGGGAGCCGGCGAGACGGTCGCCGTCAGAACGCCGACCGGCGCGGTGTCACGCGGGCGGTTCGAACGGTTCGAGGCGCTCGCCCGACAGTGGGCGGCCGTCGACGAGCGCCGGACCGTCCGGTCGCTCCGCGACTGGGGCACCGAGCCGCGGCCCTGGGTCGCCGTCGACGCGGTCGAGGACGAACTCTCGGCGCTGGCGTCAGGGACCACCCTCGAGCCGGCCCGAGCGTGTGATCTCGCGACCCGCGGAGACCTGCTCGCCGACGTGTGTGACGTGCTTCGCACCTACGCCCGGTACGGCTCCACGCCCTCTCACCGTGCGGTCCATCCCGACTGTGTCTCCTTCCGCGTCGACGACGAGGGGCCCGTCGCGGTCGTCGGCGACTGGGGCGTGAGCCGCCTCGTCGACGACCCTCCGGCGACTCCGTACACCGCGCCCGAGCAGCTCGACGGCGACCACGCGGGACGACGGACCGACGTCTACCGCGTCGGCGTTCTCGCCGCCGCCCTGTTCTCCGGCGAGCCGCCGTTTCCGACGGCCGACGCCGACGACGCGGCGCTGAGGCGGGCGATCCGCGAGGGGATCGACGTCGACGCGCTCGCGGCCGACCTCCCCGACGGAGCCGTCGAGCCGATACGCCGCGCGACCGCCCGCGACCCGGCCGACCGATACGCGACGACGTATCCGCTCGGCCGCGACCTCCGCGACGCCGCGCCCCGCGTCGGCGCGGCGGACCGCGAAACGGGAGCGCTCGTGACGACCGCCGGCGCGACGGACGCGGCCGCCGGCGCGACGGACGCGGCCGCCGCCGCGACGGGTGGGGACGCGACCCCGGCAGACGGCACCGACGCCGGCGGCGGAACGGGATCGGGAGCCGGCGGACCGACGTCCGCGGCGGCAGACGATCCGGAGGCGACACCGACGGGGACCGACGCGAGCGGAACGCGGCGCACCGTTCTCGCGTACGGCGCCGGGATACTCGCGCTCGGCGGGGTCGCCGGATACGCCACGACGCGTCTGTCTCAGGGCGACGATTCCACCAGCGGGGCGCCGGACCCCGAGCCGACGTCGACCGACGGCTCGACCGCCGAATCCGACACGACGTCCGAAGCCGAGACGGACTCCGAGGCGGCTATCACGGGCGGAACCGTCGCCGTCGACGTCGGCTACCGCCAGTGGCTCACCTCGCTTCCCACGGCCGTCGCCGACGCGGACGTCCCGGACGCGGTCGACGTGACGGTCTCCTCGGAGACGCGCGGACCGGAGCGGATCACCCGGTTCATCAGCCGCGTCGACGCGGGAGAATCGACGCCCGACCTGCTGGTGGTCAGGGGCCAAGAGCTCGGCGCGCTCATGGCCGCGGAGGCGACGGAGCCGGTCTCGGCACACGCGGCCGACCACCCGATCGGCGAGACGATCGGCGAGTCGTTTTCGGCGTTCGCCGCGGCGGGTCGACACCCCGCCGACGGGGAGCTCCACGCGCTGGCGTACGCCTTCGTGCCCGAGGCCGTCGTGTACCGGACGCCGGCGTTCGAACGGGCGGGCATAACGCCCGACGAGTGGACGACCGCGCCGCCGAGTTGGAGCGAGTGGTCGTCACGCGTCGCGGAGGCGGCCGACGGCGGGTTCGTGTGGAACGGCCACCCGTCGGTGTTGCCGTCGGCGTTCTCGGGCGCGCTGGCCGGCTTCGGCGGGTCCTACTACGCGACCGACGACACCGCGCCCGCCCCCGACGCTCCCGTGACCGTCGACGACCCGCCGGGGATCCGGGCGGCGAACGTGTTCCACGATCTCGTGTTCGGCGGCGACCGGTCGGGCAGGGGGGTCGAACAGGTGTCGACCGAGGCGGTGTTCGATTCTCGGTTCGTGGAGAGCCGCGACCGGTTTCGGGCGGGAGACGCCGTCGCGGCGATGCTGCCGCTCTCGCTGGTCGCCGACTCGCTGTCGGACGCGGCGGTCGGCGTGATGCCGGCGCCCGCGGGGTCTGACGGGTCACGGACGAGCGCGTATCCCGAGTACGTCGTCGTCAATCCGAACACGGACTCGCTCGGCGAGGCGCTCGCGGTCGCGGCGGCGTTTCGGTCGGCATCCGTCGCCTCGCTCGTCGTCGACGGCGGATGGATTCCGACGATGAACGGCGACCCGTTCGCGGCTGACGCCGTCGCGTCGTCGCCGTACGCCTCGGCCGAGCCGGCGATCCGGTTCGCCGCCGAGCGCGCGGCCGTCGAGCCGCCGACGGAGCTCTGGTTCCGCAACCGAGACGCGGTCGGCCAGCGGCTTCGCGAGGCGATCGCCGGCGAGCCGGAAGCCGCGCTGCGGGAGCTCGCGACGTACATCGACGACAAAGGGTGATCGAACCGCCGAACTACTCGGCCGCTCGGTCGTCGGGGGCGGCGAGATACTCCGATTCGACGGCGTCGAGCGTCGGCGCCGGCGGCTCGTCGGCCGCCTCGAGCTCTCGTCGGTTGAGGTGGCTCTCGAGTTGTTGCCGTTTGCCGCGTCCCTTCCGTTCGCGACCCGATTTCGTGTCTGGCATCGTCACGTGTGGTAACAACCCCCACACATATGAAGTTTGCGTCGGATAGCCGCCGCTGAGGGGTGAAGCGCCCGAAAACGCCAGGAGAGGGATTTGAACCCCCGATCCCGGAAGGGAACACGCTTTCCAGGCGTGCGCCTTACCACTCGGCCATCCTGGCTCGTCCGAAGGTACTCCACTCGCGTTGTTAAGTCCTTCTTTTCGACCGCTTTCGCCCGATTCGGTGTTCGACGCGATACGCGATCGCGGCGACGACGGCCGCGAGAACGGCCGCCATTCCGAACAGCCAGGGGTACGCGAACGGGAGCGACCCGCCGACGAGCAGGTACCCCTGTGTCAACACGAGAAACGCGAACCCGCCGACCGCTCCCCACAACGCCGCCGACCGGAGTCGGGTCGCCCTCGTCGCCGGGGCCCCGCTGACGTTCCGGGCGCTCGCTTCCGGCTCTTCGCCTTCCCCGGCCGACCCGCCGCCCATCTCACTCGCGGCTCGCGACGGCCTCGATCTCGACGCCGACGCCCTTCGGGAGCGCGCCCGCCTGAACCGCCGACCGCGCCGGCGGCGACCCCTCGAAGTAGCCGGCGTACACCTCGTTCATCTCCTCGAAGTCGTCGATGTCGGCCAGAAATACGGTCGTTTTGAGCACGTCGTCGGGGCCCGCGCCGGCCTCCTCGAGCACCGCCAGCAGGTTGTCGAGTGCCGTCTCGGTCTGCTCGGCGATCGACGCGTCGGCGAGCAGATCGCCGTCCGTCGTCAACGGAATCTGCCCGGCGGTGAACACGAGGTCGCCGGTCGTCGTCGCCTGGCTGTACGCGCCGACCGCTTCCGGAGCCGCGTCCGTGTGAATGGTGTCGGACATGCGTCGCTCCCTTCGACGCCGCCCCCTAAGTGTGTCCGGATCGGGACGGCGGGCGCCCGGCGGTGGACAAACGGCGACTTCCTCCGGGTCACCGCCGAACATATTACCTTCGAGTGATACCACACCACATATGTCAGCGGAACTGCTCGCGGTGCTCCTCGCGGGGGTGATCGTGGTGAACCTGACGGTCGCGTGGACGATCGTTCGCGGAGACGACGGCCTCCGGGACCTGCTCGACGCCGACGGGCGGGCCCCGCCCGACGCGGACGACCCGGACTCGGGCAGCGAGACGAGTTCTGGGCCGGTCGCCACCGACGCCGACCCCCCGGCGGAAAGCCCGCCGCCGCTCGACGCCGACGGCGAAACGGTCACGTGTCGACACTGCGGCGCGACGAACCACGCGGCATACCGGTACTGTCGCTGGTGTGTGCGCTCCGGGCTGGTCGACGAGAGCCGCAGCCACGGCAGCGAGACCCCGGTCGCGCGACGACCGCTATAGAGCCGGAGCCCCCGCCGGCCCACGGATACGTGCCGACGCCTCGCCGGTCGGCCGATCTGTGGCCCCCGCCCCGACGCGCCGGCCTGACCGGCGACGGCTCCGCCCGCCGCTCGAACCGCTGTCACTCCGCGGCCGACCCGCTACCGTTCCCGCTTCGCCTCCCGACCGAGGTGATCCTCGACCGCCTCGACCTTCCGATCGGCCGTCGTTTCGACGGTTCGCTTGTCGTCGATCTTCAGCACCGTCGAGACCCGGTCGCCCTCGACGGCCGCGTGTGCGGCTCCCACGGCGTCGAGCAGCGTGTCGACGTCGTCGGTCTCGATCACCGTCCCCATCGGATTCGTCTCGTAGCTCACGTCGAAGTCGTCGAGGGCCGCCACCGCCTTCGCGACCTCCTCGGCCATGCTGTCTTCGATCACCGGCGCGACGCTCAACAGGGCGACGACGGTCATGTCGAGAGGTTGCGGCCCTCCGATATAAAAGCTGATCCGTGAACACCCGGTCTGCTACCGACGTCGTTACGACTCAAGCGCGTCGCGCAAGAACGCGAGCTGGTGGCCGACCGCCGGCTCGAAATCCGCCCCGAACACGGAGAAGTGGTCGGCGGGGATGGTGACGAGGCTCCCGCGCCGGAGCGTCTCGGCGGCGTCGGCGACCGTCGCCACGGGGACGATCCGGTCGTCGGTCCCGCCGAGAAGCAGCGTCGGCGCCCGGATCTCCGCGAGTCGCTCGCCGGGGCGGTAGCCCGCCAGTCGGAGAAGCGACCGGGCCGGCGTCCGGTTGCGCCACGTCGACTCCCGGTCGACCAGATCGAGGTAGGCGCGCTTCGCGCCGGGTTCGGTGATCGCCGCGAGCGTGCCGGTCTCACCGACGATCGGAACCGTCTCTCCCCGGCCGAGCCGGTGGCCGAGCAGGTCGCGGACGCCGGCCACGCCCGCCCGAGCGACGTACCGCCCGCCGCGGGCGACGACGACGCCACGCGCGTCGAGCACCGGCGTCACGGCGACCACGGCGTCGACGTCCCGGCGCTCGGCGGCCAGCGCGAGAACGTGTCCGCCCGACACCGACGCGCCCCACAACACGCGGCCGCTGCCGACGGCGTCGACGCCGGAGAGCCGTTCGACGGCGGCCGCGTAGTCGGCACGTTGCCGGGCGGGGTCGACCAGTTGGCTGGTCCCGTCGGACTCGCCGAAGCCGCGGTAATCGAACAGAAACGCGGCGTAGCCGGCGTCGGCGAACCGCTCGGCGACCGCCGGATACCCGAACCCCCGCTCGGCTCCGAGCCCCGGACCCATCACGACCGTCGGTGGGTCGTCGCCGCCGCCGGGGAGATAGAGCGTTCCGCGACAGGTGTCTCCGCCGGCGTCGAACGCGAGCGTCCGCGTGGAGAACCGCTCGCGCGGCGGCCGCCCGAGACGACGCTGGGCGCGGTTCACCGGAGTTCGACGGGTCACCGCGTCTGCTCCTCGGTCGATTCCGCGTCTCCGGCGTCGCCGTCCGCGTGCGTCACCGTTTGTAGGACGCGCGTCGAAAACGCCGTCTCGGTCACCTCGTCGGCGAGAAGCGCCTCGAACCACTCGGGCTCTGCGGCCCACGTCCCGAGCGGGTCGCCCGGCGACCGCACCACCGTCGCCTCGACGCGAACCGGCTCCCACGCGTCCGCCTCCGCACGGTCGATGAGGGCGTTGAGCGCCCGTCCGATCTCGCGGCGATGGACCTCTCTCCCGGGAAACGCGGTCATGTACGTGATCTGGAGCGGGTCGCCGTCGTCGATCGATTCGACGCTCACGCCGTAGCTCCGCAGCGTCGGCTCGACGTCGCTCGTCGGCTCGTCGGTCATACCGCAGCGTCGGCGCCACGGGGTAAATGGATACCGGCGGGTCGTCGGGAGAAAGCCGCGAACGGGGGCCGTCGCGACGGACGGCCGGTATCGGGTCTTGTCAGAGGCACACGATTGTCCCGCGCGGCCGTGTATATTTACGCGGATTAGCAATAATAAGTGCTGTGTGAACGTCGTTTCAGTTGGTCGATTTACACTTGCGCTCGCCGGAGGCTGGAACTTATGCTCCTGCCGACGGAGTAGAACACATGCTCCGGGCCGCGCTGGCGACGCCGCTCCGCTCAGACGACGCGGCCGGAACCCTCGTCATCGGGACGTTTCTGACGCTGCTCGGGTCGGCGATCACCGTCGGGCTGGCGGCCGGAGCGCTCGCCGTCCCGATCGCCACGCCCCTGCTCGTCGCCGCCGCGCCGGTCGTGCTCGCGCCGGCGTTCGTCGCCCGCGGCTACCACCTTCGGGTCGTCGCCGAAGGCATCGAGGCGACCACCGCCGACGGCGCGCCGCCGTTCATCGGATGGGGTGAGTTGTACCGCGACGGGATCAGATCCGTCCTGCTCAGCGTCGCCTACCTCCTCCCGCTCGTCGTCGGATTGGCCGGCGTCGGCGTCGCGGGCGCGTTCGTCGAACTCGGGCGCGTCGACCCGGCGTCGACGATCGCTCCGTCGTCGGCGCCCGCCCCGGCGGCCGGCGCCGTGGGAGGGTTCGTCGCCGTCGCCGCGCTCGCGTACCTCGTCGCGTTCGCGTACCTCCGGCCGGCGGCGCTCGCCGTCCTCGCCGCCACCGGTCGGCTCCGGGACGCGCTCCGCCCGACCGTCGTCGGCCGCGTCGCGTTCTCCGGCTCGTACGCGGTCGCGTGGGCGCTGGCGGCGGTCACCCTGCTCACCGGATACGTCGTCGCGATCCCACTGGTCCCGCTGCTGGTCGGGTTCGGCGTCGTCTTCGTCGCCAGGGTGGCCGCTCACGTGCTCTACGGCCGCGGAGCGAGCGGGGCGATCGCCCGCGCCGTCTCGAGCGGAATCCTCGACGACGCGATCGATCCCGTCCCCGACCGAGGGCCCGGCGATCCGACGAGGCGGTCCGACCGGCCGACTCGCACCGAGGCGTCGCCGAGCGTCCAGACCGGCCGCTCCGTCCCCGTCGAGCGCGCCGGCCCCGAAACGACCGACGGAGCCACCCGCGGTCGCTCTACCGAGGACGGCGACGACACGGCCGACGCGACCGACGCCGACGAGTTCGAGTGGGGGCCGTGACCGGCGCGCGACCGACCGGTCGCCCGTGCGGCCGGACTCGGATGGCAAGGGTTGATACCGCGCCGACCGAACGGTTTCTCATGCGTATCGCCCAGCGGGGGTACGGCGAGGAGGGTCGAGAACGGCTCACGCTCGTCCCCGAGAACGTCGACGACCTCTGGCATCTCGCACACGTCCTCGAGCCCGGCGACCGCGTCGACGGAGACACCACCCGCCGGATCCAGCGAGACGACGACCGCATGCGCGACACCGGGGGCCAGCGCGAACACATCCACGTCACCCTCGAGGTCGAGACGGTCGAGTTCGCCCGGTTCGCCAACCGGCTCCGGGTCGGCGGCGTCATCGTCGGCTGTTCGCGCGAGGACCAGCTCGGCAGCCACCACACGCTCAACGTGGAGCGACACGACGAGCTCACCGTCGAGAAGCACTTCAAGCCCGACCAGACGGAGCGGATCGAGGAGGCGACGGAGGCGGCCGAAAACCCCGACGTCGCCATCGCGACCGTCGAGGAGGGGGCGGCGTCGATCCACACCGTCCAGCAGTACGGCACCGAGGAGTACGCCTCGTTCACCAAGCCGACCGGAAAAGGCGAGTACTCTCGGCCGCGCGAGGAGCTGTTCGCCGAGCTGGGCGAGGCGCTCGCACACCTCGACGCCGACGCGGTGATCCTGGCCGGTCCGGGGTTCACCAAGACCGACGCCCGCGACCACCTCGAGGAGGAGTTTCCGGACGTCGCAGACCGGATCACCACCGTCGACACCTCGGCGGTCGGCGACCGCGGCGTCCACGAGGTGCTCAAACGCGGCGCGGTCGACGAGGTGCAAAAGGAGACGCGGATCTCGAAGGAGGCGAACCTCATCGACGAGCTCACGGAGAACATCGCGACCGGCGCGAAGGCGACGTACGGCCCGGACGACGTCGCGGAGGCGGCGGAGTTCGGCGCGGTCGAGACGCTGCTGGTCGTCGACGAGCGGCTGCGGACCGAACGCCAGGGCGAAGGCGACTGGTCGATCGACGTCAACGAGGTGATCGAGTCGGTCGAGCGACAGGGCGGCGACGTGGTCGTCTTCTCGGCGGAGTTCGCCCCGGGCGAACAGCTCTCGAATCTCGGCGGTATCGCCGCCATCCTGCGGTACCGACTCCAGTAGCGGGCGAGGGTCTACCGCCGACTCACGCGGCCACGACGAGCCGTCTACGGCATCCCGGTTCGACACCCGGCCCACCGGGCGTGAGCCGCCGCCGATGATCCCTCCAGGCCGGCCGGTTCCCGTGGTCTTATGCGTCGACCCGGCTCAGGGTGAGAGGTAGTGACCAGCGACCGCCCGTCCCGGGGGCGCCTCTCGCGCCTTCCGAACCCCGTCCGTCGGCTCATCCTGACGATCGGCCTCCTGCTCGCTCGGGGCGGGATGGTCGAGGAGGAGCGCGTGCGGCGCACGACCGACCTCGCGTGGCCCCGCATTCTCACCGGCGTGGCCCGCAAGTCGAAAACCGCCGCCGACATCGCGATGGTCGGGATCGCCGTCGGGCCAGCGGCGATCGCCGGCATCGGGTTCGCCGGCCCGTTCTGGGGGCTGGCGTTCACCCTCGGCGGCGGCCTCGCGACCGGCACGATCGCGCTCGTCTCCCAGCGGTACGGAGCCGAGGCGTTCGACCGGATCGGCCAGGCCGTCCGGACGAGCAGTCTGATCGCCGTTCTGACGACGGTCCCGATCGCGGCCGCGCTGGCCGCGTTTCCCGTCGAGCTGATCGGCCTGTTGGCCGACGACGCGCGGACGATCGAACTCGGAGCGGCGTACCTGCGGATCGTCGCGTTCGGAATCCCGTTCGCCGGCCTCAACCTCGTCGGCGGCCGGGTCCTCATCGGGGCCGACGACGCCTGGACGCCGATGGTCATCCGCGGCGGCGGCGCCGTCGCCAACATCGGCCTCAACGCAGTGCTGATCTTCGGGCTGGGTATGGGCGTCGTCGGCGCCGCCGTCGGAACCGTCGCGTCGAACGTGCTCGTCACCGTCGCGTTCGGGTTCGGGCTCGCCGCCGGGCGACTCCCGGGACTCGGCGCGCTTCCCGTCTCGCTCTCCTTTCGCGGCCGGTACGTCGACCCGGCGACGATCCGGGACGTGGTTCGCATCAGCACGCCCGCGGTCGGCCGCCGGATGGTGTGGACCGGGGCCCGCTTCCCGCTTCTCGCGCTCGTCGCGTTGTTCGGCTCGCACGTCGTCGCCGCCTACGTCATCAGCCGGCAGATCTGGGGGCTGATCAACACTCCCGGATGGGGGTTCGCGCTCGCGGCGAGCAGCCTCGTCGGGCAGTCGCTCGGCGAGAACGACGAGGACGCCGCCGAGGCGTACGGAAACGAGATCATGCGCGTCTCCGTGGTGACGTACGCGGTCGGCGCCGCCGTCGTCTTCGTCTTCGCCGACCCGATCGTCGTCCAGTTCGTCGACGACCCGACCGGCGAGACCGTCTCGGTCGCGGTCGGACTCGTCCGCGCCGCGGCGGTCGCCGTGGTCGCCCGCGGCGTCGGCGGGACGTACGCCGGCGCGCTCGACGCCACGGGCGACACCCGCTGGCCGTTTTACAGCCGCGCGGCCGGAATGTTCGGCGCCGCGCTGCCGTTGACGTACCTGGGCGCGACCACGACGCTCGGCCTGTGGGGATTGTACCTCTCGTACTTCGGCCAGTCGGTCGTTCCGGCGGTCGTCAATCGGTACCGGTTCTCGACCGGGCGGTGGAAGGCGATCAGCCGCCAGTACCGGCCGGAGTCGTCCGTCGCGGACGACTGATCCGCCGGCCGGCCCGACCGCGTCCGGCGTTATCGCCCGGTCAACGCCTCGCTGGCCGGGGCGAACGCGATCGTCGTTCCGCGCCCCGCCTCGCCGGCGCGCTCGTACAGCATGTGGGCGGCGGCGACCGTCTCGATTCCCGTTCCGCCGGAGTCGAAGACGGTCACCTCCTCGGCGCTCGTCCGTCCGGGATGGGTGCCGGCGACGACGTCGCCCAACTCGACCGCGACGGGGTCGTCGACCAGCCCGGCCTCGCGCGCGGCGATGAAGGAGCCGGCGTCTCGGGGCGCGCGGGCGGCCAGGTCGGGAACGTACGTCGCCCGCCCGACGAGCTCCGGCGGGAGCTCGTTCTTGTCGGGATCGTACTGGCCCATCGCGGTGACGTGCGTGCCGGGCTCGACGTCCGCGTCGTCGAGCACCGGGTCGCTCGCGGTCGTCGCCGTGATGACGACGTCCGCGCCGGCGACCGCCTCGCTCGCGCTCGCGGCCGCGCGGACGTCGGCGTCGAGCCGGTCGTCGAACTCCGCCGCGAACGACTCGCGGTGTTCGGGGGTCGGCGAGAAGACGCGGACCGCCTCGAACCGACGGACGGTCGCGGTCGTGCGGAGCTGGCCGCGCGCCTGCGCTCCGCTGCCGATCACGGCGACTTCGGTGGCGTCCTCGCGGGCGAGCGCGTCGACGGCCACGGCGCCCGCGGCGCCGGTCTTGAACGGGTTCATCGAGGCGCCGTCGACGACCGCGAGCGGCTCGCCCGAGTCGGCGTCGAACACCGGCGTCATGAACCAGGCGTCGCCCGCGCCGAAGCCGGCCGCGTAGGTGTAGCCTCCCATCGCGCCGGTCTCGGGGAGGACGGCCGCGTACGTCGTCAACATCCCCGGCGGGTCGTCGGTCGCGAGCTTCGTCCGCGGCTCCGCCGGCGCTCCCTCGCCGATCTCCCGGTAGCCGTCGCGGACGGCCGCGACGTAGTCGGCGGGCTCTGCGAGGTCGTCTACCTCGTCGCTCGTGAGAAACAACGCGTCGGTCATACCCCACGATCGAGCGGGGAGGACTAAACAGTACAGGGCGGCACGCTCAGTCCGAACTGCCGGTCGCGACCGCGTCGCGCGACGCGCTGCCGGCGGCCGTTCCGCCCGAGACGGGCTCCGTGTCCGCCAGCGGCGCCCTGACGAACATCGCGTGGCACATCAGCCCCAGCGCGACGCTCGCGCCCACGGGGAGCGCCGCCGTCGTCGGTAATCCGACGAGACGCAACGCGGCGGTGACTCCAAACAAGGCGACCGGAATGAGTCCGAGGACGTAGTCGTAGTACCGAGTCATATTTCGTGCGATCGTATGCCACCATCCTACATAATTCTTTCCCGTACCCACGCGGTGGGAACGGAAAACGTCCTCATAACTTATGAGCCGAACCGGGCCGTCCGAGCGCGACCACTACGGACGATGTATTCGCCGCTCGCGGTCCGTAACCACGGGGTGGTCACGAGAGGACCGGCGGCCGACGACCCGACACGGGCCGAAAACGGCGGCGACGCGCGCGGAGACAGTCGGACGGCGCTATCGCAGTCGGAAGTACAGCGCGCGCCACCCGCCGAGCGCGACCGCGCCCGACACGAGAATGACCACGACGAACGTCGGAGCGGCGCCGCCACGGAAGACGAACGCGCGCAGTAACAGCCCCACCGCCGCCGCCGGAACCCACGAGCGCACCACGAGCGGCACCGACGACTTGGCGGTCTCGACGGCGCCCGCGGAGTACGCGCCCACGAGCGGCGAGACCACCGCCCAGCCGACGAGAAACGGGGCCCACACGCCGAGCAGGTACGTCGGGTTGCCGGCGAGAAACTCGGTCGTGGTGTGGCTGAGGGTTCCGCCGGTCAACAACGCGATCAACACGAGGACGTCTCCGACCGCGAGCGGGGCGGCCGCGCGGTCGAGGCGTCGGGCCAGAAACGACTGGTCGTCCATGCTCCTCCGTCGGAACCGCCCCCACTTTGTACGTGCGGATTCGGCTCGACGGGGTTACTGGTAGAGCGGGTACGCCTCACAGAGTTCGACGACCCGCTCGCCGACCTCGTAGATGACGTCCTCGCTGTCGGCGTCGTCGACCACGCGGTAGATGAGGTCGCCGACCTCCGCGATGGCGTCCTCGTCGAACCCGCGGGTGGTCAACCCGGCGGTGCCGGCGCGGATCCCGGAGGGGTCGAACGGCGAGCGCGTCTCGCCCGGCACCGTGTTGCCGTTCAACACGATTCCCGCGGCCGCGAGCGCGTCCTCGGCGTCGCCGCCGGAGAGGTCCGGGTGCGACTCGCGGAGGTCCGCCAACACGAGGTGGTTGTCGGTGCCGCCGGAGACGAGCGAGAGGCCGTGGCCCTGGAGCGTCTCGCCGAGGACCTCGGCGTTGTCGACGACCCGCCGCGCGTAGTCCTCGAACGCGGGCTCGAGCGCCTCCTTGAACCCGACCGCCTTCCCCGCGACGTTGTGCATCAGGGGGCCGCCCTGCCCGCCGGGGAACACCGCCTTGTCGATGTCGTCCGCGTACTCCGCGTCGCACATCACGATGCCGCCGCGGCCGGCGCGGATCGTCTTGTGCGTGGAGCCGGTGACGAAGTCGGCGATCCCGACCGGCGAGGGGTGGACGCCGGCGGCGACGAGCCCGGTGATGTGCGCGATGTCCGCGAGGTGGTAGGCGTCGGCGGCGTCGGCCGCCGCCTGGATTCGGTCCCACTCGACCGTCCGCGGGTACGCGGAGTAGCCGGAGACGACGATGTCGGGGTCGAACGCCTCGGCGGTCTCGCGGAGCCCCTCGTAGTCGATGTAGCCGGTCTCGGTGTCGACCTCGTACTGTTCGACCTCGTACATCTGACCGGTGAAGTTCGCGGGGTGACCGTGCGAGAGGTGGCCGCCGTGGCTCAGCTCCAGCGACAGAATTCTGTCGCCGG
>CAZKXC010000053.1:0-2542 GCA_964556645.1 uncultured Halobellus sp.
CGAGTGTCGCTCGACCTCCGCCTGAAGACGGAGGTATGCGCTTGTATCTCTATCAGCAAGATTCGAGCCGACTCGGGTGATCCGAGGGCAGCGTCGCCAGGTTGCGCGCCGGTGCCAGAGCCGGATCCATCCGAGAGGCCGCCGTCCCGCCGTCTACCGACGAAAAGACTGGTAACCTTCTTCGGCCAAGTTCGAACAAAATAATTCTTCAGTAACCGACATCGAAAGTATAAATATCATCAAAGAGCAAGGAGGGACACGAATGTACGACGGAATCGCAGCCGGAATCTCAGAACGCGTCCAACGCGAATTCACCACGCAGACGTGGGTGTTAATCCCGATCTGTGCCGCGATCAGCCTGGTCGGTGCGTACGTCGTCAACGCGGTCCGGGTTCCGTTCCTGTACCTCGATGCGCTCGGCGTCGTGATCATCGCGGTGCTGGTCGGGCCGTGGGCCGCAGCCCTCACCGGCCTCTTCGTCAACGTCGCGCAGGGATTCATCGTGAATCCGACGTTCTGGTTCTACACCCCCCTACAGGTCGCCTTCGGCATCGCGGCGGGCTACATGGCGATGTACGGCTGGTTCCGGTACTTCTGGAGGGTGATCGTCGTCGGACTCGTGATAGCGGTCATCTCGATCGTGATGGGAGCACCGATCACCGTTCTGGCCTTCGGCGGCGTTACCGGGACGGGGTCGGACGCCGTCACCGCGTTCTTCGCGGCCACCGGCGCGGGCATCTGGGAGGCCGTGATCGGACAGACGATCATCGTCGAGCCCACCGACAAGGTCCTCACGGCGGTCCTCGCGGCCCTGATCGTGAAACAGCTGCCGGAGCGCTACCGCCCTCCGACGGCGTCACAGGTCCTCGACAAGGGACGTCTCGGCGGTGATCGGTGACCGATGAGCGCCGGGGTCGCCACGTACCGCGACGGGGACAGCCGCCTGCACGCGCTCCACCCGACGACGAAGGTCCTCCTCGTCGCGTGTTTCGTGCTCGGCGGCTACCTTGCCGGCGTCGAACTCCGAGTCGCGCTGCTGGCGGTGCTGATCGCCGGCGCGGCCGCCGCCGGCGTCGCGGGCGTCGTCCTCACGACGGCCGCGCCGATGTTGCTGCCGCTGCTGGCCGGATTACTGGTCATCCGCGGGATCGTCGTCGGCGACGGCACCGCCGTCCTCGAACTCGGGCCGATAACCGTCTGGCGGGCGGGACTCCTCTCCGGCGCGGCGTTTTTCAGTATCCTCGCGGTGTTCGTTCTCGCCGGCGTCCTCTTCGTGACGGTGACACACCCGAAGAAGCTCGCCGTCGCCCTCTCCGAGGCCGGCGTTCCCTACCGGGTTGGCTACGTGCTGGTCACCGCCTTACAACTCGTCCCCGACCTGCGCCGGCGGGCCGGAGCGATCCTCGACTCACAACGGGCGCGCGGGCTCGACACCGGCGGCGGGCCTCGCGCCCGCATCCGGGCGCTCAGAGCGCTCTTGAGCCCCCTGCTCATCGGTGCGCTCATCTCCGCTCAGACCCGATCGCTGGCGCTCGAGGCCCGAGGCTTCTCGCTTCCCGGCCCCCGGAGTTCGCTCTACACCCTGACCGTCGACCGAAGCGACCACGTAGCTCGCCTCGCCGGGATCGGCGGGGTCCTCGTCCTCGGGGGTGTGCGGCTTCTGTGACCGAGATCGCGTTCGACGACGTCTCGATCACGTACGCGACCGCCGCCGACCCCGCCGTCAGCGACGTCTCGGTCGAGATCGACGCGGGGTCGCTCGTGGGGATCACCGGTCCCTCGGAGTCCGGAAAAACGACGTTCTGCCGGGCGCTCGGAGGCTTCGTCCCGAACTTCTTCGACGCGTCACTCGACGGCTCGGTACGGGTCGCAGGGATCGACGTCGGCCGTGCGACCATCGCCGACCTCGGCGAGACCGTCGGGTACGTCTTCGAGAACCCGAACGACCAGCTGACCGGCGCGGCGACGTCCGTGCGCGATGAGATCGCGTTCGGACTCGAACAACGGGGCGTCGACGGGGATGCGCTCCGGCCGCGGATAGCATCGGCGCTGTCGACGGTCGGGGTCGAACACCTCGTCGATCGAGACCTCGACGCGCTCTCGGGCGGCCAGCTCCAACGGGTCGCGCTCGCGAGCGTCCTGGTTCTCGACCCAGACATACTCGTGTTGGACGAGCCGACGTCGCGGCTCGATCCGGCCGGGACGGACGCCGTCTTCGAGACGGCCGCTACCCTCAGGGACGAAGGCTACACCGTGGTCGCGGTCAGCCAGCACCTCCGGAAGCTCGCGCCCGTCGCCGATCGGTTGCTCGTGTTCGACGAGGGAGGACTCGTTCGGGACGGTCCTCCACGGTCGGTGCTCGCCGACCGGGACCTCGATCCGATCCTTCGCGTGCCGCTCACGGTCCGGATCGCCAGACGCCTCCGCGACGACGGGACGATTCCGGCGGAGCGTCCCCTGCCGTTGACCGTCTCGGCGCTTCGCCGACAGATCGACCGGTCGGTCGCCGACGGCTCGGCGAGTGACGAGCCGGCGGTCACCC
>CAZKXC010000053.1:2642-13440 GCA_964556645.1 uncultured Halobellus sp.
ACGGCTCGGCGAGTGACGAGCCGGCGGTCACCCGCTCACCGGCCGACGATCCGGCGACCGAAGACGACGGGGTTCAGCCGGGTAGCGACCCGATATCACCGCAGTCTGGCGGGGAGGTGCCGCGGATTCGTCTCGACGACGTCACGCACGTCTACGACGGGGGAATACCCGCACTCGAAAACGTCTCGCTCGAGTTCGCCGGCGAGTGCGTCATGCTGATGGGAGCGAACGGCGCCGGCAAGACGACGCTCGTGAAACACCTCAACGGACTGCTCGCGCCGACCACGGGAACGGTCCTCGTCGGGGAGTCCGACACGCGGACCGCGTCAGTGGCGGCCCTCGCGCGCCGAGTCGGGCTCGTGTTTCAAGACCCCGACACACAGCTGTTCCGGCCGACCGTCGAACGGGCGGTGCGGTTCGGTCTCGAGAACCTGGGGGCACCGGACGTCGCTGCCCGGGCCGATCGCGCGCTGGAGCGCCTGTCGCTCGCCGACGTCCGGACGGAGTCGACCTACGAGCTCGGACGGGCCGGGCGCAAACGGGTCGCGATGGCGAGCGTTCTCGCCATGGACACGCCGGTGGTCGTGCTCGACGAACCGACGGGCGAACAGGATGCCCGGGGGGTCAAACTGATCGGGAGCCTCGTCGAGTCGCTCACCGCGGCAGGGCGGACGGTGATCTGTGTGACGCACGACGTCGAGTTCGCCCGGCGACACGGCGACCGCGTCGTCGTGCTCGCCGACGGGCAGGTGATCGCCGACGGCCCGCCACCGACCGTCCTCGGAGATCCGGAGCCGCTCGCTCGGGCAGGCCTGGAGATGCCCGTCCCGATGCGTCTGGGTCGCGCGCTCGGACTCGGGCCACTGCCCAGCGTCGATCGGTTATTGGCGAGGCTGTCCACCGCGTCGTCACGCCGGTCCATCTGATCAGACCAATGCCGACCGACCAGCACTCGAACGACCTGCCGGGACCGGACGCCGACGACGCGCTGCCGGCACCGCTGTACATCCGGGCCACTCCCCAGATACTCGCCTACGAAAAACGACAGCGCATCGCCGAGGGAGCCGCGATCGAGGCCGTCGAGACCGAGCTCGACCGGCTGCTCGACGCCGACGAGTTCACCCGACAGGACCTCACGACCGGCTTCGCTCTGATGCGCGACCGTCCGGTCCGAGAGGCGTATCCCTACGAGGAACCCCTCGCGCTGGACGAAATCCGCGACCGCCGGCCGGCCGGCCCGAGACGGCTCGACCGGGGCTTCGCCGACCTCGCGGACCCGTACGAGACGCTGTATACCGGGTGGCTCGGGGCCGTGGCCGGGTGTCTGCTGGGAAACCCGATCGAGGGCTGGACGCGCGATCGCATCCGCGGATTTTTGAAAGACAGCGGCCAGTATCCCGTCTCCGGGTACCTCCGGTCGGACGTGTCCGAGACAGTCGCGACGAAGTACGACATCTACCGGAACGTCGAGACCGCCGACCCGGCCGAGAGCATGTTCGTCAACGACATCGACACGGTGCCGAGCGACGACGACATCGACTACCTGCTTCTCAACTTGGCGGTCGTCGACGACCACGGAATCTCGTTTCGGCCGGTCGACGTGGCGGATCGGTGGCTTCGATCGCTTCCGGTGTTGGGCACCTACACCGCCGAGCGGGTCGCATACCGCAACCTGGTGACGCAGGTGATGCCGCCCGAGTCCGGGCGACGCCACAACCCGTACCGCGAGCACGTCGGAGCGATGATCAGAGGCGACATCTGGGGGTACCTCTCCGTGGGGGCTCCCGAGCGCGCCGCCGAACTGGCCTGGCGTGACGCCTCCATTAGCCACCGCAAAAACGGGATCTACGGCGCGATGTGGACCGCCGCGATGGCGGCCGCGGCACCGTTCGTCTCCGATCCCGTCGCCCTCGTGAACGTCGGGCTCTCCGAGGTGCCGGCGACCTCCCGACTCGCCGATGAACTCACCGACGTTCTTCGATGGTACGCGAACGACGTCGAATACGAGCAGGCCGTCGAACGGGTTCACGAACGCTGGGACGAGACGGACGAGTTCGAGTGGGTCCACACGCTCAGCAACGCGCAGGTCCTCACGATCGGGTTGTTGTGGGGCGACGGCGCGTTCGAACCCGCCGTGCGGCGTTCCGTCCAGGCCGGGTTCGACACCGACTCGCATGGCGCCACGCTCGGGTCGCTCACCGGGCTAATGGCCGGCCCTGACGGTCTTCCGGACCGCTGGGTCGAGCCACTGAACGACCGCGTCGACACGGGTGTGGCCGGGACAAGCCCCCGACGAATCTCGACGCTTGCCGACCGAACCCTCGACCTCGCGTGCGACCAGCCACCGTGATCGAGTACACATACAACGCAAACACCGACCCGTGTCGTTTCACATCAGCACACACAACTCCAGCGACCGAACCGGGTGAACTTGGACACTCTCAGTGCGCCTGATACCAGCAGTAATTGCTCATTTGGGTCACGTGGTCGTATTCCATACTCCCGTCTCAGACGCGGCGTAGCGGGAGAAATCCGCAGATACACGGCGTCGTCGTGTCATAGATACGGTTAGGTTCGGCCGATAACGGGGCGTATACACTCGCGGCCGTCCAATAGACGGTGATGCCCGAATCCGTCCCAACGCTCGTTGAACCCGAGTGGCTCGAGTCACACCTTCAGGATCCGGACCTGCGAGTCGTCGACTGTACCGTTCACCTGACGTACGACAACGAAACCGGCGAGATGAACGGCGAGTCCGGCCGCAGCGATTGGGCCGATTCACACATTCCCGGAAGCGTGTTCGTCGACCTGTTCGAGGACCTCTCGGAGACGGACGACCCCGAGTACTCGTTTCAACTGCCTGCCCCCGAGGAGTTTGCCGCAGAGATGGAGTCGGCCGGAATCGGTGACGACACGCGAGTCGTGGCGTACGACGACCCGAGAGACGACCTCAGCAACGAGTGGGCGGCTCGGTTCTGGTGGATGCTACAGGCGTACGGACACGAGCAGGTTGGCGTGTTAAACGGCGGGTGGAAGCGGTGGACACGAGAGAACAGACCGGTGAGCGATAAATCGCCGCCCACGCGTGAGGTTACGTTCACGCCGGACTTCCGCCCGGAGCGTCACGCTGATAAAGACGACGTCGTAGACTACGTCTCCGAGGAGACGGAGACGGACGCGTGTGTGGTGAACGCCCTGTGGCAGGACGACTACGCGGAGCTTCGGATTCCGAACAGCGAAAACGTCCCCTCCGTCGGAGAACAGGCCATCATCGACACCGAGACCAACACCTACCTTCCAACAGACGAGATCCGCCGGCGGTTCAGACAGGCCGGAGCGACAGACGATGCGAAGGTCGTCACCTACTGCGGCGGCGGTATCGCGGCCAGCAGCGCGGCCCTCGCCGCCCGCGCCGCCGGATTTGAGGACGTCGCCGTGTACGACGGCTCGATGGAAGAATGGCGAGCGGACCCGGACCTACCGACGGCGTCAGACGACTAACGAAGCCGTACGTTCTCGTCTGAACCGGTGGTGACGGAGGGCGTCCTCGTGAATCCGAGACCTGCCAGAAGAACGTTCTAGAACCCGCGTCGCCGGCGTTCAGGCGTCCGGAAGCGGACTCCGTCGGTCGGCGACCAGCGGCAGGTTCGACATGCGCGCGGCGGCGAGCAGGACGCGGTCGTTCTCGCGTCCCAGCCCGAGCGCCTCGGCCCGACGCGCGTGCGTCGCCGCCGAGTGAAACGAGGCGACCGTCCCCCGTCTCCCGACGTCGAGTACGGTGTAGCCGCACGGATACGGCCCGAGCGGCGGGAGCGTGAACTCGGTTATCCCTCCGGAGCGAACGACCGTGGGGACGTGAAGGTGTCCGGTCACGACGAGCGCGTCGCCGTTCGTCGCCACCACGTCGGCGAGCTCGTCGGCGGTCTCGAACGCCGGACAGCCGCCGTTTTCGACGGGGAGCTGTTTCCGTTCGTTTCGGTACCGTCGCCGCACCGTCTCGAGGGTGTGATGGACCGCGACGAGCGGCGAATCGGCCGCGTCCAGCGTCTCGTCGAGCCACTCGAGCGTCGACCGCGACAGCCGTCCGGCGTACGAGTCGGTCAGCGTCTCGCGGGTCGAGGCGTTGCTGTTCAGCCCGATCAGGTCGACGCCGCCGATCTGTACCCGGTACGGAAACGACGCCGGAGCGTACCGACGTTGAAACTCCGGCAGGGTGAGCGGCGTTCCGGTCCCGTCGCCGTCGATCAGGTCGTGGTTTCCGGGGACGGCGAACAACGGCGGATCGAGGTTCGCGACGATCCGATCGAAGGCGTCGTGTTCGGCTCTGGTCCCGTTCTGGACGAGGTCGCCGTTGAAGACGACGGCGTCGAGTTCGTCCCGGTTCAGCGACGCGACGACCCGCCGCAGGCGTTCGCCCGTCCGGTGAAACACCCTTGGGGTACCGACGCCGCTCGTCGAGAGGTGAAGGTCTGAGACGACGGCGATCCGCGTTCGGGTCTCTGCGGTCGGCGTCGCGAAGTAGCCGAGCACGGACCGATCCGCGTCTGCGGTCCGGCTCGCGGCGTCCGTTCGCACCGTCATGGCGGCGACCCGAACGGTCCCTTCTCGCGAACTCCGACCCGTCGGCCGCCGGTCCCGACGGCGCCGGCTCTGTTCGGATCGGCGTGAGACGCCGCGCCGGGACGACCGGCGAAGACGCCGGTGACGTCTCCGAACGGCCGACCCCGGCCGGCGTGTCGGTCGTCGAGGCGATTCGCCCGTCTGCTCGTCTCCTCACAGCGCTGATGGATCACGTTCATGAGAGCGTCGGTGAGCGGGACCGCGTTCTGCGGCCCGGTCCTCGGATCCGCCAACGTCCGAGCACGGGTAATCAGTTGCTAATATCGACCCGTACGGCTATGTACGCCCGTGTCCGGGTCTGTAACGCCGACCGCCTGTCGGGTCGAGCCGCGCTGGGAATCCGTCACGCTTCGATCCGGCACCGCCGCCACCGCGCCGCCCGTCTCAGCCGATCCACGCTCGCTCGAAGGCGTCGTAAAACGCCTCGTCGGTTCGAACCCTGACGTACTCGCCGCCCCGGGCGACCGTCGCCGACTCGATGGCGCTCCAGTGGGCCTCCAGCCGTTCCCTGTACCGGCTGGCCTCGCGCGGACTGAAGTAGGTCCGGAGGCTGGTCTCCGCTTCGAGCCCCTCGAAGATCGTCTCGCCCTCGACCGGCGGCTCCAGTTCTTCGGGCGCGACGACGTGGACGACGACGACGTGGTGGTCCGACAACGCGTCCAGCCCCGTCTCGAAGGCGTCCGGATCGACCAGACAATCGCTGGCGAGCACCACGACCGAGCGGGAGGCGATCGTCTCGGCGTACGCCGCCAACGCCGCCTCGGGGTCGGCTTCTCCGCGCGGTTCGACGTCGTTGAGGCGGTCGATCGTCGTCAGCAACGCGCCGCGGCTCGAGGCGTCGTCGATTCGCTCGCAGGCGTCCCCGAAGACGGAGAATCGAAAGTCGTTGTGTTCGGCCGCGAACAGATACGCGTATCCGAGACCGATCTTCGCGGCGAACTCGAACGTCGCCCGGTCGGCGAACGCCATCGACTCGCTGCGGTCGAGGAGCACGTGAGCCGCCAGGCTCCGTTCCGTCTCGAACTGCCGGACGTACAGCTCGTTGCTGCGGGCGTACACCGTCCAGTCGATGCGACGGGTGTCGTCGCCGGGGACGTATCGTCGGTGGTCGCTGAACACGAGCCCCTCGCCGATCGCCGTCGAGCGTTGTTCGCCGCGGTCGTGCGCCTCGCTCCGGCGGTCGATCGTGGAGTCGAAGCGGTCCAGCGCCGTCAGGAAGTCGGGGTCGATCGCCATGGCTCAGAGCAGTTCCTCGATCACGTCGTCCGGAGTAACTCCGTCGCGCTCGGCCCGAAAGTCGACGACCACGCGGTGGCGCAACGCCGGACGGGCGATCGCCTCGAGGTCGGCCTCGCTGACGTACGTCCGTCCCTCCAAGAGCGCGTGGGCCTTCGCGCCGACGACGAGCGCCATGCTGGCGCGCGGGCTGGCGCCGTACTCCAGGCGGTCGGCCTCTCTGGTGTCGGCGACGAGCCTGACCGCCCGTTCGCTGATGTCGTCGGCGATCGGCACCTGTCTGACGAGTTCCTGGATCGCCCGCAGTTCGTCGCCGCTCAGCACCGTCTCGACCGGCGGTGCGGGGTCGATCGTCCCCGTGTATCGGTCGACGATCGCCAGCTCTTCGTCGAACGACGGCGGCTCGATCGTGATCTTCATCTCGAAGCGATCCCGTTGTGCCTCCGGAAGCGGGTACGTTCCCTCCTGATCGATCGGATTCTGCGTCGCGAGAACGAAAAACGGCGCCGGCAGTTCGCGCGTCTCTCCGCCGGCCGTCACCTGGCCTTCCGCCATCGCCTCCAACAGCGCCGCCTGCGTCTTCGGCGTCGCGCGGTTGATCTCGTCGGCCAGCACGACGTTCGCGAACACCGGCCCCTCCTCGAAGACGAAGACCCGGTCGTCGCCGGACTCGCGAATCACCTCCGTGCCGGTGATGTCCGAGGGCATCAGGTCGGGCGTGTTCTGGATCCGTGCGAACGAGAGGTCGACCGCCTCCGCGAGCGTCCGGATCAGAAGCGTCTTGCCGAGTCCCGGGGTCCCCTCCAACAGCGCGTTGCCGTCGGTCAACAAACAGACGAGCAGCCGTCTGACGACCGCCTCCTGGCCGACGATCCGCTCGCCGATCTCCGCTTCGACCCGCTCGACCATCGCGCTCGCCGTCTCGACGTCGAACTGGTCGCTCATTGGCGTCCTCCCCGTGTCGTCGGTCGGTCGCGCGCGTGTTCGACCCCTGGGCGTCGGGTCGCTCGGGCGTCTCTCGTGGTCGTGGGCGTCGTTTCAGTCATCGGTCTCGTCCTCGCGGATCCGTTCGGTGTACGCTCTCACCAGGTCGGCCGCTTCCGGGCGTTGCTCGTCGGTGAACTCCGCCGGCGACGCGTCCACGTCGCTCGAATCGACGGCGACCGACCCGTCGCCGTACTCCCCGCTGCCGTCGTCGGGTCCCTCGCCGCGCAGCCGCACCGATCGGTTTTCGGTGCCGCGCTCGACGGTGCCTTCCTCTCCGAGGAGGTCCGCGCTTCCGCCTGAGCCGGAGGCCCCGCCGCCGGTGCCGCCACCGCCCGTGCCGCTGCCGGTGCCGCCGCCCCCGCCGCCGCCACCGCCCGCGCCGGCGGCCGCTCCCACGTCTCCGCCGTCGACTGGCGCGATTCCGGCTCCCGCGACCCCGACGATTCCGGCGCTACACAGCGCGAGCGCGACGACGACGCCGACGAGCTGCCTCCGCCGAAGAAACGCCCGACTGGACGTTTCTTCGAGCCGTCTCAACACCGTCCGGTACAGCTCCGTCGCGACCGGCGTCTCGACGTCGCTCGCGGCGGCGTCTCTGGCCGTCCGGAGCGCCTCCGCGACGCCCGGGTTGTGCGCCTCGAACCGCTCGACGCCGAGACGCTCGTACCGAAACGCGGCGTCGGCGGCGAGCCACGAGACGGCCGTGGCCGCGACCACGAGCGACGCCGCCGACACGCCGATCGGGTCGGGAACCGCGACCCCGATCCCCCGGAGCGAGCCGCCGACCGCGTCGGGAACCGGCACGGCGGCGACCGGCTCCGCGCCGTCGCCCACCGACAACAGCTGCAGCGACAGCCGGAGGACGGCGAACACCACCATCGCGTCGAGCGCGGCGTGGACGGCCGCCGCCTTCGCCGCTTCTCGACGAATCTCCGCGACCGCGTCGAGCAGCTCCTCGCGGGGAGCCGACGCCGTCTCCGACCCTGTGGTCTCACTCATGGTCGAGACGCCCGCTCCGGCTACGACGTCGAATCGAGCTGTTCTTCGAGTTCATCGATCTCCTGTTGGAGCCGTGAGATGGTTTCTTCTTTCTGTTGAACCTCGCGTTCCAGTCGGTCTCTGTCGGCTTCCAGCTCGTCGACGTCCGCCCGCAGTTCGGCGTTTTCGGCCTCGAGCTCCTCGAGGTCGGCCTCGGCGTCGGCCAGCTCCGACTCGGTCTGGTCGAGTTCGTTCTCCGTCCGCCGCAGTTCCGACTCGGTCTGGTCGAGTTCGTCTTCTGTCGCCGCCAACTCGGACTCGGTCGCCGCCAACTCGTCTTCTGTCGCCGCCAGTTCCGACTCGGTCTCGTTGAGCGTCTGGAGGAGCTGTTCGAGATCCGCCTCCCGCGTCTCGATGCGCGTCTGGGTTTCTTCGAGCTCCGTCTCGCGCTCCTCGAGGGTCGCCTCCGTCTCTTCGAGCTCTGCTCTGAGCGCCTCGTTTTCGGCCTCCAGCTCGGCGTTGGTGGATTGAAGCTCCGAGCTCGCGGCCTGATACACCGCGCTCGTGCCGACGAGCCCGCTGGCCGTGATCAGGAGCGCGATCAGGACCGTCGTGTCGATCGGCTCGCCGATGTGACCCATGGCTACGGCGTTGTGTCTCCACCGTCATATACTTCTTCCAGCCGGCGCGCCGCGACCTCGCCGAGATACACGACGAGCGCGAGCGCGAGAAACACCCACGCGATCGGCCGTCGAACGGTGCGCTCGCGGGTCGTCGCCGCACGGGTGAACTCCGCGATCGCGGCGGTCGCCGCGGGGTCGAACGTTCTTCCGCCGGTTCGCTCGACCGCCGCGTCGAGCGCCGGCGCCCGCCCGACCGCCCCGTACTCCGTGGCGTAGTTGACGGCGTACTCGGCGCCGAGCACCGAATCGTAGCCGACCCGCGTCGGCGTGAGCGTCGCCTCGAAGCGCTCGGCGCCGGTGCGGACGAACCGAACGGACGGCGCCGTCGGCCGCGTCGACCCCCGGTGGACGACCGTCGTCTCGTCCCCGCGGTGTGTGTCTGCGACCTCCGTCGCGTTCGTTCGCTTTCGTTGCGGGTCGCCGACCGCCCAGTTCACCGACCGCGTCGTGAGCTCGGCGTCCGGCGAGCGCAAGAACCCCTCGAGACGCCCGTCCTCGCCGTAGGCGGTCACCGAGACGACGCGCCCGAGCCCGAAGCGCCAGGCCGTGAGCGCCGGGTCGCCCTCGCTCGTCGTGACCAACAGCCGGGCGCCGGTGCGAGGTTCGACGTCGTTGACGGCGGTCGGATTCGCCTCGGTCTCCACCCCGTCGGTGATGAAGTGGGTCCGGTCGACGACGACGAGCGAGTCGGCGTCCGACGGAGCCGCCTCGCTGTCGAAGAGCAACTGAAGTCGGTCTGTCTCGCCGGGTCGGAAGTACGTCCCGCCGGTCGCGTCCGCGATCGCGGCCATGCGCTCGTCGTCGCGGGACGCGCCGATCCCCACGCCCGTCACCCGGGCGTCCTCGGCGGCGAGTTCGTCGGCGGCGACGAGCGGCCCGTCCGAGTCGTCGTCGCCGTCACTTATCAGGATCACCTCGCCGCCTCCCTCGAGCAGCTCGCCCGCGGCGCGCAGCCCCGCCCCGATGTTCGTTCCGCCGCCGGCCCGGAGCCGCCGGATCGTCTCACGGAGCGCGGGGCGTTCGGTCTCGAGCGACCGGAACTCCGAGACCACCTGTGCCCGGTCGGCGAAGGCGACGATGCCGAGGCGCCCGTCGTCGCCGAGCTGGTCGAGCACGTCGAGCGAGAGCCCTCGGATCCGCGGCATCGACTCCTCGGCGCTGCCGGAGACGTCGACCACGAGCACCACGTCGTCGCCGCCGCTCCGCTCGTCGAACCGAACCGGGAGCAGCGTGCCGACGGACGACGTGGCGTAGCCGCCGCGGCCGTAGGCGTTGTCGCCGCCGGCGACGACGACCCCGTTGCCGTCGGCCACGTACGACTGTAACGCGCCGACGTCGCCGAGGTCCTCGGCGGCGACGTTCTGGATCACGACGGCGTGGTACCGTTCTAAGCTCGTCCGGTCCGGCACGGACTCGGCTCGGGTGACGTCGTAGAGCTCTCCGAGATACGTCTCCAGCGGATACCCGACGCGTGAAACGTACAACACCTTCGGCGGGTCGACGACGCTGACGACGCGGCGGGCGACGACGTTTCGCTCGAATCCGGCGTCGCCGCCGGCGTCGACCGTGGCCTCGACCCGGTGGTCGCCCGGTTCCTCGAACGCGTGTTCGATCTCGACGCTCGTCGGCTCCGTCACCGTCTGTTCGCGCACCGGGTCGCCGTCGACGGTCACGGTGAGCGTGGCCTCGGTCTCGCCGACGCCGCCGACGGACACGAGAAGCGATTCCGTGGCGCCGGCGGTCGTCGTCTCAGGGGCTTCGACGTCGACGAGCCGTTCGGTGCGGGTCGGCTCGAGCCGGAGCGTGCTGATCGTCGCGTTCCGCTCGACGGCGACGTCGACGGCCGATCCGAGGCCGCGCCCCTCGGTCACGCGGCCGTCCGACAACAACACGACGTGTGCGTTCGCCTCGACCCCGCGAAGCAGCTCGTCGCCGATCGGCGACGACTCGTCGGTCGCGATCGTCGTCCGTCTGACCGGGACTCCCTCGGCTTCGATCGAGTCGGCGATCGCCGTCGCGTCCGCGCCGTACACGTCCATGCTCGCCGACTCGTCGACGAGCAGGTGCACCTCCGGCTCGCCCACCGACCGGTTCTCGTCGACGACGTAGGGGCCGGCGGCGGCGGTGACGAGCAGGACGGCCACGAGTATCCGCGAGGCGATCATCAGCCGCCGCGTTCGACCCGTCGGCGCGGCCGGCCCGACGTTCCACCGAAACAACACGACGACGGCGGCGAGCGCGACCGGGAGCGCGGCGAAAAACGCCGCCCGCTCGACGCCGACCGGTCCGACGAC
>CAZKXC010000053.1:13540-15435 GCA_964556645.1 uncultured Halobellus sp.
AGGCGGTCTCGACCGCGCCGACACTGGCGGCGGCCGAGACGGTCTCGACCGCGCCGACGCCGGGCCCGAGGAGGCTACTCACAGCTCACCTCGGCGCTTGAGGTAGCCGAGTTCGACCAGTCCGAGCAGGAGCGCGGCGAGCGACAACGCCGGCGCGATCGACCGCGGCGTCGACCCGGCTTCCCTCGAGGTCGCCCTCGTCTCGACGGCGACCGGCTCGGAGACGACGGCCGACTCCGTCGGCGACAGCAGACTGACGCCGTACCGCGCCGTTCGCGTCGCGTACATCCCCGTCTGGGTCGGCCTGAGCCGTGCCGTCTCGACGGTGCCGCCGGGCGTCTCGACGGTTCGCGGCTCGTCGAAGGCGATCGCCGCGCCCGTCCGGCGGTTCAACTCGTCGACCGGCGTCCGTCCGGCGGCGTACGTGAGCGTCTGCCGCCAGAAGAGCGGATACTGGTAGTCGTAGCCGAACGCCGACTCGGTTCCCATGTAGCCGTAGTACACCGCCCGGCCGTCGCCGACGTCGTCGACGGCGATCATCGGGCTGTCGTCGTCGGCGACGGCGAGCGCCTCTCCGCGCCGGAGTTCTCCCGAGAGATACGTTTCCGCGGGCACGAAGCCGATGTCGGCGACGACGGGGTGTGAGCCGACGGCTCGCACGTCGGTCTGATTCCCGACTCCGTCGGCGGTGACGAGCGCCATCTCGCCGTATCCGACGGCGTCGAGGTCGGACTGCGCCTGGATCACGACGCCGGCGCCGTTTTCGACCTCGCTTCGAACGCCGTCGACCGTTCCCTCGAGCACCCGGTCGGGATCGACGTTGCTGAAGACGACGACGTCGTAGCCGGTGGCGTCGGTGATCGGCGGCTCGGCGACGTCGAGACGCACGTCGTCCATCACGTCGAGCGCCGCCGTGATGAACGGGTGTCGGTCGTTCGTCACCAGCAGGGCGTCGATCGTCCGATCCGACGGGACGGCGACGTAGGCGACGTCGTCGGTCGGAAACGAGTCGCGCGGCGAGAGCCGAAGCTCGCCGCCGCCCGGCGGGACAGAAAGCGTCACCCTGGTCACGTCGCCGGGAGCCAGCGTGACCGTCTCGGTGGTCTCGCCGAGAGAGACGGTTCGCGTCTGTTCCGTCTCGCCGCCGTTCGTGACGACCGCCGTCGCCTCCGTCGCGGTTACCGACAGGTCGACGATTCCGACGTTGTCCTCGCCGCCGCCGCCGACCCGGCGCACGACCACCTCGGTACCCCCTGCGCGGACGCTCTCTATCGCCGCCTCCCAGTCGGTCGTGTCCACGAAATCGCTGACGACGACGATCCGACGCGGGTCCTCGGCGGCGTCGGCGGCGACCCTGATGGCGCGTCTGAGGTCGCCGTCGGTCTCGGCGACCGACACCGTCGTCGCGTCGCGGTCGGCGGCTCGGATCGCCGGCCCGGGCGCCGAGGTGACGAGCGTCGGTTGGTCGCCGCTCGCCTCGTCGGCGACGCCGACTGCGCGTTCGAACCGGGTCGCGTCTCCGTCCGTCGTCGCCATGCTCGCGCTGTTGTCGAGGACGACGACCGTCTCGCCGCCGGCGTCGCCCGGAAGCGGCACCTGCGGTCCGGCGAGCGCCAGCGGAATCGCGATCAGCACCGTCGCCTGCAACAGCAACACCGTCGGGACGTGGATCCGATCGCGGAGGCGCTGCCGCCGGCTGTCGCCGTCCGCCTCGGTGAGGAACTCGACCGTCGGGAGGGCGTATCGGCGGGGGTCTGGACGCACGAGATACAGGAGGACGAGCGGAACGAGCGCCGCGAGGCCGAGCAGTCCGAGCGGGTTCGCGAACGCTCCGCCGGCCTGAAGGAGGGCCATGACGTCCGACCGCACGGGACGAAGCCACATGTGTCTGATCC
>CAZKXC010000054.1:0-15265 GCA_964556645.1 uncultured Halobellus sp.
TCCCTCGTACGTGATCCCGTCGCGCCGCTCGATAATTCGCCGCCCATCGATCACCACCGGCTCGGCCATCGCGTCGAACGCCTCGTCCAGCGCCGCGAACTCGTCCCAGTCCGTGACCACGAGCGCGCCGGTTACCCCATCGAGCGCGGCCGCCGCCGAGTCTGCGTACTCGATGTCGGGAAACCGCTCGCGCATGGCCTCGGTCGCCACCGGGTCGTAGCCGACCACGTCGGCGCCTCGCTCCAGTACGCCCTCGATAACCGGAATCGCCCGCGAGTTCCGCGTGTCGTCCGTGCCGGGTTTGAACGCGAGCCCGAGCACCGCCACCCGCTCGCCCGCGATGTCGACGTGGTCGTCGAGCAGCTCGAGCATACGTTCGGGCTGGCCGTCGTTCACCGCGACCGCGGCGTCCAACAGCGGGGGCTCGTATCCCTGTTTGCGGGCCGCTGTGCGGATCGCGTCGACGTCCTTGGGAAAGCAGTTGTGAACCGCGAGGCCGTCGGTCGTCACGAACGTGTGGTCGTCCGCGACCTCGAGAGAGTAGACAGGTACCGATTCGTTCAGATCGATCGGTTCGACGGTCCGAACGCGAACCGTCGTGTGTGTCCCACCGTCGGTGTGACCCGTGGGGGCGATTTGTTTCGCGTAGCTGTCGAGTCGTCCGTCGATCGTTGCGATGTCGGCGTCTAAAAACAGGCGTTTGAGTTCGTCGATCTGTTCACGGGAGCTCACACGGAGGAAGTGAGCCGGCGTCGTCGATTTCGTGGACTGTGACGTTTTGTAGCTTGGAGTGACGCCCACGCCGTGTAACAACAACTGCATCCCGGCGATCAGTTCCTCGCTGACGGAGCCGTACTCGTAGACGACGGCGTTCGAATGGCTCGGATACGCGATGTGACCGTCGCCGCGGAACAGTCCTGAAAGAATGGCCTTCCGATGAGAGTCAGGCTCCTGGTAGACCGCATCCGGAAGGGCAGCCGAGTACGACCCCGTCCCGCAGCCGAGGTCTTCGAGGAACCGGGCAAAGATCCGACTTGAGACACAGATCTCTGTCGACGTCTTTTGTTGTCGAGTCGTGTACCGGATCCCGAGAGACTCGTAGTACGACTCGACGTCCGAGACGTATGCGGGTTCGTCGGTCGGGTGGAAGCTCAACGCGACGCGTCTGCGCGTCGTCGAGCCGTGTCCGGAGTCGTCGTCGTTGATGTGCCCTTCGCTGATGTAGTAGCCGACAAAGCGCCAAAACGCCTCGTCGGCGGGGATGATCGCCGGGACGTACGTTTGTCCGCCGCCTCTGGTGGTGTACAGCGAGACCTCCTCCCGGCCGAAGTCGAACTCCGCCTCGAACTCGAGGAAGACGTCGAGCGAGAGGTAGTTGTTTCGACAGAACTCGTGAACGCGGTCGTAACTGTGTCGGCGGTTGTACTCGCCGAGCACGGTCCGAAGGTGCGGCTTCCGATCTGCGAGATCGAACTCCGGTTTCACATACACGTTCTTGATCGGAAAGTCCGGATCACCGCTGACGAGATCGATCAGATCGAAGTGACCGACCGGATCAACGGTGATGTCCGTATGTACCGGCAGTCGATCCGTCTCGGTGAGCGATCCCGCCTCTCGAACGACGAGGTCGTCGCCGTCGACGACGAGCATCGGGTGGTCGTCCGTGACGGTCACCGACTTGTTCATCGTGGTCTGAACCCGACACAGCGTTCCGTCGTACTGACGACGGGTCGCAGCGAGAACGGGCTTGAACGTACTGTTCCCGTCGTCGTCGTAGCTGAGCACGGAGACGTCGTCGACGAGCGACGCGGTCTCGTCGACGTACCGTCCGAAGAACTCCTCGAGCGTCAGAAAACGCGTCTCGCCGTCATCTCTCGCCAGCACTCGTTGGTCGCCGGTCAGACAACTTCCTCCCCATCCTACCCCCGATCGCAGGAACCGTGCGCCGATCCGGTCGTCGAGCCCCACCGCGTCCATCACCTCGTAGGCGTCGATCCCGAACGTCTTACACACGTTTCCGAGGTCGTTCGCCAGCGAGATCTTCGACGCGAGGAAGGCGTTGTTGGCGTACTTGATCATCACGGCGGTCTCGGGGTCAGTTCGGACGACCGGCGCGTCGGTGTCGTCGAGCAGCGGCTGGTACAACGCTTCCAACCGGTCGAGCGCCCACGACGACGTCGTTCCGAACACCACCTTATCGGGCTCCTGAAAGTCCGCGACGGCAGTTCCTTCGCGCAGGAACTCCGGGTTCGTCGCGACCTCGACGCGGTCGGCTGCCGCGCCGGCTCCTCGGCGGACGGCGTCGCGGATCGTGGCCACGCCCGGCGGCGTGATCGTGCTTTTAATGACGACGAGGTGGCGGTCGCCGCCGCTGGCGCGGGCGAGCGACTCGCCGGTCGTTTCTGCGGCCGCCGAGAGCGCGGCGAGGTCGATGTCGCCGTCGGCGGTCGACGGCGTCCCGACCGCGAGAAACGTCACGTCCGAGTCGGGAACCGCGTCGTACGACGTGGTGGCTCGGAGGCGGCTGCCGGCGTGACGCGACACCAACTCGTCGAGTCCGGGCTCGTGGATCGCGGCGCGGCCGTCGTTGAGCGCGGCGACGACCTCCTCGTCGATGTCGATAGCGGTCACGTCGTGGCCCGCGTCGGCGAGACACGCCGCGAGCGTCGTGCCGACGTAGCCGCTGCCGACGACGGTTGCTCTCATGAGGGGGACACCGTCGCCCGCCGTCAAGAGCGTTCCGCGTCGCCGTCGGCCAGACGACGTCGCTGTCGGAAACGAGCCGCCGCCGACCCAGTTAACCCGCCGGACCCCGAAGCCAGCCGCATGTCCGAGACGCCGAGGCGGCCCGCCGTCAGCACGCGGTACGAGCTGGTCGTCGTCGTCGCGCTGCTCGCGGTTCCGGTCGCCGTCGTGCCCGCCGCGACCGGCGACCCGACGCTCGTGAGCCTCTGGGGGCTGATCAACACGGGCGTGCGGAGCTCCGCGACCGGGCTCCGTTTATATCCGATGTGGACGTACTTCGCCGACCAGCCGCGGTCGTTCGGGTCGCTCCCGGCGTCGATTCGCGCCTGGCCGCTCTCGGTCGTCTTTCACCTCTGTGCGGCCGCCAGCGCGGGCAGCGGCGTCGCGTTCGGCCGCGAGGACCGCCGCGTGACCGGCGGGCTGCTGTTGCTCGCCGCGGTCGCGAGCCTCTGGGTTGGCGTCGGGCTCGCCGAGCGGTTCGGCGTCGGAACCGCGTCCGGCTGGTTCACCGTGCTGCCGCTGGGGGCGGTGGCGACGGCGACGGTCGTAGCCGTCGTCTACCGGACGGATCTGCGCTCGGTGTTCGTCCGTCCGTGACCAGCCGGCCGGTCCCGACTCGTGGATGGCTCCCTACCGCCGCGCGACCGCGTCGCTGCGGCCCCGAGATCACCGCTGAGACGCCTCGTCGAGAAACGACCGGACCTCCGCGGCGAGTTCAGAGCGAACCGCTTCCAAGGCGGAATCCGCTCGCGGAAGCTCCCCGTGGCGTTCTCGAAGCAGTTCCTCGAACGCCCGTCGTGTGAGTTCCTCCGCGGTGACCGGCGTCCCGCGGTCGGTCATTCGCGCCGCGATCCGTTCGAGGCGTCGCCGCGTCGCGTGAGTCGCCGCCAGCGCCGCCGGCGAGACACCGTCGGGGGTCGATCCGGCGTGGTCGGGGCGGTTGGGGCGGGTCACCGCCGACCCCGCCGACCGCTCCTCCTCGAGTGAGTCCGCCGGGACGTCCGACGCGCGAATCACGCCTCGGCCGCCCGCCTTGTTCCGGACGACGACGCCGGCGGCCGGACCGTCGTACCACGCCGACGACGGGACGGCGTACGTCGCGGGGTCGAAGTCACGGGCGCGACGCTCCCGCTCGATGGCGTTCACCGGGGTGAGCCCGAGCCGCTCGAAGATCGCCTCTGCGGCGTCGGGCGGGCGAAAGGATTCGGCGGCCGTCGACCACACGTCGTGACCGAGAAACGAGGGGAGCCGCTCCCAGTCGTATCCGACCGTCCGCCGGTGGGTGGCCACGCCGAAGAAGACGACGTCGGTCACGTCGTCGACCGCGGCCCGGAGCGACTCCCGGTCGAACCGCTCGCGAACGTGTCGGACCGCGTGTCGGTACGCGGCCGGCAGCGACTCGGGGTCGTCGTAGTCGGCGTCGCGGTCGCCAAACCGAAGCAGGCCGGATTCGTCCATCCGAAACCGGAGGTGCCAGCCGTCGATCAGTTCGAGAAGCCAGAGGTGACCCGTGAGGAGGTCGTCCGGCGCGTCGGCCACGGGCGGGATCGATGGGTAGCGTTTCATGTGGTGCGTGCGAGGGCGTCCGAGCGGGAGGCGACCGAGGGCGGCGCGCGGGAAGCGCGTGGGTCTACTGAGCCGGCCACCGCCCGGGTCGTCGGTGACACGTCCGTGACGAGGCCGAATGGTTCTTGTGCCGACGCGGTCGGCGTGAGCGGCGTCTGATATGTCGCTCGCGTCTCGCAGAGTCGCCGGAGCCGCCGGAGTCGTGGCGGCGACACCAGACCCGGCGATGGGGTCTACGCGGGCGACAGGCTAATGTTCCGCGTGAGGTCATCACCCGGGTCCAGATCGATCGCTCTGACCGTCTCGTTCTGGTAGCCCTCCCTGGACACCTCGATCCGATAGCCGCCCTCTTCGAGCGAGTCGAAGGTGTACGCCCCGTCCGAGCCGGTCGTGACGGTCTCGACTTCCTCGTTGTCGCTGTCGAGAAGCCTGAGAGTCGCGTTGTTGAGCGTGTTCGACTCGTTGTTTTCTACATGAACGACGCCGCTGACAGACGCCGGTGCCCCTATCTCGAAATCCTCCACGACGCCCTCGGTCGTGATCTCGACCGTCCGTTCGGTGGCCGCGTATCCGTCGGCGCTCACCGCGATCGTGTACTCGCCGGTAGGAATCTCGTTAATCTCATAGGTGCCGTTTGAATCGGTCGTGGCCGAAAAATCGGCGTCGACCGCCTCAACGGTCGCGCCTTCGATAGGGTCTCTGCTCGTGGTATCGATCACCTCTCCGGAGAGCGATCCGGTTGACGCAGCTGATTCACTCGTCTCGGTCGATGACTCAAGCTCAACCGGCGGTTGTTCGCCGAACGATTCAATCGAGCGATTCATTTGATCGTACCCCTCAGCGTTCACCCGCAGCGTGTAGCTTCCGTCGACGGGCGCTTCCAGTTCGAACTCGCTATCGGTCGTCTCCGCGACCGTCTCACCGCTCTCGTCGACGAGTTCGACGGTTGCGTCGACGGGGTTGCCGTCGGCGGTGACCTCGCCGCTCACGACCCCACGATCCGGCTCGATCGTTACCTCGTTGGCTCCGTCTTCTGTGACCTCGATCTCTCGATTGTCGTACACAAACCGGTCGGCCTCGACAGATAACGTGTAGTTACCCGGAGGGACGTCCGAGAAATTGAACGTTCCGCCCTCGGCTGTGGCGTCCATCGCGTCTCCCTCGGCCGGCTCGAGCTCGACGGTCGCGTTCGCGCTCAGCGGGCCGTCGGCGCCGTTCACCGTCCCGCTGACCGAGACGCCGCCGCCACCGCCGCCGCCGAGGTCGACGAGCCCGAACTGCATCGCCCCCCACGCGCCCGCGAGCAACACGATCAGGACGAGCGCGCCGATCATCGCGTACTTGCCGAGCGTCTCCAGGTCGAACCGGCTAGACGAGCCCGAACTCGCCAGCGAGTCGGCGCGTGTTCCGCCGGCCCTCGGCGGGCTCAGCGCCGGGACCCGCTGGGTGACCCGGTCGCGGATCTCAGAGCTCGACAGGCCGTACTCGCGCGAGAGCGTCTGGACCGAGTCGTTGATCGACGCGATCTCCTGGTCGATGTGCTGGCTTCGGAGCGACTCCTTCGTCGACTCCCACCGGTCTTCGGTGTCGCCGAGCGGGACGATCCCCCGGGACCCGTCCGGAGTGACCACGAGGTCGAACGCCGACAACGCGCTCGACTCCGGCGAGTCGGCGATCGCGGCCCGGTCGTACTGGCCCATGAGATCCGAGACCAGCCCGAGCGCGTGCTCGGCGTCGCGCACGCCGACCGTCGCCCCCTCGCGCGAGCCGACCAACTCCGTGAGGACCGACCGGTCTCTGTCGCTTCCCGGAAGCGACGTTGCGCCGACATCGAGCGCGCGAAAGACGCTCATGTCGTCGGCGGAGTCGTCGATCGCGTACCCCCACTCGGACTCGACCCGGTCGCGAAGCGCGCGCATGAACTCCGTGATCGACCCGTCTCGGGTGGTGTAGACGGCGTAAAACTGCTCTGTCCGGGCGTTTCGGGTCTCTCGCGCCCGCAGGAATGTGGTGAACGTGGTTTCTCTGCCCGTCTCGACCGCGAGCCGAACCCCGTCGTAAAACAGGTCTTTCACGCGGTCGTTCGTGCGCCCTGCGTCGCCCGTCGGCGAGTGTTCGTTTCCTTTCGTGTCGTAGACGCGTAGCGATGGCATCTCTGATCACCCCATCTTGTCGAGCAGTTCGTCGAACCCGACGGTCATCACGTTCCCGTTGCGGTCCCGCATCGGAACGCGCTCGCCGTTCTCGTCGGTCGTCGTCTGGTAGTACACCGGATGGATCTCGGAGCCGGAGGTGTCCTGGACGAGCGTCCGGACCGTCTGGTTGTTCTCGATCAACGTCTCGTTGACGTACTCTCGGAACTCGTCGAAGTACTGGTGGGCCTCGAGCGCCCGCTGGTCGCGAAACTCCTCGGCGAGGATGTCACACTTCGTCGCGACGAGCAGCACGTCCTTGTTCGAGGCCACGTCGAGAACGTCGAAGTACGGCTCGATCTCCAGCGGCTCGTTGTTGTGATACCGCTCGACGTCGATGATCAACACCAGCGTGTTGGCGTCGCGAACCCGCTGGGCGAGCAGCCGCAGCGTCGAGTTCTCCACCTCGTCGTCGGCGCTCATCAGCGCGCTCGGCAGCCGTTCGAGGTACTCGCCCGCGTAGTCGAGACTCGACAGCTGGATGTTCTTCGGAAACGCCCGGCCGTCGACGAAGTTGAACTGGAGGTCCTCGACGTCGGTCTGACCGGTCGCGTCGATCTTCCAGCCGGTGTCTTTCGAGGCCGCGTCGAGCGAGCCGACCAGCTCCATGAGGTCGCTACTCGGATTCAACGGCGTGTCGGTGTCACGCCCCACCGCGTCGTCGAGCGCGGCGAGGTACTTCCCGACGAGAAACAACGACTTCCCCGACCCCTGGGGACCCAACACGAAGAAGTTCTCCGAGGAGTCGTACGTCACGAACCGGCGCAGCGTGAGCACGAACACCCCGGCCATGAGGACGTTCCGGCCGATCCCCGACCACTCGACGCTCAGCGTCGGGCTCGGAGCGACGAGCCGGACGGTGTCGCCGGTCACCGCGAGAAACTGCGGGAAGTCGACGTGATACTCCACGAGCCCGACCACCACCAGCGAGCTGATCAGGTAGAACAGAAGCGTCGCCGAGCGGCGGAACTCGAGCGCGCTCGCCGTCCGGACCTCGAGCAGCTGGCCGCCGCCGCCGACGACCCCGCCGGCCACGAACCCGCCGAGCACCCACGCGGCGTTGGCCCCGAAGTCGATGTTCGGAATGAACAATCCGATCGACAACAAGCCGACGAGCGCCGAGACCGTGCCGAACCAGAGCAACGCGCCCTGAACCCGTTTTTTCGGGTCGAGCGTCAAAAGCACCAGCAGGCCGAGATAGATCCCGAACATCAGCGCCGAGAACTGTTCGAGCGTGACGGACACGAGCGGGTTCAACGCCAGGATCAGCGGCCGGACCACGTCGGACGCCTGCCACGCCTCGCCGAGCGAGAGAAAAAGCGGGCCGGCGACGATCACCATCACCGCGAAGTAGACCACGAGGAACACCTTCTCGCCGTTCTCCTCGAGGAACTCGCCGATCGCCGTCATCTACCGATCACGCCCTCCGTCCGTCTCCGAGGGCGCATCGCTCCGCGTCTCCTCGGCCGCGAAGGCGACGCGGTCGGTGTACTCGTCCAGGAGGTCAGACCGGATCTCCGTCTCGTTTCGGAGGAAGAACTCGGCGTCGTTGGGATTCTCGAGGTTCAACACCTCGCCTCTGCGGACGTAGTAGCCCTCCTCGAGACCCAGCGTGTGGTGAACGAGAATGTCGGTGTCGTCGGATTGTTCTCTGGCTCGGTAGCCGGTCTGGTAGCCGTCGGCTTCCACCTCCGCACGGAGGTTGTCCAAGAACACCCCGCCGATGAAGATGCCGAGCCCGATGTCCCAGCGGCCGCCGGCCTCGACCGGGAAGGAGGCGTAGTTCTCGCTGCCGGCACCCAGGTTGTACGCCCCCTGAAAGACCGACTTGAGGTCGGCCGCGTCGCCGATCTGATCTATCGCCCGGCTCATCACGCCGACGACGATGTTCATCTCGTTGTACCGGGAGCGGTTGCTGCTGATTCGGCGTTTTCTGATCCCCGTGTACTTGGGGTTGTGCGCGTTCTTCGCGAGGTCCTCTAAGGAGCCGCGGAGCCGCTGGCGTTCCGTCCGGTCGTCGAACAGTTTGCTCTCGGCGATGTTCGTGTCGTCGCGCAGCTGGAGAATGTCGCGGGGCTTGACGGTCTTGATGTACCGGTATTCTTCGGTCTCCGTCGAGACGGCCGTCTGGCGGCTCTCGTTGTAGCGTTCTCTGAGGTCACGGTACGTCGTCTGTGCGTTCACGAACGCGTCGCGCGGACCGTTGAGCTCCTCGAAGAGACTCACCGTTCCGTCGTACAGCTCGACCTTGGCTTCGGCCTCCTCGAGGTCCGCCGCGAGCTCGTCGCGCCGGCGTTCGATCTCGTCGGTCTCGACGATCTCGTCTCTGATCAGGTCCTCGAACTCCCGCGTGAGGTCGGCGAAGCTCGCGCCGGACTCGAGCTGGCGTTCGATCGCGTCGATCGCTCCCGGATGGTCGTCGTCGAGCTCCGCGCGCGTCTCCGCGATTATCTCGCGGCGACGGTCCTCGATCTCGGCGTCGATCCGCCGGGTGACGGTGTCGACGGTGAACTCCAGATCGACCGACAACGAGTCGCCGGCCCGCGAGATCGTGAACACCTCGTTGTCGTCGAGCTGATTCCGTTTCATCCGGTAGTTCTTCTGTGCCTGTTTGCGCTCTTCCTCGCTGGAGGTGGAAAACGGCAGAATCGATTCGAGCGTCCCCTCGTCCTCGTTCATCCGGAGGAACGACTTCTTCGCCTCCGTCAGGTCGGCCATCGACCCGTTGATCCGGCGTTCGGTCTCGGTGATCGTGATGCCGACGCGGTCGAGCTCCTCGGAGAGCTCGCTGAGCGACTCGCGGGCGCCTGCGACGTCGATCGCGTCGACCTGTTCTTCGGTTTCGGCGTTCGCGACCTCGCGAACGAACGTTTCGAGGGCGACCTCGAGCGAGTCGGCCATCCCCTCGGCGTCGAGCGACCGGCAGTCGGCGTACTCCTCGTACAACGGGCGGACGGACCGCTCCCACTCGTCGACGCGGCGGTCGACCTCGTCCTGTTGTGAGCGCCGTTGGTCTTCGAGTTCGGCCTCGGCGTCCTCGAGGTCCGATTGGAGGCGGTCGCGGCGGTCGACGGCCTCGTCGAGTTTGGCTTCCAGCTGGTTGAGCCGGACGCCGGCGTTGATCCCCTCGTCTTCTAACGCGAGCAGGTAGCTGATCGTGCTCTCGACGCGGTTGTCGTCGACGGCGCGGAGCCGCACCAGCAGGTCCTTGCGGTGGGCGAGACGACGGAGCTCGTCGCCGACGACGTCGCCGAGCTGTTTGTCGATGCTGTCGACGAACTGCTCGCCGTCGGCGTTCACCTCCGCGGTGCCGGCGCGGATCGACCCGCCGATCACGTCGATGAGCTCGACGATGTCGTCGGTCTCCGCCCGCGCCTCCGAGATGATCTCGCGGTAGATGGAGACCGACTCGTACTCAAGTTCGGTGAACAGGTCGATCGCCAACAACGACTCCACGTTGGCGAGCCGGTTCTCGAGGTCGGTTCGGTCGGAGTCGTGGAGCTCGCCGTTCATCCCGTCGGGGCTCCACTCGCGCGAGAGGAAACGGTCGACGCCGGCGTAGATGTCCGCCTCGGCCTCGATGGCGTCTTGTTTGGCGGTCAGAATCTCCTTCGTCATCCCCTTGGCGTCCTGGATGGCGTCGACGTTGTACCGGAGGACCTGTGGGACCCCGACGATGAACGGCGCGTAGGAGGGCGCGTTCGCGAACGGGTCCTCCATGTCCATCATGTTGTAGTAGGTGGCGATCAGGTAGATCGCCGCCCGATCGAACTCCAGGAGGGCATCAGAGCTCTGGAGGATGTTCGCCTTCTTGCCGCCGAAGCCGGTCGGGTCGATGGGTATCAGAATGCGGTCTTTGAACAGGTCGTCGCCCTCTAAGCTGAGCTGTTCGAGCTCGGAGAGCGCGGCGTGGGCGTTGGCGTTCTCGGCGTTCCCCTCGTCGTCGTTCGGCAACACGCCGAACAACGTGATCTCCGCCGTTCGCTGGGTCCGTTTCAGGTGTTCGACGAGGTCCATGAAGATGCCCGAGCCGGAGCCGCCGCCGAGCCCGACGATGACCGCGACCTTGCCGCGGCCCGGCAGGTCGATCGCCGTTCGCACGTCGTCGTCCTCGGCGTACGCCTTGTAGTAGAGCGCCTTCCCCAGCCCGCGTTTGCGCACGACGCCGGTGGCGAAATCGAGGTTCTCGTTGATGAACTCGGGTTTGAGCCACCAGTTCTCCTCGTCCATGCCGATCCCGGAGGCGATTCGTGGTACCGCCGCCTCCCCGATGAGGTCGTTCTGATCGTGAAGCTGGATGTTTCGGGTGAGCGGGAGGTACTCGATCGTGATTTCTCCCGGACGGCCGGTGTGTTCGTTCCGGAGGCGGTCTTTCGTCTCCTGGATTTCTCGTTCGATCTCGTTGATTCGTTCGATGTCGCGGTTCTCCTCTTCTTCGGCGGTGTCGATCACGGTGACCGTCAGCGACTCCGGGTTCGGCCGCGGACGCAAGACGGCTTCCTGGACCCAGTCGGCTTTCAACAGCTCGTAGGTGATAGCCTTCCCAGCACCCCCGATCGCAAAAATTCTGCTTGGAAGATTCATCCTGACAGTTGACGATACTTACACCGATCTATAAAGTATTCGATGGGTGATCTACTTCTGACAGGACTCGAACGCGAAGCCAGCAACGCGCGGGCTCGGACGGCCCGACGACAGAGTCGAGACTACTCCGAGCCGCCCACAGTTACAACTTGTCCGGGCCAGTACGACGGGTATGCTGCCCATCGCGGACCGATTCGAGGAGACACACGCCGGCTGTGAGGTGGTGTACGGACGCGGCCGCACGGAGGAGCTCGGAGCGTATCTCGCCGACCGAGGAGTAGCGGACGCGCTCGTCGTCTGCGGGTCGACCGTCGGGGCGAACGACGACCTGCTGGACCCGATTCGAGACGGACTCGGCGAGCGACACGCGGGCACGTTCGACGAGACGACGCCACAAAAACGGGTCGAGACCGCCTTCGGCGTCCTCGAGGCCGCAGCGGAGACCGGCGCGGACGCGCTCGTCGCCGTCGGCGGCGGCAGCAGCCTCGACGTCGCCCGCCAGGCGACGGTGCTCGACGCCGACGGACGCGACCTCGAGGACCTCGAAGCGGCCGCGGGCGACGGGGCGGTCGCGCCGCTGACCGGTGAGCCGACGCTGCCCGTCGTCGTGGTGCCGACCACGTTCGCGGGTGCCGACATATCGGCCGGCGGGTCGTTGTCGGTGCTGTCGGCGGCGGCGTCGCCGACTGACCAGCCGGTCACCGTGAGCGGCTCCGCGATGCCGCTCGCCGCCTTCGTCGACCCCGCGGCGTTCGAGACGACGCCGCGGGGCGTGCTCGCGCGCTCGGCGATGAACGGCTTCGACAAGGGGGTCGAGACCGTCTACGCGCGCGACGCCTCGCCCGTCAGCGACGCGGCGGCGATCCACGGGCTTCGGCTGTTGAGCGAGGGGCTTCCGGTGGCCGTGGGCGACCGCGGCGGCGACGAGGCGGCGGCGATGGACCGGGCGGCCGTCGGCGCGGCGCTCGTCCAGATGGACCGGAAGGTCAGCGTGATCCACGCGGTCGGCCACGGCTTCGCGCGGCGCTACGACGTCCAGCAGGGGGCGGTCCACGCGGTCGTCGCCCCACACGTGCTCGCGTTTCTCTTCGACCGGGTGGACGCGAGCCGCCGGGCGCTCGCCGCCGGGCTCGGCGTCGACACCGCGGGCCGCGACGACGACGCCGTCGCGGAGGCGGTCGTCGACGCGGTCGCGTCGGTCCGGGACGCGCTCGGCGTTCCCGACCGTCTCCGCGAACTCGGCCCCACGCGAGAGGCCGACCTCGCCGCCATCGCCGAGTTCGTCGCCGAGGACTCGCCGATGGAGCGCGCGCCGACCGGGATAGACGCGTCTCCGGAGCGGATCGAGGGGATGCTTCGGGAGGCGTGGTGAGCGCAGCGGCCGCCCACCGGACCCCACCTCAGTCGTCGGCGACGACCGTGTCGGGACGGTACGCCTGACTGATCGCCTTCCACTTGCCCGACCGGAACCGCCAGTAGTTGATCGCCGCCGGGATCGTCGTCTCGGCGAGGAACGCGAGGTAGAGTCCCCACAGCCCGAGCGCGGTGGTGGCCCCGACGTACGCCAGCGGAATCGACACGAGAAACATCCCGATAAACTGGCTCGCGAACGGAATCTTCGTGTCGCCGGCGGCGTCGAGCGGTCCCGCGGCCCCGCCGGAGATCCCCTGAAAGACCACCGCACAACAGGCCGCGTACACGAGGTTCACGGCGATCGGAACCTCCGGGCTCGCCGCGCTGTCGGCGAAGAGGACGACGATCTCGGTCGCGAACACCGCGATGAGCGCCGCGCTCACGAGGTAGGTGCCGACGGAGAACCGAATGATGTCACGGGCGTACGCCGCCGCCTCGTCGGGGTCGTTGGCGCCGAGCTCCTGGCCGACCAGACTCGACGAGGCCAGCCCGAACCCCCACCCCGGCGTGTTCATCAGTCCCCAGATCCGGCGCGCGATGACGAACGCCGCCACCGTGTTCTCGCCGAAGATGTCGAGCACGAACAGCATGGGGAACTCCGCGGCCGTCCACACGAGGTTGCGGGCGCCGACCGGGAGGCCGATCTCGACGAGGTCGTGTAGCATGTCGGGGTTGAGATACGAGCCGAGCGGGTCGATGGCGACGGGGAACGCGCCGAGCAGCGGGAGCCGACCGCGGGAGATGCCGGCCGCGAACGCGGCGGTGACGACGATGTTCGAGAGGACGGTGCCGAGCGCGGCGCCTTCGACCCCCCAGCCGAGCCCGAAGATGAACCCCACGTTGAGCACGACGTTCGCGACCGCGCCGCCGGCGCGAAGCTGCATCGCGGTGTACGCGTCGTCACAGCCGACGAGCACGCGGCTCCCGACGAGGTTGAGCCCGGCGAACGGCACTCCCAGTCCCACGATCCGCAGGTAGTCGGCGCCGAACCGGATCGCCGTCTCGTTGCTGCTGATGAGCGAGATGAGCTCGTGTGGGATCGTCCAGAAGACGACCGTCACCGGGACGCTGACGAGCACCACGAGGAGAACGCTCGCGCGGACGGCGTCGCCGAGTTCTCCGACCGCGTCGGCGCCGTAGCGCTGAGACACCAGCGCGATGGTGCCGCCGGCCACGCCGCCGCCGATGGCGAACGCGAGCCCCCAGAAGGGGCCGGCGAAGCCGACGCCGGCGACCGCGCTGGTGCCGATGGCGACGCCGACCATCGCCACGTCGACGGCGTTTTTCGACATGCGAGCGATCCCGGTGACGATCCGCGGCCACGCCAGGTCCGTCGTGCGGACGACGCGGTGGCGGTCGATCAGTCCGAGACGCGCGAGCGCAAAGCCGACGTAGAGGATGACGAGACGGAACGGGTTCGGAACGGAGGACACTGCGGAGTTGTACCTACCGTCGGCGTTTATAAACAGGTTTCGTTACGCGGCCGACGGATACCGCCGCTGGCGCGTCTCAAGCGCCGGATACGAGATAGACGGAGACGACGGCGAAGCCGATCCCGAGCGCCTTGCGCGCCGAGAATGACTCGCCGAGCAGAACGACGCCGATCAGCGACGAGAACACCAAAAAGAGCGCGAAGATCGGCGTCACGACGCTCACGGGACCCAACGAGACCGACCGATACAACGCCAGGATGCCGATCGCCAAGAAGACGCCGGCCGCGAGAACGTGAGCCATCTTCGGAGACCCCAGGTGCGTCGTGAACCCCTGATCCGTGTACCACACGACGCCGATGGCGATCGCGATCAGGAGCGTGTTCGAGACGATGACGGCGACGTCGCTCGGAACGGCGTCGGGACCGGTCGTCGCGACCCGCATGAGCGGCGAGACCAGCGCGTACGCACCCATCGCGAGCAGCGCGTACGGGAGATAGGTGACATCCATACGTCTCGTCCGGGCGGCACCGACAAGTCCCTGCCGACTCCGGAACGGGGCGGGACTGACCGCCGGCCCGCTCACCCGTCCCGATCGGCGGGTTCGCGCCGGTCGATCTTGTGCGAGTGGCCGACGAGCAGCGCGGCCGCGTTGACGGCGAGAAGGGTGACGACCACCGCGCCGAACGCCGGGATCCAACTGCGGAGGGCTGCGACCCCGACGTAGACGGTCGGAAACGCGACCGCCGTCCAGAACGCGAGCCGTTCTGCGGCCGCCGAGACGCCGGCGGACCCGGAGCGGACGAGCGTCCGAGCGGGCGTCGATCCCGTGTCGCGGCTCATACGCGTTCCACTCGCCGCGCTCAAAAAGACGAAACGGAGACACAAACGACGGTTTGTGTCACGCCGTGACAGCCGCGACCCCGATGCGGTCGGGTCGGTTCCTCGGTCAGTACGCTTTTTAGCCGAACGATCGATGAACGAGTATGGAGACGACGTTCGATCACGTGATGATTCGCGTCGAGGACCTCGACGAGAGCCTCGACTGGTACAAGACCCACCTGAACTACGAGGAGAAGGGCCGCTGGGAGGCCGACACGTTCACCAACGTGTTTCTCGGCCCGGAGACGGTTCACGACGACGGCGCGCTGCTCGAGCTCACCTACAACCACGACGGGCGGTCGTACGAGCTCGGCGACGCGTGGGGCCACATCGCGGTGCGGGTGCCGGAAGACGCGCTTCAGGAGTCGTACGACCGGCTGATGGCCGAGGGCGTCGACGACTACCGCGACCCCGAGTCGTGTGGCAACCGCTACGCGTTCGTGAAAGACCCCG
>CAZKXC010000055.1:0-5521 GCA_964556645.1 uncultured Halobellus sp.
CCGTCGTCGGTCGTGATCCGCGGACAGCCGGTGTTGACGAACGCGTCCATGTCGAAGTTGCGCAGGCGGTCCGGCGTCACCTCGTCCATGGTGATCAGGTAGGCGTTCTCGTTGTTCTCGACGATTTCTTGCGCCTGGTCCCAGCGGCCCTGACCGATCTTCGTGCAGAAGATGACGCCCCACTTCTCGGCGCCCATCGCCTTGTGGACCGAGGCGTAGCGTTGTTTGAGAAACTGGTCGTGTTCGGCGATCGAGACGGCGTTGTTGACGGGGTCGGCGATGACGACGGTCTTTTCGGGGTGTTCCATCGCGAGCCCGACCGGGTGGAACTTGCCGCCGCCGACGTACAACACCTGGTCTGCGGGGATGTCGGCCGACGCGTAGTTGCAGCCGAGCACCTGTCCCTCCTTCGTGAGGCGGTCGTCGCCCCGGCGGGTGTGCACCTCGTAGCCGCGTTCTTCGAGCCAGTCCGTCATCTCCTCGAACCGGTTCATGTGCTGGGCGGTCGTCACGAGCCCCACGTCGGCGTCCTCGTCGGGGTCCGGCAGTTCTTCGAGCGACTCCGCCATGATCGGAAACGGGTCGACGTTCGAGAACAACGGGACGTAAACGATGCTGTCGGACTCCTTCATCGGGGTGTGTCCGAAGTGGACGAACACGTCGGTCCGGCGCATCAGGTAGGTGTCGAGGTCGCAGGCGCCGTAACACGGCTGGCCCGACAACATGAACGTCACGTCGTCGGGGGCGACCGCCCGAAGGTCGTCGGCGACCTCGGGACCGCGGCGTTTGAGCCCCTCGGGGAACTGTAAGCCGACCTTCGTCGCGTCCCGTTCTTCGATCGCCTCGACGATCCGGTCGAGCTCGTAGTCCCATTCCCGGTCGTGTTTCAACGACATACCGGTCTTGGTGAGGTCGCCTTCAGTAGAACCGCTCATGATCGTCAGATTGTGTGGCAGGACGGTTAAACCGCCCGTTCTTTTAGCGCCCGGACGCGGCCGGCGTCGATGCCGGACGCAGACGGCGCTCTGCCGCTCGAGCCGCCGAAGCACAACCAATTTATCCGACCCAGCCGAGCCCCGATACAGCGTATGTCCCCGCAGCGTTCCCTCCCACCGACAGCATCACAACGGACCACGCGACCGGTTCTGTGGCCCTCTCGTCGCGCGCTCCCCGCCGATCGAACGCGGCGGGGCGACCGGACGACACGGACGCGTTCGACCGACCGTCCGTCTCGGAGGCGGGCGGCGTGAGCGCGCTCCGATCGCTGGCCGTCGTCACGGTGCTGCTCGTCGCGCTCTGTGGATCGGTTCCGACGGCAGTCGCACAGGAGTCCGACCAGAACGTCCAGGTGTCGGCGACGGCGGAGTCGACCCCGATTGCCGGCGAGACGACGGTCGTCGAAACGACCGTCTCGAACCTCGCGAGCAGCGACGGCGCCGTCGACATCGACTCGGTTCGCGTCCGCGACCGCGACACGCTCGACATCGTGAGCCGCGTCGACGACGTGAGCACCGTCGATCCGGGCGGTTCAGTGACCGTTCCGATTCCCACGACGTTCGCGGAGCCGGGCGACCGGATGCTCTCCGTCGTCGTCTATATCGAAGATCACACCGGCCCGGGAATCGACCGCTACGAACAGCTGGTGTACGTCGAGGTCGAGGAGCCGGCGGTTCGCGCAGAGCTCGACGCGACCGTCGCCGACGACCAGTTCGGGCGCACGAGCGTCGAGGTGCGAAACGTCGGCAACGCCAACCTGACCGACGTGACACTCGCCGCTGCCACCGGCGACGAGGAGTTCGAACGGGTGCGTCTCGACGACATCGGCGTCGGAGCAAACCGGTCGGTCACCGTCGACACCCGCGCGGTTTCGGAGTCGACGGTCACGTTCACGGCCGGCTACACCGCGCTCGACGAGCGGTACACGGCCACGGAAACGGTCGATCTGGGCGAAAAAGAACGCGTGCTCGGCGCGATCGAACTCACGAGCGTCGACAGCGCACGAACCGCGACCGGAGTACAACTCGAGGGCGACGCGGCGAACGTTGGCGGGACGAACGTCTCGTCGGTGACCGTTCGCGTCCAGAACACGAGCGCTGTCACCCCCGTGCCGCCGTCGGCCGACTTCTTCGTCGGGAGCGTCGACGCGAGCGAGTTCGCAACGTTCGAACTCACCGCGGAGACGGCACCGAACGTCTCTGCGGTCCCCGTCGAGATAACCTACATCGCGGAAAACGAGCGAACGACCCGGACACAGACGCTCGAGATCGGCTCCGCATCCGCCGCGTCCGGCGGCGACGCGAGCGGTGGGGCAGACGGCTCGGCGGCTGCCACCACCGACGACTCCCGCGGACTGATCCTCCCGGGCATCGGCGTCGCGGTCGTCGTGTTCGCGGTCGCATGTGGGGTGTATCTATGGGGTCGCAGGTAGGCGTCGTCCGGCTTGCGGGCGTGACGAAGCGGTATCAGAACGGCGACGAGACCATCGAGGCGCTGGCGGACGTCGACTTTCGTGCCGAGCGAGGAGAGATGGTCACGGTCATCGGCCCGTCGGGCTCCGGCAAGAGCACGATGCTCAACGTGATCGGCCTGCTCGACACGCCGACGACGGGAACGGTGCGGATTCAAACCAGAGACGTAACCGCGTTCACCGAAGACGAACTGACCGAGGAGCGACGGTCTGCGATCGGCTTCGTCTTCCAGGAGTTCCACCTGCTGCCGACGCTGACGGCGGTCGAGAACGTCGAACTCCCGTCGATGTGGGAGCCGACCATCGATCGCCGCGACAGAGCGGTCGACCTGCTCCGGCGCGTCGGGCTCGGCGACCGCCTCGACCACACCCCGGACGAGCTGTCCGGCGGCCAGCGCCAGCGCGTCGCCATCGCTCGGGCGTTGATCAACGAGCCCGACATCGTCCTCGCCGACGAGCCGACCGGCAACCTGGACAGAGAGACGGGCGAAACGATTCTCGAGGAGCTGACCGCGTTACAAACCAACGAGAACGTCGCCGTCGTCGCGGTGACACACGACGAGCAGCTCGTCGAGTACGGCGACCGCGTGGTCGAACTCGTCGACGGACGGGTGACGGCATGAGAGTCCTCGACCTCCTCTGGCGGTTCCCGAGCGTCCAGATGGCGTGGCGAAATCTCGGGCGAAATCGCATCAGAACCGGACTCGCGACGCTCGGCATCGTCATCGGCGTGGTCGCCATCGCCTCGCTGGGGATGACGGGCGCGGCGCTTCAACAACAGGCGGACTCGAATCTCGGGTCGCTCACGAACGAGGTGTCGGTGTCGGCCGGCGCGGACAGCGCGGCCGACGGCGTGACGGAATCACAGGTCGACGACATCGAGAACGTCGTCGTCGGCGCCGCGGTCGTTCCACAACGGTCGGACAGCACGACGTTGTCGACGCGTCGCGGCGAGTCACGGCGGGTCACGGTGACCGGAGTGACAAACGCCGGCGCCCTGTACGAGACGTCCGCCGGAGAGGCACCGGATCGGCTCAGGACCGGGGCGCTGCTCAGCGACGACACGGCAGCGGACCTCGGGCTCGAACTCGGCGATCCGGTCGAGTACGACGGCCAGCTGTATCGGATCGTGGGGCTCATCGAGTCCGATAGCGGCTTCGGACCCGGGGGTAACGAGCTGGTTCTGCCGTCGTCGGCGCTCTCGGACGGAGCCTACGACAGCGTGACGATCGTGGCCGAGGACGGACAGGCGGCGACGGCGATAGCCGACCGGCTCGACGCGGAGTTCAACGAGCCGGACGACGAGACGCTCAGCGTCACCAGCTTCGCGAGCGCACAGGCGAACGTCGACTCCTTTCTGAACACGTTGAACCTCGCGCTGCTCGGCATCGGATCCATCTCGCTCGTCGTCGCCAGCGTGGCGATTCTCAACGTGATGCTGATGAGCACGATCGAACGACGCGGGGAGATCGGCGTCCTCCGCGCCGTCGGCGTTCGCCGCGGCGAGGTGCTCCGGATGATCCTCGCCGAGGCGGCGTTTCTGGGACTCCTCGGCGGGCTCGTCGGAGCCGCTCTCTCCGTCGGCACCGGACTCGTCGTGTTTCAGCTGCTCGCGGGCGACCGATTGGCGGTGTTCGGCTGGCCGAGCGTCCGGTACGTCGTCGCCGGCTTCGGCTTCGCGGTCGTCGCGAGCGTGTTGAGCGGGCTGTACCCGGCGTGGAAGGCCGCGAACGATCCGCCGGTCGAGGCGCTTCGCGGCTGAGCGAGCCGGAGCCGTGACGCGTCGGGCGCCGCTGTCGGCGCCGGCCGGCCCGAGCCGACTCGGCTCTTTTTGTTTCCACGGCACGTGACCGTCATCATGGGACTCGACGAGGCGCGCTGTCCGCACTGTGACGCCTGGATCAGCGGGGCAGAGCTCGACGTACTGACCGACGACGACGGGCTGACCGTTCCGATGGGCGCGGGATCGAAGGGAGAGGACGGCCTTCGCGTCTGTCCGGAGTGTGCGACGATTCTGGGATGAGTCCGGACTCCGACGCGGGCCGACGCCGCCGGCCGCGGTCGACAGACCGATACCGCGAGGCGCCGAAGATGACGCCGTGACCCAGCTTCCGCTCGAACACGCACACGTCGCCCCCGACGACACCACGGGAGACGCCCCCGCCGTCGTCGTGCTTCACGGCCGCGGCGCCGACGAGGAGGACCTGCTTCCCGTGGCGCAGGCGCTTCCCGACGACCACCACGTGATCAGCCTGCGCGCGCCCGACCCGCTCCAGGGCGGGTACACCTGGTACGAGCTCGACCTCTCTGCGGGCGGGCTCCACGAGAGCCAGCCTCACCCCGAGGAGTTTCGGCGCAGCCTCGATCTCGTCGCTGAGAGCGTGACGGCCGCCGTCGACGCGTACGACATCGACCCCGCCCGGATCGGACTGCTCGGCTTCAGCCAGGGGGCGATCACGAGCCTCGCGAGCCTGCTCGAGGCTCCCGACCGCTACGCCTGGGTCGTCGCGCTCCACGGCTACCTCCCGGCGTCTCACGCCGACCGCTCGCCAGACGGGCTCGACGGGACCCCCGTGTTCGTCGGCGCGGGCTCCGGCGACCGGGTGATCCCCGAGTCGCGATCGGCGTCGGCCGCCGAGCGGCTGGCGGCGGCCGGCGCGGACGTGACGTACGAGACGTATCCCACCGGACACGGGATCGGCCAGGCGGAGCTGTCGGACGTGACGGCGTTCGTCGAGACACGGCGCTCGTGAACTGCCTCGGGATCGACCTCGAGGCACTCGCCTTGCTCATCTGTAGACCCGACGCCGAGCCGAGAACGCCGGCCAGCTCAGCCGCCGTCGGCGTCGAGCGGTTCGGTACACCACTGACAGAAGTCGAGCTCGGCGTCCGTCCCACGGCCGCAGTGTGGACACTCGGTCGTCGACGGCGTCGCCCCCGCCGACATCGACCCCGCAGACGACGCCTCGGAGGTTCGCCCCTTCCCTCGACCGATCCGGTCGCCGAGCCACTCCGTGACGCGGCCACCGTTCCCGGCGGCGCCGGCGTCGTCGG
>CAZKXC010000055.1:5621-9623 GCA_964556645.1 uncultured Halobellus sp.
CGGCGGCCGGTGCGGCCGCGGACTCGCGTTCTCGACGGTTGTGCCGGACCGCGAGGACGTAGGCGTCGACGACGCTGGCGACGACCGCGGCCAGCCCGGGAGCGACGTCGGCGACCGGCGGGGCCTCGCGCGCCAGCAGCTGGTCGACCGCCGCGTCGGGGACGAGAAACACCAGCGTCGCGGTGATCACGGCGTACCAGCCGAACGCGCGCGCCCAGCGCCGGAGATACGCGTGTCCCAGCCCCGATATCAACAGCGCTAATACCACGGCGAGCCACGGCCGCCGTCGACTGGGTCCGCTCATGTGCCGGCGGTAGGAACTCGACTACCGAGTAGTTGTCCATCGCTCGGAGCGTTTATCCCGCCGAGACGCCGAGCGGTACCATGGCCGGGATTCCGACGACCGAGCTGTTCACGGGGCTTCGGATCGCCCTCCTCGCCGTCGCGTACTGGGGCGCCGGCTTCGTGATCGCGTACCTGTTGTACCGCCGGTGGCGCGGCAGCGGGCCGCGCACCGAGGAGTGACGCGGCCGGCGTTCCGCTTCGGTCACGTTTTTGTCGCCGCTGGCCGGACCACGGGTATGACAGACACGGCGCTCGTCATCGGCGGCACGCGGTTCATCGGCCGACACACGGTTACGAACCTGCTGGACAACGGGTATCGGGTCACCACGCTGACCCGCGGCACCCACGAGAACCCCTTCGCCGACGACGACCGCGTCACCCACGTCGAGGGGAACCGAACGAACGACCGCGACCTGAAGACGGCCAAGCTGTCGGCGGACCCGGACATCGTCATCGACTGCGTGGCGTACCACCCGGCCGACGTCGAGGCGGCGACCGACCTGTTCGCCGACGTCGACGGCTACGTCTACGTCTCCTCGGGGTCGGCGTACGCCGCCGACCACCTGCCGAAACGCGAGGGTGAGACTCCCCTTGAGTCGTGTTCGCCCGAGCAGGCGACCGACGACAGCCAAGCGACGTACGGAAATCGGAAGGCCGAGGGCGACCGGGCGGTGTTCGACGCCGCCGCCGACGGCGTCGCCGCCATGGCCGTCCGGCCGTGTGTCGTCTACGGCCCGCACGATTACACCGAACGGCTCGACTACTGGATCGACCGCGTGTTGACCCACGACCGGGTGGTCGTTCCCGGCGACGGCGACCTGATCTGGCACCGCGGATACGTCGAGGACGTGGCGCGGGCGCTCCGGATCGTCGCCGAGCGCGGCGAGCCGGGGGCGGCGTACAACGTCGGCGACCGTCGCGCGCTCACGCTCGCGGAGATGGTCGAGACGATCGCGGAGGCCGCCGGCGTCGAGTGTGCGGCGGTTCCGGCGGACGCGGACGCCCTCGCGGCGGGCGGGCTCGAGCCGGGTGACTTCCCGTTGTACCGCGAGTACCCGCACCTGCTCGACACCTGTGCGCTCGCGGCCCTCGGCTGGGAGTCGACGCCCGTCGAAGACGCGATGGCTCGCACCGTGGCGGACCACCGCGACGCCGACCGCGACGGGAGCGAACACGATCCCGGCCGCGACGCCGAAGAACGGGTGCTCGGCGTCAAAGAAACGCTGTAACGGCCTCAGTAGGCGGCGTCCCACCGCGTCGGCTTGCGCCTGTTTCCGCAGCCGAGACACTCCACGGCGTCCATCGTGTCGATCGCGACGTCGGTTCCCTCGCAGTTGCCACAGAGATACCCGTACCGCTCCTCGTGGTCCGCGTCGGTGTACGCGGGGTAGAACGCGTCCATCGAGCCGCGCTCGGCCTCGTCGAAGGCGACGTACACCGTCTCGCCGTCGCCCGTCTCGTAGACGGCCTCCCGGAGGGTCCCGTCGCGGCCGATCTGCTTGCGGTAGAGCCGTTCTTCGAAGCGTTCGCCGCCGATTTCGACGGTTCGCTCGGCCAAGAGGTCGTACCCCTCGCGCTCGTAGAAGGCCGCCCCCGCCTCGTTGTCGACGAGGACGCTCCCCTCGATGTTGTCGACGTCGCGCCCGCGCAGTTCGGCCTCCACGTGTTCGAGAAGCGCCGAGCCGATCCCCGACTCGCGGTGGTCGGGGTGGACGTGGAGCCAGTCGATCTCGCCGGTTCGCTCGCGCCGGTCGACGACGTAGCTCTCGCCGAAGGCGACGACCTCGCCGTCGACGACCGCGACGGGACAGACGGTGTCCGGGTCGGCGATGTCGTCGCCGACGTCGCTCGCGCCGTACCAGTTCTCGACCGCCTCCGACAACAACGCCTCGTCGACGGCGTGGCCGTACGAGGCGGTCAACGACGCCAGCGCTACCTCGCGGATCGATTCGATGTCCTCGGGGGTCGCAGATCGCAGGTCCATACGTCGTGGTGCCGCCGCGGCTACAAAAAGATCCGCGCCGTCCTCACGAGATGGAGTACGCCGCCGCCGCCATCAACAACATGGTCAGCGCGAACGCGAGCCCCATCAGGTACGTCAACGAGCGGTTCTCCCACCGCAGGTGTTGGAAGTACGCGACGATGAAGCCGGTCTTGACGACGGAGATCACCATCGTGCCGGCGAACGCCTGCTGGTAGGTGAACTCGACGATGTCGACCTCGAAGAGAACGAAGTTCAGCGCCGCCGCAAAGAGGAGGGCGACGTATATCGCCGAGTACAGTTTGACGGAGTCTGACGACATTGCTACCGGCACCTCGGCTCGCGTGGTTAAAGAAGTATCCATCCGCAGGGCCGCCGTCGCCGATCCGACCGTGGTCGGCCGCGGGTCGTCGGCGGACCCGACTGTGGCTGGTCGTCGGCGGACCCGACCGTGGCTGGTCGTTGGCGGTTCCGACCGTAGCTGGTCGTTGGCCGTCTGCTGAGCAGAGACACCGGCGAGGCGGCGGCCGATCGTGTCGGGCGGAGCCGAAACGACTAAGATCCCGGATCGCCGAGGATCGGCCGGTCACAGACGCGTCTCCGACCGGATACCCGTGGACTCACTCGATCCAGACGACGACCTGCTCGAGTCGTTGTACGTCGTGAACAAGGTCGCAAAACGGCTGGCAGACGAGGCGACCGCCGCCTACGACCGCGGCGACATCACGGAGAGCAACGTCCGGTCCGCCCGGAAAGACGCGTTGTATCGAACGAAGACCGACGTGTTGAACCGGATCGTCGCGGGCGACCCCGCGGCCGTCGCCGGGGAGTACCACGCCGTCAACGGCGACGTCTGGCTGCTCGTCACGGTGAACGGCTGGGAGTTCCACCAGCCGCCCCACGCGTTCGGGAGCGACCTCACCGACCGGATCGCGGTGACGAACTCGGTCGACGAGCCGCGGGACGTGCCGTACGTCCGTGACGCCGCCGTCGAGCGGTCAGACCGGTCGCTGGAGGCGGCGTTGAGGACCCTCGCCGAACGCGGCGTCGACGCCAACGACCACCTCGCCCGGCCGACGATACGCGGCGAAAACGACCGGCTGACCGACGTGCGGTGGTCGTGTCTCCGGTAGCCGGGCCCGACCCCGTTTCGACCGCGAACCCGGCCGGCGTTCAGACCCGGTGCCTCGCCGTCGAGAAGTGTATTCGACGACGATACGCCGGCGTGTCGGTCACGCGATGAGGACACGCCGGCGAGCCGATCACGCGACGACGTCGATGCCGCCGAGCTTGCCGTTGCCGCGGTGTGGCGTGCAGTAGTACAGCTGGATGCCGGCCTCCTCGAACGTCTCCTCGAACGTGTATCCCTGCTCGTCGATCGGATCGCCGCTGTTGAACTGGGTCGCGGAGGCGTCCTCCGAGACGACGTTGTGTGCGCCGCCCTCGCCCGTCCACTCCCAGACGACGGTCGTTCCGGCGTCGATCCGGATCGCGGGCGGGCCGAAGGCGAACCCGATGTCGCCCGCGCCGACGTCGACGGTGACCTCGTCCTCGCCGGTGTAGTCGATGATGCTTCCCTCGTACAGCGTCGCGTCGTTCTCCGAGAGGTAGTCGTCGATCTCGCTCGGCACGTCGTCGACGGGTTCGCCGGCGGAGCCGCCGCTTTCTCCGTCGCC
>CAZKXC010000055.1:9723-14785 GCA_964556645.1 uncultured Halobellus sp.
CGGCTCGCTGTCGACCGCGCGACAATTTATCACCCGCCGGCGCGTGGAGCCAGTGTATGGAGCTCCGCCGACTCGTCCGCGGAAGCGTGAGCTGGCCCGAGCTGGAGCGGGTCGCTCGCGAGTTGGCAGACCGATACGACCGCGAGACGGTTCGCGTCGAGTTTCTCGACGCCGACAACTGGCTTTCGACGCCGATGGTCCTCGACGACGACCTCTTCGTGAAGGTGATCACGAGACAGAACACGCTGGTTCACACGCTTTTCACCACCGGGCGGAACCTCGGCGCGTTCTCCGCCGGCACGGAGGGCTTCTTCGAGCGCTACGAGACGCCGTACGAGATGGCTCGCCACGAGCTCGAGGCCACCCGGAGGGTTCGCGAGCTCGGAGTGAACGCACCGGAGCCGATAGAGGCGCTCGAGGTGAACGACCTCGGGGTCGTCGTTTTGGAGTACCTCCCCGACTTCCGGACGCTCGACGAGGTCGACCACGAGCGAGAACGCGAGCTCGCGCCCGCGGTGTTCGACGTGCTTCGGCGGATCCACGACGGCGGCCTCGCTCACGGCGACCTCCGCGCGGAGAACGTGTTGATCCTCGACGACGAGATATACGTGATCGACGCGACGAACGTGAGCGACGACGGCCGGGCGGACGCCCGGTCGTACGACCTCGCGAGCGCGCTCGCCGCGCTGGAGCCGCTCATCGGCGCGGCCGCCGCGGTCGACGCGGCGCTGACGGCCTACGAGCCGGCCGAACTGCTCGCGGCCCGTCGCTTTCTGGACTTCGTCGCGATTCGGCCGGACCACGACTTCGACGCGGCCGAGCTCAAAGGCGAACTCGAAAAGCGCGCCGCCGGCGAGCCCGACCCCGACGCGAGTTCACAGACGTAGTCATCGGCCGGCGGTGGACGCACGCGGGCGCCGCGGAGCCACCGAGCGAGAGTCACCCGTCTCCGAACGCCTCGGCGACGACGCCCGGAACGTCTTCGACCGGCGCGGTCGAGAGCGCCTCGCCGGCGACGATTCGCTCGCGCGGACGGCCTACCGGCTGAGGCACTCGGTCCGTGTCCACGAGCCCCGCGTCGAGCAGCCGGCGCTTGATGCGGGTGAACGTCGACGGGCTCCCCAGGCCGGCGTCCTCACACGCACGCCGGAGGCTGCGGTCGAGCGCGCCGTGGCGCGCCCCGGCGACGTACGCGCGAACCCGCGGGCTGACGGGGTCGTCGGCCGTGGGCTCTGGGTCGGCGTCGAGCAACCGAATCACGTCTCCGGCGACCGGCTCCTCACAGCGCTCGTGAAACGCGCCGTACACGCGGTGACGGCTCGGGGTTCGGAGCCCCCACGGCTCGGCCGCCTCGACGACCCGCTCGTACCGGCCTCGGAGCGTCGCGTCGTCGCCGACGCGGTATCGAGACGAACCGGGTGACGACCCATCCGCGGCCGTGTTCTCGACGAGCACACAGCCGCCGTCGGCGCCGGCGAGGACGGGGTTCGGCTGCGGCGCCGCGAGTGTCAGGAGGGTCACGCGATCCGCCTCTACGAGCGCGGCGAGCCGGCTGGCGTCGTGAAACCCCTCGGTGGCGGCGTCGAAGACGCGGGCGCCCGCGAGCACCGTGAGCGTCGGCAGCGCCGGTACCGACTCGAGCGGGTCGGTGCCCACGCTCGCTCGGAGCGTCTCGAGGCCGGGAGCGACGAGCTCCGGAGCCGCGTCTCGAAACGCCGCGACGGCGTCGGCCAGCAGGCCCACTCCGGGGTCGACGAGCAGGGGATCGTCGACGGCGCCGATCGGGAGCGACCCGTCGGCGAGCGGGAGGGTCGGCTCTGAGGGCACGGTCGCAGCGTCCGAGCCGGTGAGAATAAGCCTGACGGCGGTCAGCCCCGTCGGGGCCGCGATCCGACCGAGGTGGTATTTTTATCCCGGGGTCAGAAGGGACGGTATGCCACCGCTCGATCTCGGACTCGGGCTCGGGACCTCCGGGCTCGACGACCCGACGACGTGTACCGAGACCGTCGTCGCGGCGCTCGAAGCCGGGTATCGCCACGTCGACACCGCACAGATGTACGACAACGAGGCGGCGGTCGGCGACGGACTCGCGGCCGCCGGCGTCGACCGCGACGAGGTCGTCGTTGCCACGAAGATCCATCCGGAGAACCTCGCGCCGGACGACGTTCGCGAGACGGCACACGCGAGTCTCGACCGGCTGGGGCTCGACCGCGTCGACCTGTTGTACGTTCACTGGCCGATGGGAGCCTACGAGCCGGCGGCGACGCTTCCCGCCTTCGACGAACTTCGCGCCGAGGGCGTGACCGACCACGTCGCCGTCTCCAACTTCACGCCGGACCTGCTCCGGGAGGCACGGACGATCCTCGACTCGCCGATCGCGGCCCATCAGGTCGAGTGTCACCCGCGGTTCAAACAACCGACGCTCCGCGAACTCGCCGCCGAGTTCGACCACCACCTCGTCGGCTACTCCCCGCTCGCCCGCGGCGACCTGCTCGACGACCCGACGCTGTCCGCGATCGCCGACCGCACCGACACCACGACGGCGGTCGTCGCGCTGGCGTGGGCGCTCGAGCGCGGCGTCGTCCCGATCCCGAAGGCGACCGGCGACCACGTGCGGGAGAATCTCGCCGCGCTCGACGTCGCCCTCTCCGAGACGGACCTGGAGACGATCGACGCGATGACCGACGGCGATCGCCAGATCGACCCCGACGACGCCGCCTGGAACTGACGACGGCTCCCCCGCGAGCCGGCGCGCGCAGGCGGGTCACGCCTCCGAGGGAACGGCTTCGAGCCGCGCGTGTAACTCCGCGTCGATCCGGTCGACGAGGTCGGCCACGGGCTCGTCGAGGTACGTCGCCCACTGGTCGAGAAACCCCGACCGGCCGAGTATCCGGACGACCCGGTAGATCGGCCGACGGGCCTCGACCCCCTCGGGGAGCCCGCCGGCCCGCTCGCGATACCCCTCGTACACCGCGTCGCCGAGGCGGCTCGGCCCCTCGGTGTCGAAGCCGTTACACAGCTGATCGCGCGCTCTGACGAGATCGCGGACCGGGTCGCCGACGTGTGCGAGCTCCCAGTCGATCAGGCCGATCTCGGGGTTCATCGACCGGCCGTCGCCGTCGATCACGAACGCGTTCGGCTTCGCGATATCGCCGTGTACCAGCGCCGCCGGCGCCGCGTCGAGCAGCGTCCGGTTCGCCCTCACGCAGTCGATGACGGCGTCGAAGTGGCGCGCGAGCCGGTCGGTCGTTCCGATCTCGCGGGTCCGCTCGATCGTCGCGAGCAGCGTGTCCGTCCACGACGCCGTCGCCACGTCCAGACCGGGTCCGTCGGCCGTTCCGCGCTCGGTGTCCGAACCGACGGCCGTCGTCTCCTCTCGTCCCGTGACCGCTCCACGTCCGACGATTTCTCCGTGGCGTCGAAAGCGCTCCGCGTGGAGCGCCGCGAGCGTCTCGCCGACGCCTCGCAACAACGCCTCGCGCCGCTCGGTTTCCGCCTCTTCGAAGGCCGCGAACAGGTCACGGCCCGGCGCAGACGCGGTCGCGAGATACGGCGGCTCCCCCGTCGGCTCGGCCGCGAGCACCGCCGGAACCGCGATCGGTCGCCGCGCGGCCACGTACTCCACGACCGCTCGCTCGCGGGCGATCCGGCTCCCGTCGCCCTCGACTGCGACCTTGAGATACGCCCGTTCGCCGTCGGCGAAGTCGACGCCGACGGTCTCGTTGCCCCCGTTCCAGGAGGGGCCGACGCCGGCGAGTCCGTCGACCGAGCGGTCGGGGAAGGCGGCGGCGAGCGCCGTCTCGACCGGATCGTTCATACCCTCGCTTGAGCGCGGCGCGAAAATGAGGGTTCCGACGCCGCGCCGCCGACGCGCCGTCCGTCGACGTCCCTACGGTTTTTTTGCTCGGACGCCGAACCGTCGGTCATGCCACAGATACACCTCGACGAGGAGACGGTCGAACGGCTCGACGCGCTCCGATTGGACGACGAGGAGTACGACGAGATAGTGACCGAGCTCATCAACATCTACGAGGCCGAAGAACTGACCCTGTTCCGCGGCAGCGACGTCGAGTGAGCCGTCTTCGTCGGCCGTCGCCGCGGTCCGCGGCGGCTCACTCCTGATACGCGACCCGCACCTGCTCCCACTTGCCGACCTCCTCGAGGTGCGCCTGAAGCTCGTCCGCGTACTCCTGAACGAGCCGTTCTGCGGCTTCGATCTCCTCGTCGCTCGCGCCGTCGCCGTCGCCGCCGAGCCCGAGCGCGCCGAGGATCGAGTCGACGATCCCGCCGCCGGAGCCGCCGGCGTCGCCGCCACCGCCGCCCATCGCCGCCACCTGTGACCGCACGTTTTCGAGTTCGGGCATGACCGCCGGGAGGTTCGAGGTGTCGGCGACGAGCCGTGCGGCCTCCGGGTCGTTGGAGTGTTCGATCTCGAACTCCGTCGCGGTCATGATGAGCCCCCATTCCTGGCTCGAGAACCGGGAGGCCGTCACGCGCTCGGTGAACTGGTTGTCGACGGTCATCCGCTCGCCGACGATCGCGTCGGTCCACTCGCTCATACGCCTCGTTTGGCGGTGCCAGTCAAAAACCCCTTCCCCTCGTCGGGGCGCTGTCGAGACGTTTTAGCCTCCCGGCGCCCACCCTCCCGTATGGTCGAACACACGCGCCGTGCGCTCGTCGCGTCGGTCGGAGCCGTCTCGCTCGCCGCCGCCGCGGGCTGTGCCGGCGTGACCGGCGGTGAGGGGAGCCAAGAACAAGACGCCGAGCCGGTCGACCGCACCGGAACGGACACAGTGACGGTGGCCGTCGGCGCCGGCAACGGGCTCGCGTTCGATCCCGCGAACGTTCGCGTCGATGCCGGAACGACCGTCGTCTGGGAGTGGACCGGAAAGGGCGGGGGCCACAACGTCGTCGCCGTCGACGAGCGCTTCGAGTCCGAACTCGTCGACGAGGCGGGCCACACCTTCGAGCACACCTTCACCGAGTCGGGCACCCACGAGTACGTCTGTACGCCTCACCAGACGCAGGGTATGCGGGGCTGGGTCGAAGTCGTCGAGTGATA
>CAZKXC010000056.1:0-4692 GCA_964556645.1 uncultured Halobellus sp.
GACCTACACGTTCCGCGATCCGTGGTTCTTCGATGACCCGGCAACGGGCGAGACGTACCTGCTTTTCGAGGCCAACGTCCCCGCTCCGGAACGCCCGGGCGACGACGCGGAGACGTCCCGCCGGCGGGAGTTCAACGGCTGCGTCGGCGTCGCCGTTTCGGAGTCGGGCGATCCGCTCTCGTGGGAGCTCCGCCCGCCGTTGCTCGACGCGGTAGAGGTGAACCAGGAGCTCGAACGTCCGCACGTCGTGGTCGCGGACGGGCGCTACTATCTCTTCGTCTGTAGCCACGTCCACACCTTCGCGCCGGGTGTGACCGGTCCCGACGCGTTGTACGGCTTCGTCGCCGACGCCGTCGACGGCGAGTATCGACCCCTGAACGGGTCCGGACTCGTCGCCACGAACCCGCCGGAGGCACCGTTCCAGGCGTACTCGTGGATGGCCTTCGCACACGAGGAGGAGGTACTCGTCCAGAGTTTTCTCAACTACTACGACTTCGCCGGCGACTCGCTCGACGCGATCGCGGAGTTCCCCGAGGCTGACCAGCGCGAGCGGTTCGGCGGCACGCTCGCACCGACGCTGCGACTGGCGGTCGACGGGGATCGCACCCGGCTGATCGGGACCCTCGCCGGCTGGCATATGCCGACGCCGGACGAACCGCTTCCGCCGGCGGACGGGTCGTCGCTGCCCGGCGACGACGCGCTCTCGGGTCAACTCCGAGAGGCTACCGAGTCGGAGGGCGAGTACGGGGCGGTACTCGGCGGCGCAAGCGGTGAGCAGACCGTGAGCGGCGGGGAGGACGATCCCGGCGACGCCGGTGCGGACGGCTCCGCGGACCGGTAGGGTCGGATTGGCGTTCGCGGCGATCGGGTCGACTACCCGGAGCCGCCGGTCGGCATCGCCTCGCCGAGTTCCCACGCCGATAACGACGTGATCGACGCCCGGCCTCCCTCGGCGACCGCCGAGAGACCGACGGCGTCGTCGCGGGTCGGATACACCCGGCTCGTCAGACAGTGGCGGTCGTTCGCGTAGATCTCGATCACGGAGCGATCGAGAAAGACCCGCAGGGACAACGGTTCGTCGTACGGCGGGACCGCCATCGACTGGGTGTCGACGAACGTTCGCGGGTCCCCGCTTGAGAACGCGCGGTCGACCGACAACGTTCCGTCTCGTTCGTACCGGATCGGGGTCCGTTCCGCCCGGTCGGGCGTCTCGAACACCGACAGTTCAACGGCGTCTGCGTCGTCGAGCGCGATCGCCAGTTCGAGTTCGATCGCCGCGCCGTCCACGGCGAGTCGGTCTCGGTCGCCGTCCGCGAGGTCGACGGCGGCGTTCTCTGCGATCCGTCGCGTTCGGAGTTCGGTTACTTCTGCGGCCGGACGCTGCCGGAGTGTGCCGTCGGGGGCGGTCTCGATCACCCGGGGGAGCGACAACGCGCCGGACCAGCCGGCGTCCCACTGCGCGTCGACGGTACGCGCCTCCGGGAGCCATCCCCACGTGAGCGTGCGGTCTCCGTCGTCGAGCGACTGCGGGGCGTAGAAGTCGCCGTGGTCGAGCAGCCCCTGCGACTCGATTATGAACCCGTCGTCGGCAACGGTCCCGAGGAAGTAGACGACATCCTCGTGATCGGAGACGTGTAACAGCCGTCGGTCGCCGAGATCGAGCAGTTCGGGGCACTCCCAGACGGCCCCGGCGTCCGGGCCGCCGGCAAGCAGAGGGCCCTCGTAGGTCCACTCGGTGAGCGTCTCGCCGGTGTACAACAGGGCCGCGCCGCCGCCGTCGGAGAGCCCGGTCCCGACGAGGTGGTGCCAGCGACCGTTCTCGCGCCAGACGTTGTGGTCGCGGAACTCGGCGCGCCAGTGTTCGGTCTCGAGGACGTCGAGGTCGGCCGGCGGCGATTCGATGACGGGGTTCCCAGCGTACTTCTCCCACGTGCGGAGGTTGGGGTCGTCCGTCGTTGCGAGACACGGGAGCTGGTCGCGACCGGCACCGCCGGTGTACAACACCGTCGCCGTCCCGTCGTCGTCGACCGCACAGCCGGACCAGCAGCCGTCGCGGTCGGGGCCGTCAGGCGACGGCGAGAGCGCAATCGGCTCGTCGGTCCACGTGACGAGGTCGTCGCTGACGGCGTGGCCCCAGTGGATGGTGTTGTGGAACGGACCGCCCGGATTGTACTGGTAAAAGACGTGGTACCGACCGTTCCACCGGATCAGCCCGTTCGGGTCGTTCAGCCAGTTCGCGGGCGGGGTGAGGTGGTACGTGGGCCGGCCGCCGGCTCCGTCCGCGCCTGTGGTGTCGACGCGCTCGCGGAGCCGGCGGATCTCGGCCGCGTCGGTCGGGCGACTAGGGGTCGCGTCCGCGGCCGCGAGGCTCCGGAGACAGCCGGCGACGAGCCGATCGCGTGTCTCGGCAAACTCGGGTCCGTCTGGCCCCTCGGCCGCCGCCTCGGCGAACAGAACGGGCGCACCGAGCCCGAGGACCGCGCCGTCGCCGGTGGTCCACGAGACGGCCGTCATCTCGTCCGGGACCGCGGTCTCGCCGCGGACCGTCGAGGCGAGCACCTCGCCACGTTCGGGAAGTACCCGCTCGTATCGGACCGCCGGCACCCTGCCGCGGCTCCGAAGCGGATGGCGGATCCCCTCGAGCGCGTCCAGCGCCGGGTGGTCGGCGTACAACGAACGCCACAGGACGCCGGTCGGCTCCGCGAGCGCCTCCTCGCCGACCTGATCGGGAGAGACCGACTCGATCGAGAGGCCGTCGACCGACGCCATCGCGTGGAGCGTCAAGAACAGCCCGCCGCCATCGTCAAGGAACGACTCGATTGTTCCGGCCGCGTCGCCGAGCGGATCGGAGCCAGAGAGCGGTGCCGCACGGTGCCACCAGAGGACGTCGAAGCGGTGACGCGTGTCGGCGCTGCCGTCCACGCCCGAATCGGGATGCGCTCCGGGGAGAAAACGGGAGCCGGTAGCCGCTGCGGGACCGGCTGACGCCGCTGGGTCGGCGGGGCCGCTCGTCGATCCGAGAACCCCGTCGTCGAGCGATTCGAACGCGATCGCCTCGACCGACACGCCCTCGCGTTCGTCGAGCCACTCGATTGCGGCGTGTTGCTCGCCGGAGGGGTCCCCGTCGACGAGCACGCCGACGCGGGACAACGACTCCGTCATGGACACACTAACTCCACACCGAATCAAAACCGTGTCGTCCGCGGCGGACCAAACAGGCTGTGTCGCCGGCAGGGTTTTTATTGCTCGACGGTTATGTGTCCGCATGAGCACCGAAACGGCCGATACGAGTAGTGACCCGGCGATCGAGGTGACACCGACCGCCGCCGAGGAGGCGTTGTCGCTTCTGGAGGGCGAACAACTCGACACCGACGAGGCCGGACTCCGGCTGTTCGTTCAACAGGGAGGCTGTGCGGGGCTCTCCTACGGAATGCGGTTCGACACCGAGCCGGAGCCGGACGACCTCGTCGTCGAACACCACGGATTGCGGGTGTTCGTCGACCCCGCCAGCCGGAACTACATCGGCGGGAGCAAACTCGACTACGAGAACGGACTCCAGGCGGCCGGCTTCCACGTCGAGAACCCCAACGTCGTCTCCGAGTGCGGCTGTGGAGAATCGTTCCGGACCTGAAACGGGTTCTGGAGCCGCCTACGGGTCACCCTCGACCTCGGGCCGCGTGTCGCCGCTTACGTTCCCCGCCCGCCGGGATGGAACTCGAGACGTCGACGACCGCGGGCGGCGGGCGAGTGTGTATCGACCGATGGCGCACAGAACGCGGCGGGTCCGTTCCACGTCGTCTTTGCCGAGGCCGACGCCCGCGATCGGCGGGGGTTCGCCTGCGGGAACCGCGGCTCGCTCGGCACCGCGATGGGTCGAATCCAGTGTACCGACCGCGGAAACCTCCGCAAGCCCGACGAGTGGGACGCCGCTCGCGAGTGAGCAACGGCGATGTCGGCGACCGAGATCCGTGAGAAAGTTTATCACGGATCCGGACCAAGAGCCGCTCAGATGGCCCCTGCGAGCATCCCACCGACGACGGAGGCCAGAGATGTCTTTCGTGAACTCGGCTACACCGTCTCCGAGGGCGGACGCGAGTTCGTCGCAGAACGAAAGTGGCGGCGCGTGCTCGTCACAGCGCTGTGTATGGACGACGACGACCTCGAGCCGTATCTCGCCGACGGCGGAGAAACGCCGCGGCTCCGCTGTTTCGTCACGTGGCGGGAGAACGCCGACGACCTGCAACGACACCTCACGTCGTTGAAACCCCCGTACGATTGGGCGGTGATCGGCGTCGGGCCAGACGGCGAGGAGTTCTCCGTGATGGAAGGCGCTCCCGGCAGTCCGTGAGTCGAACTGCCGGAGTCCGCCGTGGTGTAACGGTCGAAAACCAGATCCGGCCGTGACCCGTTCGCTGACTTACCTTGCCTGTTCGACCATGCCGAACTGATTCCCGCGCGGAGCCGAACGTGTAGACGGTGAGCCGAGGTAGTTCACCGGCTCATCGTATCGGACGAACTGACAGCTGCCGTGACCCACCCCAAGACTGGTACTGCCCGTGTCTACCCCCGAGCGCGTCCGTGCCTCGGACGCTCGGGGGAGACCGCCCGACCGGCGGCGACATCGAGGGTCGCGACCCGCGCGTCGATACACAGACAGCGACGCTGCGCGTCGACCCGGCCGGCAGGTCCCGA
>CAZKXC010000056.1:4792-14683 GCA_964556645.1 uncultured Halobellus sp.
GCGCGTCGATACACAGACAGCGACGCTGCGCGTCGACCCGGCCGGCAGGTCCCGAGGCGTCCGAACCTATATTATCCGGCGCGGCGAGTGTGTGGCTGTCCGGCGCACGCCGCGCGTTGAACGGACAAACGGTGAACACAGACATGGTTTTCAAGAAGATCACGCTGATCGGGACGAGCGAGGAGAGCTTCGACGCCGCCGCCGACGAGGCGATCGACCGCGCAGAAGACACCCTCGAGAACGTCTACTGGGCGGAGGTCGAGGAGTTCGGCGTGGAGATCAAAGACGCCGCCGGCCGAGAGTATCAGGCCGAAGTCGAGGTCGCGTTCGAACTCGAAGACTGACGGCCGCCCCGGAGCCGTCGGGGTCGCGTCGAGGTGCGGGCTCGCGGTCGGTGAACGGACGCTGCCCGACGGAACCACCCCGTTCTGCGGATTTCTTGATTCGGCGCCACGACGGCGCGAACGACGCGGAACGCCGCGCCAGCGGGTCGAGTGTGGCGGCCGGCGGAATGACGCTAGTTATTTGACGAGGACCGGTGTATCATCGCTGGATGGTCGAGGCCCTTCTCGCGATCGGAGTCGTCGCGTCTTTGTTCGTCGGACTCAACATCGGCGGCTCGTCGACCGGGATCGCGTGGGGGCCACCCGTGGGTGCGGGGGTCGTGACGAAAACAACTGCGGCGGGGCTCATGACGTTGTTCGTGTTTTTGGGGGGATGGACGGTGGGCCGGAGAGTAATGGCCACCCTGAGCGGCGGGATCATCACCACAGAACTCAGTCTCTCGGCGGGGGTCGCCGTGCTCTTTTTCATTGGATTGGGAGTGCTCATCGCCAACGTCTTCGCCGTTCCCGTCCCGACCTCGATGACGACCGTCGGCGCGATAGCCGGTCTCGGGCTGGCGACGGGGACGCTCAACTACGTGGCGGTCGCCAGAATCGTTTCCTGGTGGGTCGTGACACCGATTATCGGGTTCTGGATCGGGGGCATGGTTGGTCGGTACGTCTATCCGGCGGTCAACCAGCGGGTACAGATACGAACGTCGGACGGCCCGTTGCTAATTCTCGAAAGAGACGGGCCAGTTCCAAGGCCGGCGTTCGGGCCGAACACGACGTCGTCAGAGCTCATCAGCACGGCGGTGGTGCTTGGTATCGGCTGTTACATGGCATTCAGCGCCGGAGCGAGCAACGTGCCAAACGCTGCCGCGCCGCTGGTCAGCGGCGTCGGCGGACTCCCCGACGACGCCGCGATCGGTCTCGCCACGCTCGCCATTGGAGGCGGCGGCTTCACTATCGCGCGTCGGACGATGGAGTCGGTTGGGGGTGAGCTCAGCGAAATCCCCCTGCTCGCGGCCCTCTTCGTGATGAGCATCGCGTCGACGATCACGACGGCGCTCTCGTGGCTCGGAGTTCCGATCAGTCTGGTGATGGCGACGGTCATGACAATCGTCGGAATCGGGTGGGGGCGTGCGACTCGTCCGGTGACGCTCCGCGAGGCCATCACACAGGATACCGGTGACGCTCGGATCGTTCCCGGCGCGATCACCGCCAGAGAGACCGAGGGAACGGCCGCCGCACCGATCGGCGAGGACGAGCGCGAGGAGGTGCTCGACGCGGGGAGCCTGTTCAACCCACGGGCGATTATCAAGTACGTCTCGATGTGGATCGTTGGTCCGTCGGTGTCGACGGCGTTGGCGTACGGCTTCTTCGTGCTCGTTCCGGGCGTCGCCTGACACGGAAGCTTAGGTAGGTGGGTGACCGTTCTCGAGGTATGGTCTCACGAGTTCTCGTTCCGATGGACGACTCCGAGCACGCCGAGGAGGCGTTGGAGTACGCGCTCGACGCGTATCCGGACGCCGACGTCTCCGTCTTACACGTCGTCGGGGCGTCGTCGCCGATGATGGGCGAGGCGACGGCGCTCGCGCTCGCAGACGACGTCGAAAGCGCCGCTGCCGAGCGTGCTGAACCCGTCTTCGAGCGGGTTCACGAGGTAGCAACCACACGCGACCGGGAGATCGACACGATCGTCGGCATCGGTCACCCCGCCCGGAACATCCTCGACCGTGCCGGGGAGTACGACACGGTCGTGGTCGGCGCACACGGCGCGGACTGGACCCGCGCGGCGCGCCGGTTTCTCGTCGGAAACGTCGCCGAGACGGTGTCACGGCGTGCGCCGGTTCCCGTGGTGATCGTTCGCTGACAACGGCTCGGCCGTGTCGACCGGTAACACCACGGGCCGGGCCTCACGCCGAGAACTCGTAGAGGTCGTCGCCGACGTGGTGGATCGAGGAGACGACCTTCCCGTTGTCGCCGACCATCTCGTCGCCGTCGACGAGCGCGCGACCGACCGCGAGCGCCTTGTCGTGTGTTTCTTCGGCGATCACGACGAGGTCGCCCTCGCGGATCGCGGCGTCGGCGTCGACGATCCCCGGCCGCATCACGTCCGCGCCGTCGGAGACGAACGAGATGGCGCCCGCGTCGACGGTGACGATGCCCGTCCGCGGCGTGTAGTCGTTCGCACCGCGCACGGTGAGAAACGGCTCGTCGTCGTCGACGTAAAACACCGCCGGGTCGCCGTCGACGAGCACGAGCTCGTAGTCCGCGTCGACGAACTCGACGAACTCGAAGGTGTCGCCGTCGATGTCGACTCCGAGGTGGTCGGCGACCGCCTCGCGGATCGCGTCGATCTCGTCGCTCCGGAGGTGGTGCCGAGATTTGACTCGCATGGCCGTCCGGTCGGTCGCGTGCGCGATAAATGGACCGCTCCGGGCTCGCCGGCTCCGACGCGCGAGCGCGCTCGGCCCTGATCGCGGCCGAGACGCCGACCGATTGGCCCGATCAAAACGGTATTAAACGGCCTCCGCGTAGGCTCGGTATGCTCAGCCCACTGCCGATCGCGCTCGCAGCGATCGCGACGCTGACGGTCGTTCTCGTCAGCACACTGAAGGGGACGGGGTGGGAGCCCACCGGCGACATCTCCGATGAGATTCTCGAACGCCGTGCCGAGTCGCTTCCGGAGACGGATTTTCCCGAGCCGGGTAACCGCGCGATCGGCGGCGGTGGCGGAGGAGCGATCCCGGCCGGCGGCGAGGGCGGCGAGGGAGCGCTCGAGGACGGCAGCGAGGCGAGCGCCGGCCCCGGCGACATCCCCGACGACGAGGTCGAATACTACGAGGTCGAGTTCGCCAAGCAGGGCGAGACGATAGAACTCGCCAACAACAAGCCGATTCTCGACCAGGGCGAGGAGAAGGGATGGGACCTCCCGTACGCCTGTCGGCAGGGCCAGTGTGTCTCGTGTGCGGGTCGGGTCGCCGACGGCCCCTCCGAGGACTACCTCGAACACGACAATCAACAGATGCTCGAAGAAGCCGAACTCGAAGACGGCTACACGCTCACCTGCGTGGCGTACCCCCGAGACTCGTTCACGCTGGAGACCGGCGAGGCCCCCTGACCGGGCCGCCGCCCGCGACACGCTTTTTCCCGTCTCCCCCGAAGAAGACGCATGTCACACGCCGTACCGCTCGCCGTCGGCACGGGTTCGCTCGTCGCCGGCGGCGGTCTCCTGCTCGCGGCCGCCGCCGCGGCGGTCTACCGCGACGCGACGCGGATCGGCGTCGACGTCGGATCGCCGGGGCTGTGGGCCGGTCTCGTCGCGCTCACCGCCGGTGCCGGCGTGACCACCGCCGCGGCGGTTCCCGACGCGCCGCTTCCCGGCGTCTTCGTGTTGGTGGCGCTGGGACCGTTGTTGTACCTCCTCGAGCGCGACGACTCCGTCCACGGCGAGGAGCCGGCGGACCCGACGCGGCTGCCGAGCGCGGGGCGGGAGCCGTCGACTGCCGAGGCGGCCGGCGACGCCGACGGGGCCGGCGAGACGGACGCCCCCGAGCAGACGCCCGCCGATCCGGAGCGGTGAGGGCTTCGCCGAGCGCCGCCAGCGATTCCGCGCAATCGACGGTGACGTAGTTCGTTTCGCCGATGTGAACCGGTCGCAAACCGCAACCTTCCAAAGGGTCGGGACCGAAGGGAGGACAATGAGCGACGAGAGCCTCGCGGAACGGGTAGAGACGTGGATGGTCGGCCAGATGCCGATCATCCAGATGCACGGCGGGACGAGCGTCGTTCGCGAGGCCGATCCGGAGACCGGCGAGGTCGTCGTCGAGCTCGGCGGTGGCTGTTCCGGCTGCGGCGTCTCGAACATCACCGCCGAGAACATCCGGCGCGACCTGATCATGGACTTCGAGGAAGTCACCGACGTCACGGTTCGGGTCGCCTCCTCGGGCGACCAGGGCGCCTCCACGGTCGAGGGAGGTCGCGGCGGCGAACTCCAACACGAGACCGATCCCGCGAACCACTTCTGAGGCCTCCGGTCGTCCCGTCCGTCGCACGCGACGACTCAGAACGCGTTCTGTAGTGCCGACGCCACGCTGCGAGCCTTCGCCGCGAGCGGTTCGGGGGTGTCGCCCGCCGCGACCGACTCGTCGAGAATCCCGTCGTCGACCCGTTCGACCGTTCCGTCCGGGTGTTTGATCACGTCGACGTGGAGGTCGACGTAGCGGGCGGCCGTCGGAAACACCTCGACGGGCGTACACACGTTGACGTACGTGCCTTTCACCTCCCCGTCGGCGCCGCGGTAGGTGGTGGGGTACCACCAGCGACCCTCCGTGAGGCTCGTCACCGCGACGTCGCCGGCGGCCCGGCGGGTTTCGAGGCCGTCGTAGCGTCCGCCGGGCGTCATCTCTCGGCGGACGGTGACGCTGCCGTCGTCGTCGACGTCGGTGACCTCGCCCTCGCCGAGCGTGATCAGTCGGCCGTCGGGCTTGCCGTGGTCGATCCGGAACGCGTCGCCGACGGCCGGCCCGAACGACTCGCGCACGGCCGCGAACGGGAAATCGGCGTCGGGCGCGGGGTCACAGACCGCCTCCGCGAGGTCGACGCCCGCCGACGCCGAGTCCGGACCGGCCTTGATCCGGTGGTGGCCCGGCATCGTCGTCGTCACCTGTCGGCGGACGTCGTCGAGCGCGAACCGCGACTCGCGGCCGAACCAGACCCAGACGCCGGCGTTCGGGCGAGCGAGCGGGCCCGGAGTCGGCGGCTCCGACAGGAGCCCGGTGGCGAGGTCGCCGCCGGCGGTTCCGGTCGCCGCGTCTCCGACCGCGGCCGCGAGCCGTTCCGCGGCGTCGACGGCGCGTGCCAATCCCGTTTCGAGTTCGTCCATCTCGGCGTCGAGGGCGGCGGGTCCCCAGACGGCGCGCCACCCCTCCGGCGGCTCGATGCCGAGGAGGTCGACCATGCCGGCGAGCTCGCGGGCCGCCTCGTCGTCGCGAACGTCGACGCGGGTTCCCGACCCCGGCTCGAGCGTGACGAGTCCGCTGCCCGCAGACACCGCGGTATCGAGCGCCGGCCGGCGCGACGCCCACGGCGGCGCCGACGCGGTCACCTGCGCCCGGACCGAATCGCCCGTCTCGATCCGGGCGTCGACGGCGTCGTACGGGAGGTATCCCTCGACGACGTCGCCGTCGGCCGGGTCGTCCCCCCCGACCGCGAGGTCGACCACCGCCCCGCCGCCGAGCGTCTCCGTCACCTCGCCGTCGAGGACGGTTCCGGCGGGAGTCGGGTCGGTCCACGCAAACGTGTCGATGCCGACGTCGACGAGGCGCTCGCGCAACGCCGCGACGGCCGCCTCGTCGCCGGTCGCGCCGACTCCCTCGCGGTCGTCGGTCGTCTCGACGGTGACGTCCGGGGGAGCGGTCGGAAACGTCGCGTCGAACCGCCGGCGGATCGGCGGGGAGGGATCGACGACGTCGTGGCCGGCCCCGAGCAGGAGCCGGGTGAGCGCCGTGGTGTAAATGCCGCGAACGCGGGCGTTCATCCCGCGTCACCTCGAGCCGATCGGCCGGTCGGGGCCGTGCGTCTGCCGGCGAGAGCCATACCGACTCGTTTCGTCCCCGGCGGCTTGAACCTCCGGCATCCGCCCGGGCGGGCGGCCCGCTCCTCGACGGCGACGACTTAAGTCGACCCGACCCCAAACCGGCCGTATGGATTCCGGGTCGGATCCCGTCGAGCGAGCCGCCGACGGCGACCGCGACCTCTACGACGTCGCCACGTGGGAGGAGCGCACCTCGCTCGACGGGCTCTCTGTCGCGGTGTACTGGCTTCTCACCCGGTCGGCGAAGGCGGCCGTCGTCGGCGTCGCGATCGTCATTCTTCTCGGCATCTTCGGCTCGTTCGGCGTGGGACTGCTCTTCGAGCCCGTCGTCGCCGTGCTCGTGGCGTTGTCGGCGATCCCCGCGTTCGGGCTCGCGGCGTACGTGTACGTCTCCGACGTCACGACCGGCGAGCCGCTCTCGCTTCTGGTCGCGACGTTCCTGTTGTCCGTGTTGACCGCGACGTTCGCGGCGGTGCTCAACGGCGTGATGCGCCCGTTCTTCCAGCCGTTCGGCTTTCTCGGCGTCGTCTTGTTCTTCTTTCTCATCGTCGGTCCGATCGAAGAAAGCGTGAAGCTGCTCGCCGTGCGGCTGTACGCGTACACCGACGCCCGTTTCGACGCGGTGATCGACGGAGCGGTGTACGGCGCGATCGCCGGGCTCGGGTTCGCCGTCATCGAGAACCTGCTCTACATCGTTCAGAACGTCGACGCGGCGGAGCTGTCGTTCGGGATCGCCGCGCTCGGCGCGGGCGACGGAATCGCCGCGCTGCGCGCGCTCGCCGGCCCCGGCCACGTGGTGTACTCGGCGTTCGCGGGGTACTACCTCGGGCTCGCGAAGTTCAACCCGGCAGACCGCGGACCGATCGTCGTCAAGGGGCTGGTGATCGCGGCGGCGATCCACGGGCTGTACAACACTCTCGTGGGGCCGGCCACGGTGGTGTTGTCGTCCGCGTCCGGGCTGCCGCAGGTGCCGGCGCTTTTCGTCTTCGTCGTCGTGTTTCAGGGGTTCTTCGGCTATCTCCTGGTGCGGAAGCTCCGCCGCTACCGGGACGTGTACCTCACGACGGGAGCGAATCCCGTTGAAGCCGCGAACGAGGAGACGCCGGCAGAGAGAACGGCCACGGAGCCGAACCGGACCGAGAAGTGATCACGGCGGCGACTCGACCCGCGAGCGGTCGCCGGTGCCGCCGGTGAGCGCGCTCGCGAGCGCGCCTTTCACCACCACGTCGTCGCCGAGCGTCGTCAGCCGGATCTCCGGGACGTTGATGAACACCATGTCCGGGAGCTTGTCGCGAACCGGATCGAGAACCCGGCCGGGGTTGTTGAGCGCGACCGCGCCGCCGACGCTCACCACGAGGGGGGCGTACGCGTGGATCACGCTCGCGATCCCCATCGCGTTCCAGTGGGCGAGTTGGTCGATCACGTGGTCGGCGAAGGTGTCCTCGCCGGCCGCCTCGAAGAGGTCGACCGCCGAGAAGTCCGGCTCTTCGATGGGGAGTGCCGTCTCGATCGGGTCCTCGTCGTGTAGTTCGCGGGCGTACGTCGGGATGTTGCTGCCCGAACAGTACGCCTCCCAGTGGCCGTCGTGACCGCAGCCACACGTCATAAAGCCGTGAGGGTCGACCGTCATGTGGCCGACCTCGCCGGCGTTGCCGTCCCATCCGGAGAGCACGTCGCCGTCGACGGCGACCCCCGCGCCGATCCCCGAGGAGACCGTGAGATACACCATGTCGTCGGGGTTGCGCTCGGAGTGGAACCGCTCGCCGATCACTCCCGCGTTGGTGTCGTTGTGGAGGTGGATCTCGTCGGTGTCGAGCAGCCGCGAGAGCGGGCCGACGAGCGGGATTCGGTCGACGGTGTCGGGGAGGTTCGCCGGCCCCAGCGCGACTCCGGCCGCGAGGTCCAACGGGCCGATCGAGCCGATGCCGGCGGCGGCGACGGACTCCGGGTCGACGTCGGCCTCCGCGCACGCGCTGCGGACGACGCCCAGCACGGCCTCGGTGACGGCGATGCCGGTCGGGCCGCGAGGGGTCCCCCGCGCGCCGGAGCCGACCACCGTCGCGGTCTCGTCGCCGACGACCGCACGGACGTTCGTCGCGCCGAGGTCGACGCCCACGTAGTAAGCCATCAGCGAGAAGAGGTGGCCGTTGACACTTAATCCGGACGGTTCCGTCAGGGCGCGACGCGCGTCCGTTCTGCGGTTTCCGCACGGACGAACGTGACGGGACACGGCGCCGAGAGCAACACGTCCTGTGCGACGCTGCCGAAGACGGCCTTGCCGGTCGGCGAGCGGCGCCGGCCGCCGACGACGACGCGGTCCGCGTCGACCGCCTCGGCGAGTTCGACGATCTCGTCGGCGTGGCCGCCGACCGCGCCGCGGATCGTGTGTTCAACCTCGGCCGCCGCCAACGCCCTCGAGATGGTCCGGGTCGTGGTGTGCCGTGTCGCGACCGCGTCCGGGGTCGACCCCTCGCTCGCGGGATCGACGCCCAATCGTTCTCTGACGGCGTCGAACTCCTCGGCGTCGAACACGTGGGCGAGAACCACCATCGCGTCGGTGGGTCCGGCCACGGCGATCGCCTCCGCGGCGAGTCGCTCCGCGAGGTGTTCGTCTTCGCTGCCGACTGCCAGTAGAATCGTTTCGAGGCTCATACTACCGGTACGCCCCCGGAGATACTAACGCTGTCGATTTTTACTCAGTATTGAAATAATATTTTGGGACGCGGCGCGGAGAGCTCCGTCGGTAGTCATCACGCTGCGCGCACCCAACTCAGCCGGTCGTCGAGAACTGGGATGTGGCGTCGAGACGGCGACGAGAATCGAAAGCCGCGGCAGCAGACGGGACTCAGTAATCGGGCGCGTCGTCTTCGACCTCGCGTTTCAACGACTCGCGGCGAGACTTCGCGTCGCGGCCCGTCGCCTCCAGGAGAAACGAGTTCTTCGCGTCGACCGCGTCGGCGGCGGCGTCGGCGTTTCCCTCGGCGATCACGTCCTCGGCCGGCCGCTCCTCGAAGTGGACCGCGAGTTTGTCCTTCTTGCCGCTGTACTCGGCGGCGCCGGCGACGACCCGCTCGAAGACGGGATTGTCGGGATCCTCGACCACGTACAGCTCGTTTCCGTCGTACGCTTCCGTGCCGTCGACCGTGCCGAAGTAGTCCTCGATAGAGGCTCTCAGGTCCGGCATGCGGTCGTCGAGGTGTTCGCCGCGGCGCATCTTGTACTCCTTCATGCGGCGACCGTTCGACAGGAGTGCGTAAACCAGTTTCGTCACGCCGTACCGGCGCGACACGCCCGATAGGGCGCTCGAGAGCCACGGATACGAACGGACGGGTGAACGACCCGTCGCCGATCAGCGGGACCGCTCGGCGACGTAGCCGCGTTTACACTCGGGACAGATGTCGCCCGCCCGCATCGAGTTGCCCTCGGAGGCCGCGGACATCCCACACTCGGGACAGTAGTACTCGGTCGCCGCCCCCGCCGACGGCGGCTCCATATCGGGGTTCTCGCCGTCGATGATCTCCGATCCGGCGTCGCCCCCGGCGGCTCCGGCGACGTCCCGATCCGACGCCTCGATGTACTCCGGCTCGGCGTCGGCGGCGTCGCCCGTCTCGGCGCTGAATCCCTCGTCCGCGCCGCGTTGTTCCGGCCACGCCGTCGGCGCAGACGCCGACTCCGTCGGGTCGGGATCGTCGACCGACGGCCACGCGCCTCGTGCCCGCTCGCCGTTCGCGTCGGGAGCCGCTTCGTCTGCGTCGTCGAGAATCACTCCGTTGTCCGCGTCGTCGGCGGCGTCGACGTCGTCGGCGGCGCCGCCGAACCCGCGCCGGTCGGCGTCGGCTCCGGCGGACGAATCCGCACGGTCCGTCGACTCGTCGCGCGCGCTTGCGGGCCCGTCGTCGATGAGTTCGGCGCCGTCGTCGTCGGCCGCGACCGGACCGGTGTCGTCGGCACGCGACCCGTCGGCGG
>CAZKXC010000057.1:0-14660 GCA_964556645.1 uncultured Halobellus sp.
GTCGCGAGGGGAGTCAGAAGTCGCCGAGCGAGGTCTGGTTCTGCCGGAGCGCGGTCGCGTCGTGGCCCGCGTCGGTCAACTGCGTGGCGAGCGACGCGACAGAGCCGTGGTGTGTGTACACCCGGCTTGGGTCCACGGCGTCGACGAGCGAGCGGAGTTCGTCGAAATCACAGTGGTCCGAGAGCGGAAAGACGACGTCGTAGTCGCCGCGAAATCTGAACGAGTCGTCGACGGCCCAGCCGGAGAATCCGGCCTTGATCGCGCCGGCCTCGTCGGCGAGCCGGTCGACCCAGTCGATGCGGCCGCTGGTCATCGGGAGAACGAGAACGTCACCCGCACGCAGCTCCGTCTCGGCGTCGTACGGCTCCGCGTCGAAACGCACGTCCAGATGGGCCTCGATGGCCTCGTTCACGCGGCGAACCGCGTCGGTGGTGAGCACCCGGTCGCGGTCGGCCGCCCGCGCGAGCAGCTGGAGCTTCTGTGCGCGGCCGAGCGCGTATCCGAAGAGGATGACGGGCTCCGGCGTCTCCGCGAGCCACGTTCGGATGTCGCGAGCCACGCTCGCGTGGTCGGGGAAGACGTACGACGGCTCGCCGTACGTGGCCTCGACGATCAACACGTCCGCCGACGGGGGGTCGAAGCCGTCGAGATAAAACCGGGAACGCGTGCACACGTCGCCGGTGTAGAGGTAGCGCGTGCCGTCGGGGTCGGCGACGAGCGCGGCCCGCGAGCCGGCGACGTGGCCGGCAGGCCGGAGGTCGATCCGGTCGTCGGTCGTCCGGCTGAACGGGGCGTCTCGTCGGGCGCGGACCAGCGCTGCCGTCAGCGGCGAGCAGACGGCCGTGACCGCACCCTCCGGCCAGTGGTCGCCGTGGGCGTGTGAGACGACGTTCACGTCGCCGTCCGGGTGGTCGGCGTCACAGACGACGCGGGTGCCGTCGGAGAGCTCGATCTCGATGCCGTCTCGATACCTGACCGTCACGGCCGGCAGTTACCGACGGATCGATAAGCCCGTTGTGTTCGCGGCCGTCTCACTGTGTGTCGTACAACGCCTCCACGCGCTCGAGCGTGTCCGCGTCGGTCGGAGCCGCGTCCTCGCGGACCCCGAGAAACCGCGGGAATCGGAGCGCGTAGCCGGAGTCGTACGCCGACGACTCCTGGATCTCCTCGTACTCCACTTCGAGCACCACCTCGGGTCGCAGCTCCACGTCCCGTCCGTCGCGGGCAGTGACGAGGGCCTCGAGCCGGTCGGTGAGCGCGGCGAGCTCCTCGTCGGTGTAGCCGGTCGAGAGCCGGCCGACCTCGCGGAAGCCGCCGGACGACGGCGCATAACAGCCGAGATACAGTCGGCCGAGCCACTCGCTTCGGCGTCCCTCGCTGTAGGTCGCGCGCGTCACGACGAGGTCGAGCGGCTCCATCGTCGGCTTGAGCTTGAGGAGCCGGCCGACGCGCCGCCCCGGCTGATACGCCGCGTCCGGGTTCTTCACCATCAGCCCCTCGTGTCCGGCGTCGAGCGCGTCGCGGTAGAGTGTCTCGGCGGGCGCGAGGTCGTCGGTCGTGACCCGCGTCGACCGGGCTCGCTCGAGTCCCGCCGTGGCCGCGTCCGGGTCCGGGTCGACCGGGTCGAACGTCGCGTCGAGGCGGTCGATCCGGTCCGACAACGGGCTCGCGAGCAGCGTCTCGTCGTCGGCCAGACAATCGAAGAGGTGGACGACGACGGGCACGTCGCGGGCCATCGACTCGACGTCGGACTCGCGTTTGATGCGCTGGGAGAGCCGCTGGAACGCGACCGGCGTCCGCGCGTCGGTCGCGACGGTGTCGGGGGTGTAGCCGACCAGTTCGCCGTCGAGGACGGCCCGGTCGGCGCCGACCCCTCGGTCGACGGCTCGAACCACGTCGGGAAACTGCGCGGTCACGTCCTCCAGCCGCCGGGTGAACAGCCGGACGTCGTCGCCGTCGACGTGTATCTGGACGCGAACCCCGTCGTACTTGTACTCACACACCGCCCGTCCGTCGCTCGCGGCGTCGGTCACCGCCGTCGGCAGCGAGTCGGCCTTCTCGGCCAGCATGGCCTGAACCGGCCGAAACAGCTCCACGTCGAGCGCCTCCAGCCCGGCTCTGCCCTCGTCGCGGGCGGTCGCGGCGACGGCGCGAAAATCCGTCGTCACCTGAAACGCCCGTTCGACGGCCGCGACAGCCGCCTCGGAGCCGTCGAGGAAGGCGTGTGCGATGGCGTCGCGGATCGTTCCCTCGCCGACGCCGATGCGGAGGTGTCCCAGCGCGGTGCGGACGACGTACCGCGCCTCGTTCGCGTCGGCGTCCGCGAGCAGGCCGGCGAGCGCGTCGACCTTGCGGTCCTGGCTCCCCGATCCCTCGTACGTGGCGAGCTCGCGGAGCGTGTCGTGGACCCGCTGGACGGTCAGCGTCGACGAGACGAGCGTTTGTTGGCTCGCGTTCGCGACCGCCCACGCCGCCGCGTCGCCGAGGTCGCCGGTCTCCTTCCAGCGGTCACGCACCGCGGACTCGCGGGCGCCGGTCGCACGGCAGACGGCGTCGAGCGTCAGGCTCGACGACACCCCCAGCTCCGTCCGGTCGTACGCCGGCGAGAGGCGGCCTCGCACGAGCGTCACGAGCCGGGAGAGCAGCTCGCCGGCGTCGGCGAACGCCGCCGCGAGGACGTCGCGTTTCTCGGTGGTCGAGTCGGTCGCAGCGAGGTCGTCGTACACCTCGACGAGGAGGGTGTACTCCATCGACGTCGCTACGGGAAGCACGGAGAAAAGCCCGCGGATAGAACGACGGAGCCGAGTCGTCGACCCCACCGCTCGGGCTCGGACAGTATCTTTAAGCTGTCAGAGAAGGTCAGTAACAATGATTATGAAGAAGCTGATCAACGACCCGGACGACGTGGTCGACGAGATGATCGACGGAATGGTCGCGGCGCATCCGGACCGGTTCCGTCGGCTTCCGGACACCCAGGTGCTCGTGCGCGACGACGCGCCGGTCGACGGCAAGGTCGCGCTGGTCACGGGCGGCGGCAGCGGCCACGAGCCGACACACGCCGGCTACGTCGGCGACGGAATGCTCGACGGGGCCGCCGCGGGCGACGTCTTCTCGTCGCCGACCGCCGACGAGTTCGAGGCGCTGATCGACGCCTGCGACGCCGGCGACGGCGTTCTCGCGATCGTGAAAAACTACGAGGGCGACGTGATGAACTTCGACACGGCCATCGAGCTCGCCGAGATGGAGGGCGTCGAGGTCGACAGCGTCGTCGTCGACGACGACGTCGCCGTCGAGGACTCGTTGTACACCTCCGGCCGCCGGGGGGTTTGCGGGACGATCCTCGTCCACAAGGCGGCGGGCGCGAAGGCCGCCGAAGGCGCCGACCTCGCCGAGGTGAAGCGGGTCGCCGAGAAGGTCGTCGACAACGTCGGCACGATGGGGATGGCGCTCACCTCGTGTGTCACCCCGGAGAAGGGCGAGCCGACCTTCGACCTCGGCGACGACGAGATCGAGCTCGGAATCGGGATCCACGGCGAGCCGGGCACCGAGCGGACCGAGATCATGAGCGCCGACGCGGTGACGGACGAGCTGACGGAGGCCGTCCTCGACGACCTCGGCCTCGACGACGGCCAGGAGGTGTTGACGATCGTCAACGGAATGGGCGGAACCCCACAGATGGAGCTGTTCGTCGTCAACCGTCGGCTCCAGGAGCTGCTCGGCGAGCACGGCCTGGAGACGTGGGACGCGTGGGTCGGCGACTACATGACCTCACTCGACATGATGGGTGCGTCGATCACGGTGTGTGCGGTCGACGACGAGCTGAAAGACCTGCTGGGCGCGCCGGCGGACACACCCGCGCTCACCGTCCGATGAGCGACGACGGAGCCGCCGTGGTCGCCGCCGTCGAGGCCGTCGCCGAGCGCCTCGAGCGCGAGCGCGACCACCTGACGGAGCTCGACTCGGCCATCGGCGACGCCGACCACGGCGGCAACATGGCCCGCGGCTGGGCCGAGGCGGCCACCGCCGCGCGCGACCTCGACGACCCCGAGCCGGAGACGGTGGTCAAAACCGTCGGCAAGACGCTGATGAGCGAGGTCGGCGGGGCGTCCGGCCCGCTCTTCGGCGGGTCGCTCGTGTTCGCGAGCGCGGAGATCACGGACGGGATCACCGCCGAGACCGCCGTGGCGTTCGCCGAGACGTACCTCGAGAAGGTCGAGGACCGCGGCGACGCCCGGCTCGGCGACCAGACGATGGTCGACGCGCTCACGCCCGCCGTTCACACGTTCAAGAAGTCGATCGAGTCCGACGACACCGGGGCGCTCGAGGCGCTGGCGAAGGCCGTCGCCGCGGCCGACCGCGGCGTCGCGTTCACCGTTCCCATCCGGGCGCGCAAGGGGCGCGCCTCGTATCTCGGCTGGCGCTCGGTCGGCCACCAGGACCCCGGCGCGACGAGCACGTTGTTCATCCTCGAGGAAGTGTTGGCGACCGCCGCGGACGAGCTCGACGCCGACGTCCCCGCGGTCGACGCCACCTCGCCGACGATTCCGGACGACGAGGCCGACGCGGCGAGCGAGGAGTGATGGTCGGACTCGTCGTCGTCTCACACAGCCGGCGGGCCGCGGAGGGGATCGTCGAGGTCGCCGCCGAGATGGCCGGCGACACCCCGATCGAGGCGGTCGGCGGGGACGGTCAGGGCGGGATCGGAACCGTGCCGGACGCGATCGGGGCGGCGCTGGAGGCGGCCGACGACGGCGACGGGGTCGTCGTGTTGGTCGACCTCGGGAGCGCCGTGATGAACGCCGACGTGGCGATCGAGCTGAGCGAGGCCGAGGCGGTCGTCGCCGACGCCCCCGTGCTCGAGGGCGCGGTCAACGCGGCCGTCGCCGCGGCCGACCCGTCGGCGACGCTCGACTCGGTTCGCGAACAGGCCGAGGCGGCACGCGACATCGAGAAATTGTAACCCGCGGTCAGTCGTCGTCGAGTCCGACGACCGCCCGCACCTCCGCGCGCGTCTCGCAGGCGACCGCCTCGGCCGCGAGCCGCGTCGCGGCCGCCGCGTCGACGTTTCTGACCCGGGCTTTGACCGCCGGGACGGTGACCGCGCTCATGCTGAGTTCGTCCACGCCGAGACCGACGAGCAGCTCGGTGAGCGCCGGGTCGCCGGCCATCTCGCCGCACACGCCGACCCACGCGTCCGCGTCCGCCGCGGCCGTCGTCGTCCGGTCTATCGTGCGCAACACCGCCGGGTGGAGCGGGTCGTGGTAGCCGGCGACGGCGTCGTTCTCGCGGTCTGCGGCCATCACGTACTGCGTGAGGTCGTTCGTGCCGATGCTGAGGAAATCCAGCCGTGCGGCGAGCGCGTCGGCCAGGGCGGCCGCGGCCGGCGTCTCGATCATCGCGCCCAGCTCGGGGACCGCGTGGGCCACCCCTTCTGCTTCGAGGGCGGCGGCGACCGCGTCGACGGTCTCCAGTACCGCTTCGACCTCCTCGACCCGCGTGACCATCGGAATCATCACCGCGAGGTTGTCGCCGTGCTCGTGAGCCGCCGCGCGCAACACCGCCCGGAGCTGCGTCTCGAACGGGTCGGCGTGTGCCGACAGCGAGAGCCGGATCCCGCGATTTCCGAGAAACGGATTCGGCTCGGTCGGCAGATCGAGGTACGACACCGGCTTGTCGCCGCCGATGTCGAGGGTGCGGACGACGACCCGCTCGTCGGGAAACGCCTCCAGCGCCGCCGTCACCGCCGCGTACTGTTCGTCCTCGCTCGGCGGGGCGTCGCGGTCGAGAAACAGAAACTCGGTGCGGAACAGCCCGATGCCGTCCGCGCCGCGGGCGCGGGCAGGGTCGAGCTCCGCCTCGCTGCCGACGTTGGCGGCGACCTCGATCGGCCGCCCGTCGGCGGTCGAGACGGGCGCCGACACGACGGGGAGGTCGTCGCCGCCGGCCGCCGCACGGCGTTCCTCGTCTGGGTCGATAACGACCCGGCCGGCCTCGCCGTCGACGAGGACCGTGGCGCCGTCCGGCACGTCCGCGAGGTCGTCTCCGACGCCGACGACCGCCGGAATCGACAACGACCGCGCGATGATCGCCGCGTGAGCGGTCCGTCCGCCGGCGGCGGTCACGATTCCGGCGACGGCGTCCGGGTCGAGTTCGGCGGTGTCGCTCGGCGTGAGCCGCTCGGCCACGACGACGGTGCCGTCGGGAAACGCCGCGACCGACCCGCCCGCGGCGTCCGCGTCCCCTTCGAGCAGCGCGGACAACACGCGGTCCCGGACGTCTCGCAGGTCGTCAGCGCGGTCCGCCATCGGCCCCTCCATCGCCTCGAAGCGGTCGATCGCGTCCGCGAAGCGGTCGTGGACCGCGTGTGCGGCCGGCGTGCCGTCCGCGATGGCGGCCTCGATGTCGGCGACGAGACCGGGGTCGTCGAGAAACTGCTCGTGCGCCTCGAAGACGGCCGCCTCGTCCGCGCCGACGCGCGCCGCCGCGCGGTCACGGGCGCGGCGGATCGCCTCGCGGGCGTCGTCGCGGGCGGCCGCGAACTCGGCCTGCTCGGCTTCCGGATCGACCGCCGACGGATCGGGCCGGTCGGGGAGCGTCAGGTCGGCGTCGGGCCGATACCAGCGCGCCGTGCCGACGCCCGAAAGCGGGGTGCTGCCGACGCCGCTGAGCGTGGTCACTCCGTCTCACCGCCGGCGTCTCCGTCGTCGAGTTCGGTCGTCAACAGGCCGCAGACGGCCTCCAGCGCGTCGGCCGCGTCGGGTCCCTCGGCGACGACGCGAACCGTCTCGCCGTGTGCCACGTTCAGTCCGCTCACCGAGAGCATGCTGGCGGCGCTGACCGTCTCGTCGTCGTCGGCCCGGCCGATCGACACGTCCGCGTCGAACCGGTTCGCCGTCTGTACGAGCGTCGACGCCGGCCGCGCGTGGAGCCCCGCTTCCGGCACCACCTCCACGATACGTTCCATGTGAGTCGTTGGGCGGTGAGCGGTCTTATAGGCTCGTCCGGCGAGCGCGCTCGGCATCGCGGCGAGGAGACGGGAGTCGCTCGCGGCGTCTCGCGTTCGGGGCCGGTCGCGTTCGGGGCCGGTCGCGGTCGGCCCCGCGCGAGGACGTCGGTCGGGCGGGGCGTCGGTCAGGCGGCGTCGGCTTCGAGCTTTTGATAGTCGACGTAGTCGGCGCCACGGAGGGTTTCGAGCAGCGCGATCGCCGCGCGGGCGCCCTCGCCGACCGAGGTGGCGATCTGTTGGTGCCCGCCGGTCACGTCGCCGGCCGCGTACACCCGGTCGACGGCGGTCGACTGGTCGCGGTCGGTGACGATCGACCCGTTCTCCACCGGGACGCCGAGCATCTCCGCGAGGTCCGTTCCCCCTGCGGTCCCCACGGCCACGAACACCCCGTCGACCGCGATCCGGTCGCCGTCCCGCGTGACGACCGCTTCGAGCGCGTCGTCGCCCGCGAGCCGGTCTAGCCGGTCAGTCCGGACCGACACGTCCGCTTCGGCGACGCGGTCCGCGAGGTGCGGGTCGGCCGCGAGCTCCGACCCGTTGGTCAACACCCGCACGTCGTCGGTGTAATCCAGCAGCGACAACGCCTCGGCGGCCGCGTAGTTTCCGTCGCCGACGACGGCGACCGGGCGGTCCCGGTAGAAGTACGCGTCACACTCCACACAGTAGGAGACGCCGCGACCCTCGAACCGCTCGACGTTCGCGACTGCCGGACGCTCGTACTCCGTCCCGGTCGCGAGGATGACGCCGTCGACGGCGTACTCGTCGTCCGTCGTTTCGACGTCGAAGGCGCCGTCCGCGCGGTCGATGCGGACGACCTCTTCGGAGACGATTTCGGCGCCGTACGTCTCGGCGTGTTCTCGGCCCAGCGCGACCAGTTCGGGTCCCGTCACGCCGTCGGGAAAGCCGTACACGTTCTCCATGACGTCCACGTCGCGGGTAGTGCCGCCGCCGTCGTCGAACACCAGCGTCCGTTTGTCCGCCCTGGCGGCGTAGATCGCTGCGCTCAGTCCCGCCGGACCGCCACCGACGATCGCGATTCCAGACATGTACAGTTGGTACAAGACTACGGACAAACTTAGCTCCTCCGCCGATTCCGACGCGGCGACGCTGCCCGCGCCGCGAGCGGGTCGGATCGGCCGCGACGCCGAGCGCCTCGGGAGTGGTCCGGAACCGTCGACAGCGGGGGCGTGTGGGGCTCGAGTGCGGCCAGCGGCGGACGGCCGGACCGGTCCACCGGACGGTGTCGCCGCCGCGCTGCCGCCGGTCGGCAGACCGGTAGCCGACTCCGGTTCGCGGGGCCGCACCCTTCCCCCAATATCGGGGAGTTTTGTGAACCAATCGAATCCGTGACAGTTATTTTAGGCGAGCCAAAAACACCGGGCGTCGCCGCGGACGCCCCAACGCGTCGCGGGACGGAACTCCATGATAGATACGCTCGGTGGTGCCGGCGGGCCGATCGTGGTCGACGCGTGGACGGCGATCGGTTCGTTCGTCGCCGTTTCGTTGGTCGTGGCCAACCTCGTCGGAAGCGTCGTCGACCGGCAGACCGTCGGCTCCCTCGTCGCGCGGCCGGGCGCCGGTCCACTCGGGGGTGCGCTCCTCGGCATGATCCCTGGCTGTGGCGGGGCCATCGCCGTCGTCTCGTTGTACCGCAGTGGAACGGCCGGGTTCGGAACGCTGCTCGCGGCGCTCGTCGCCACCGCCGGCGACTCGGCGTTCGTCCTCATCGCCGTCGCCCCCCGCACCGCTCTCCTCACCTACGCCGTCGCCTTCGTGACCGCCGTCTCGTTCGGCGTCGTGGTGAACGCGTGTGACCTGGCGCCCGACCGGGTGACGACCACGGAGCGTGCGACGCCTGAGCCGCGCGCCGACGCGGGCCGTCCCGACGGCGGACGGGTGTCGGCCGGAGACGACGCTGGACGACCGCTCGCGACGGGGGTTCGGGACCTCGCGCTCGTCGTCTGGTGGATCGCCGCGGTCACCGGATTCACCGTCGCGGCTCACCAAATGGTGTTCCGCGAGGTGCCGGGGGTGTTATCGAGTGGTCGGCCGGTCAGCGTCGTCGGGGTGTCCGCGCTCGGCGTCGGGTTGTCGGTCGGCTTCGCGGTTGCGCCGGACCGGTGGCTCCGCTCGTCGCGGCGAGGGCGCCTCCGAAACGCGGCGGCGGACGCCGCCGTCGACTCTGCGCCCGTCGTCGCGTGGGTCGTCGTCGCGCTCGGCGGCGTGCGCGCCCTCGCCGCGCGCGTCGACGCCGGCGCGGCGTTGGGAGTCGTCGGCGGCGAACCGCTCGCTGCGGTCGTCGGCGGACTGATCGGCGTCATCCCGGGATGTGGGGTTCACGTCGGGGTCGTCACGGCGTACGCCGAGGGAGCCGTCCCGGTGTCGGCGCTCGTCGCCAACGCGATCAGCCAAGACGGCGACGCGTTGTTCGCGCTTCTGGCGGCCGACCGGACGGCGGCGGTGGTCGCCACGATCTACTCGCTTCCGCCGGCCGTGATGGCCGGGCTCGTCGTCTGGGCCGTCTGAGCCCGGCGCCGATTCTGAGAAGCAGCGCTGCGGCCGAGCCGACGGCGAACTCGGCCGCCGCATCGGCGACCGCCCGACGGAGCCGCGTCAGCCCTCTCGAGCGGGGCAGACGAGCCCCGTGTGATCCGTCGGCGGTGTCACGGGTCGAGGCGCCGACGGCGGCTCACTGTCCGGAGGAGTCTCTGTACATAAGGAACAACGCGTACGACATGCCGAGTAGCAAGATCACGATGATGAGTACTGGGAGAATGGTTACCAGCTCGGCCGAGCTCACGCCAAACATACAGGAGGTAGCATCGGAGACAGTGGTAAATCCTTTCTTATTCGCTCGACCCGAGACGACACGTCGTCGGAGCGACTTGCCGTGCTCGCGCCTGGAGTCTCGTTTATTCACGCTCGAACGGACCGGCTCAGTCGAACGGGACGCGGTCGCCGACGCCCGCTAGGAACACTCGATTTCGCAGTCGTACGTTCTGCTGTACACCCAGTAGCCGTCGCCAGATGGGGGTGTGAGCGCCGCGAACTCGAGTGACACCCGGAGGTCGTCTTCGGCGTCGTGCGTCTCGACGAACCGCCAGGCCCCGTCCGGCTGCTCGAGGTCGACGCGATACTGCCAGACGTCCACACCCCGATCGTCCACGTGAAGCGCGTAGGAGTCGGGGACGGCGTCGTCGCGGTCCGGCGCAGGTCGCTCGGGGGAGGTGTCGGTGCTCATGTCTAACAGTATCTCACCGAAGGCTAATACGTATCGCGCGTCGCCACGGGAGGGACACGCGTGCGGTAGCTTTATCAGAACGCTGCGGCCGCGTCGACGACCGCGCCACCGGGGACGCGAGGAGGTTTCCGACGCGGAGGAGCGGCCCGTCGCTCCGGTTCCCGAGGTGACCGAGACGTTACGAGGTAACCGGGACCCCCGATAACGTTTATTTCGACTCCGCTCGCCGATGGGTATGGGAAAGTACGCGGTGTTGCTCAGCGCCGGTCCCGACCGGACCGGGAGCGCGCTCAACGGCGTGGAGTACGCGCTCCGGCTCGTCGAGGGCGGCCACGAGGTGCGGATCTACCTCGACGGGCCGGCGACCCGATGGCCGGGCGAGCTGGCGACGCGAGCCGACCACCCGCTTCGCGACGGCCTCGACCGGGCGAGAAACGACGCGGTCGAGATCGCCGCCTGCGCCTACTGTGCGGCCGCGTTCGACGCGACGGCCGGCTGTCGAACGGACGGGATCCCGCTCCGCGGAACGGCCGGCGAGGAGCACGGTCCGGACGTCGCGGCGCTCGTCGACGACGGATACGAGCTGCTCACGATGTCGTGAGGCCCGCGCGGACGACGCCGGCCTGAGCCGGGACGGACGCCGCTCGCGGGTGGTTTCTTAACCGTGCGCGTCGAACGGGCCGGTCGAGAGGGACCCCCAATGGCCGACCGACACACTCCGCTTCGCCCGACGCCATGAGCGACGCTCCCGAGTCTGGCTCGGCGGCGAGCGGCGGGGCGGCCCCGGACGACGACGCAACGGCCGGTGACGGAGCGGCGCCGGCCGTCTTCGAGCGGTTGTTCGAGCACACGCCCGACGCGGTCCTCGTCATCGACGCCGCGGCGAACCGCATCCTGCGTTGCAACGAGCGAGCCTGCGAGCTGCTCGGCTACGACCGGGAGCGCCTCCTGTCGCTCGGGCCGTCCGACGTTCACCCGCACGACTACGACGTGTTCGAGGAGTTTATCCAGCGGGTTCGCGACAACGGAAGCGGGTTCACCGCCGAGCTGTCGTGTCACACGCGGGACGGCGAGATCGTCCCCGTCGACGTCACCGCGACGACCGTCCGCTTCGACGGACGCGACCGGATCCTCGCGATCCTGCGAGACACGTCGGCGCGGACGGAGCGAGAACGCGAGCTTCGGCGCCGGTCGGCGGCGATGGCCGCGGCCGACGACGGGATCGCCGTGCTCGACGCCGAGGGTGCGGTCGTCCACGCGAACGCCGCGTACGCCTCGTTGTTCGGCTACGACGACCCGGAGGCGATCACCGGTGCGGCGTGGGAGGAGCTATACGCGACCCCCGACCGGTTCGAACTCGATTGTCGACCGACGGTCGCCGAGGCGGGAGAATGGCGCGGCGAACTGACCGTCCCTCGTGAAGACGGCGACGTGCCCGTTCGGGCGTCGGTGACGGGGCTCGAAGACGACGAGTTCGTCTGTGTCGCCCGCGACGTGACCGAGGAGCGCCGACGAGAACGTCGGCTCACGGGATTAACGGAGGCGAGCCGCGAGCTCCTCGCCGCCGCCGACCGCGACGAGGTGAGCCGCGTCGCGATCCGGACGGTCGTCGACGTTCTCGGCTACGAGCTCGCCTGCGTCAGAGCGTACGACGCCGACGCCAACGAGCTCGTCCGGACGGCCACGACGGACGCGGCCGCGGAGCTCGTCCGCTCGGCGGTCGCGTACGACCTCAAAGCGTCGAACGCCGGCAGGGCGTACCGGAGCGGGGAGACGGTCCGAAACGAGTCGGCGATCGACGACGCGTACACCGACGACCCGTGTCGGGCCGAGGTTCACGTGCCGGTCGGCGAGTTCGGGGTGCTGAGCGTCTTCGACCGCGAGGAGCCGCTGACCGCGGTCGACGTCCGACTGATCGAGCTGTTCGCCGGCGTGGTTCGGTCGGCGTTCACCCGCGCTGAGCGCGAGGAACGGCTCCGGTCCCGTCGGAGCGAGCTGGAGCGCCGCCGCGAGGAGCTGGCCGCGGCCGACCGGTTCAACACGCTCGTCACCGAGGTGATCCGCTCGGTGTTGCGGGCGACGAGCGGCGCGGCGGTCAGACAGTCGGTCTGTGACGGTCTCGCCGAGTCCTCGTTGTACGAGGCGGCGTGGATCGCCCTCGTGGAGCCCGGCGACGACGCCGACGCCGTGACGGTCGAGTCCAGCTCGGTCGCGACGGAGTCGTTCAGCGAGACGGACGAGGAGTCGTTTCTCACCTCGCCGTTCGCGCGACGGCTCGTTCGGACGGCAGACGAGGCCGACGCCGCGGTCGTCGAGCGACGGCGCTTCGAGTCCGACGCCCGGGTCGACGTCGAGTCAGACGCGGACGACGAGTCCATCGCCGCCGCCGTCCCCGTCGCCTGCGGCCGCCAGCGCTTCGGCGTGCTCGCCGTGGCCGGAACCGAGGAGAGCGGGTTCGCCGAGACGACCCAGAACGGGCTCGAGCTGCTCGGAGAAACGCTCGGGTTCGCGATCATCGCCGACCGCCGCCGGAACACCCTGATCGAGAGCGACGCCGTCGAGCTGGAGTTCGCCTTCACGAGCCCGCTCGGCAATCTCTCTGCGGCGTTCGATTGTCGGTGTGACCACCTCGGGAGCGTTGCGGATGATGGCAACGCACACGCCTACGAGACGCGCATCGCACACGACGATTTCGACGAGATACGGTCGTTTCTCGACGAGTACCCCGCGATTCGCGGCTGCCGGCTCGTCGAGCGTCGCCGCGAGGCGTGTGTCGTCGAGATCACGGTAGCTGGCGCGCCGCCGGGGCTGCTCGCCGAGGCCGGCTTCGGCCTGGTGTCGTTGTACGCGAGCGACGGCGAGACGCGGCTGATCGCCGAGGCGCCGAGCGACGAGGACGTCACGCGGGTGCTCGACGCGCTCGCGAACCACTGGGACGACGTCGAACTGGTCGCCAAGCGACAGACGCCGACCCGGGGCGTGGACCTCGCGGTCCCGGCCGACGGCGCGGCGGGCCTCACCGACAGACAACGGTCGGTGTTAGAAACCGCCTTCGAGGCGGGGTACTACGACTGGCCGCGCGGCCACACCGCCGAGGAGGTCGCAGAACGCCTCGACATCGCCTCGGCGACGCTTCACCAGCACCTGCGCGCGGCGGAGCACGCGCTCGTCTCGTCGTTCGTCGGCGACGAGCGAGCGTGACGGAGCGAGCCGTGGTCGGGTACCTCGGGTGTCTCCGTCTCCCGACCCGAAGCGCGTAGCGGGGTTCGTGCCGGTGGCGGGCGCCGACTCTTATTCCGGCGGCCGCCAGGGCGTCACGTGACCGTAACCGGGTCACGCGTCCCTCAGATAACGCTTATCAGAGGCGTTCCGTGGTGGTGATATGGCGTCAGAAACCGGGGCGGCCGCGTTGGAACCGCTCACGACCGCGGAGATGGAATCGACGATGGCCGGGATCAAACGCATGCTCAAGATCGGCGCGGGGTTCGCCGCCGTCGGCTACCTGCTCGTCGGATTCGCGCTCTTCGTAGAAATAACCGCGTTCCATCCCCTCTTAGAGGAGTACTTCACGACCCACACGGGGTGGAGTCTCGCCGGCGGCGGGGCCGACCGAGCCGGCGAGGCCGCGCTCAACGCCCAGCTCGCGACGATCCACTCGTTCCCGTCGGTGTTGCTCTGGCTGAAGCTGGGCGGCGTCGCGCACATTCTCGTCGGGATCTTCGTCGCGCTCGCGGCGATCGTCCGGACGCTGGCGCTGATGCCACACCGCCTGGCACACGAGATGACCGACGGGTGAGGCCACGGCGGTACGTGTCACGCACGTTCGGGTCCGCGACGACGGAACCGAAAATCCGGCGGCGCGCGGTGAACCCGTTCGGGGACTCGCTTCGTCGCCGGGAGCGTCGCCGGGCGGGGTCGCGCTGGGTGGGTCGCCGATCAGCATGACGGAGGAAGCGACGCTGTTCGGAGACGGCCCGCCGTACGGGCGAACGCCCCTCACGCTCGACATCCGCGAACTCTCGTTCGACGCCGCGACGGAGTTGCTCCCGGACGATGCGACAGCGGAGGAGGCCGTTCGCGCGTGGAGTGTGTTCGGTGGCGTTCCCTACTGCCTCGAGGAACTCGACGCGGATCGATCGCTCGGCGAGAACATCCAGCAGACGGTGCTGACTCGTCACGGATCGCTCCGCAACGAGCCGGAGTACGTCCTCCCGATGAAGCTGACGGAGCCGACGCGCTACTTCTCGATCCTCGAGGCGATCGCCGGCGGGGGACCGGCCGCAACGAAATCGCTGGCGTGATCCGTATCGACTACAACCGGCTATCGACGCATCTGGACCGGCTCTCACGGCTTCGGCCCATCGAACGCCACGTGCCAGTGACTGAGAAACCCGAGCGATCCGAGCGAAATCA
>CAZKXC010000058.1:0-14391 GCA_964556645.1 uncultured Halobellus sp.
CACGCCACAGTGGCCGTGGTCGGTGTACTCACACAGACAGACGTCGCCGATCACGTACGCGTCGGTGTCGGCCGCAATCTGCCGGATCGCCCGCTGGACGACCCCGTCGTCGGCGTACGCACGGCTCCCCGTCGCGTCCTTCGACTCCGGAACGCCGAAGAGGATCACGGCCTCGACGCCCGTCTCGCGGATCTCCTCGACGCGGGCGGCCGCCTCGCTCACGGGGACGCGTTCGTGACCCGGCATCGATTCGATCGGAACGCGCTCGTCCGTCGTCGCGTCGACGAAGACGGGCGCGACGAGATCGGACGCCGACACCGACGACTCGCCGACGAGCGGCCGAATCCCGTCGGTTCTGAGCCGACGCGGTCGGTCGGTGGGGTACATACGGAACCGTTGGTCCCGAGCCGTCTTTTATAATTCGTTCCGGAGAGGCGAGCCGGTCACTCCGTGGATTCGACGTCGAGTCGGTCGCGGAGCGCCCGGAGTCCGTCGTCGTCGGCCAGTTCTTCGACGCGCTCGCGGAAGTGCTCCGCACAGAGCCCCACGACGACGCCGGACTGTTCGGCCTCGTAGGCCGCCTCGCGGTCGCAGTAGTGACACCGCATACGATAGCTGGGTCGCGCCGAGAGTTAACGCTGTTCCTCGGTCGCGGGGACGCGGGTCGGCCGGCGCCGCGGGCCGGTCGCGCGTCACGGCGGGTCCGGCAGTCGCTCGCGGACCGGCGCGAACGCGGCCGCGGTCAGCCCGGCCGCGCCGAGGGTTCGGTCGTGGGCGTCGCTGCCGCCGGTCGCGAGCAGGTTCGCGGCGTCGACGACCCGGTCGAGACGGTCGACGTCGACCGGACGGCCGTAGGGGTAGAAGCGCTCGACCGCGTCCAGGTCGCGGGCGACCTCGAGGGCCGCGTCCACGTCGTCGTAGCGGAACGGGTGGGCGAGTCCGACGAGCGCGGACGCTTCCCGAAGCAGTTCGACGCCGCGGTCGCGGTCTGTCACGTCGCGGGCGACGTAACACGGCCCGTCGTGCCCGATGAGCTCGTCGAAGGCGGCGGCGTAGTCGTACGGCGCCGGCGAGTCGTCGATCGCGCGGGCGATGTGGGGGCGACCGAGCCCGGAACGAGGCTCGACGCCGAGGTCGACGCCGAGTCGCTCCTCGACGCGGCGGCAGATCTCCGCGCCGCGTTCGCGACGGTCCGCCTGAAGCCGCTCTATTTCGGCGTCGAGCGCGTCGGTGTGTTCCACGGCGTAGCCGAGCAGGTCGAGCCGGCCGTGGTCGGCCTCGACCCGGAGTTCGATCCCGCGGACGACCCGCACCCCGTCGCGGAGGACGACCGGCGCGTCGAGGCCGGGATGGATCCGGTCGTGGTCGGTGACGGCGACCCAGTCGACCCCGGCCTCGCGGGCGGCGGCCGGAACCTCGTCGAGCCGCAGGGTGCCGTCGGAGACGGTCGTGTGTGTGTGGAGATCCGCGACGACCCGGTCGGCCGACGGATCGGTCGAGTCCTCGGCGACCGCGCCGCGGGTGGCGTCCTCGGCAGCCATACCGATCCTTCGGGGGCGGCCCACTAAGCGTCGGCGGTGCCAGCCGCGCGATATTAAGACGTATTAGGAGTATCGCTCGATCAAGGTTGTACATGGACAATAATTAAGAATAGTCGCGTGATTTCATCAACCGATGCGTTTGAACAGCGTCGACGACCGGATCGAGCGGCACCAGTACCCGACCACCTCGGAGGAACTCATCGCGGCTCACGGAAACGCGACCGTAGAGCTCGCCGACGGCTCCGAGCGGGTAGGCGACGTGCTCGAGCGGTTCGGTGATCAGACGTTCGACGCGCCACAGGAGGTCTTCGACACCCTGCGGGCCGGGGTGTGTCATCGCGGTGTCGGGCGGCGGTTCTACTCGGACCGCGACCCGGGGACGTGCGGAGAAAACGGCCCACAGCCGGTCTCGTTCTGAGCCGACGGCCGGCTTTTTTCAGCGTCGTGTCGAAGCGTGTCAGTGCGGCGACGCGGCCCGTCGCGTCGTTCGGTGACGCTCCGTCGGGTGTCGGGGCGGGCCGGCCGAGCGGGTCCGGTCTGCCGGACACTCAGTCGACCCAGTCGATCGCCGGAGAAAGCTCCAGGGGTACCGCGCCCTTCTGGTACCCCGTTATCCGGCCGGTCGGACGGGCGCGGAGCACGACCGCGGGCCGGTGGCGGACGTCGGGACGCGCCTCGCGGACCGCCGCCCAGCCGTCGTCAGAAAAGGACGAGCAGTCGACGATCAGGGTCGCGCCGCCGCCGTGGGCCGCCAGTTGACCGTCGATCTTCGTCGCCACGGTGTCGCGAACGGCGGCGACGGGATCGGTCGCCGACCGGGTGGCGACCGGCTGTGGCCGGGTCACCTCGACGAGCGAGCCGGTTCCGGTGTCCGGGTCGGTCGCGCGGAAGTCGAGCGAGTGGCCGGTCGTCACCTCGATCTCCGGGGTGACCGCGTAGCCCGCGTCCGCGAGCAGCTTTGCGGCCGTGAACTCCGCGATGGTCGCGCTCATGCGAACGAGGTCCATCGTCGTCGACGTGCCGAGTTTTCCCGCCATCGTCTCGCGGTAGTCGTCGAGGGTGCCGGGCCGGAGCAGCGACTCGACGTAGCCGGTCGCCGCGGCGCGCGTCGCGTCCGGAAAGCCGGCGGCGTGGTCGCGGAAGAACGCCCGGGTCGTCTCGGCGCCGTCCTTCGAACAGAACACCGGCAGAAAGAACCACGAGACGTGCGGGTACGCGGCGAGCCACGGCTCGTCGTCGTGAAGCCCCGCGAGCAGTTCCCGCTGGGCCCAGCGCGAGACGGGATACGGCGCCGCTTCGAAGCCGTACTTGTCCGTTCGCCAGAGGTCGCTCGGCGTCTCCGTGTTGCCGAGCCAGTAGCCGGCCGGGCCGCCGCTCGCGCCCGACGGCGGGTCGGGGTCGTCGTCGGTCCAGCAGAACAGGCCGAACGAGCCGTCGTCCATGTCGAAGCGGCGGGCCTCGTAGCCCGTCGGGGGACTGAACCACGGGGTGGCGACCGTCGCGCCGAGGTTCTCGTCGAGGGGACGTCCGAGCCGCGACCGAACGCGGCTCGCGTCCCACCGGCCGGGCGCGCGCCGGAATCGAAGCGGTTGTGCCACGCGGTCGCTACCGCCCGCGACGGCTAAGGACTTCCGGTGAGAACGGCTCCGTCGGGACGAGAGAGCCCGGCGAGCGGCGATTCCGTTCGGGATCGACCGCCGTCGGGCGAGCGGGGGCGCCGACAGGTATATTACCGAGAATGGTAAAGTCAACGCGTACCATGTCAATGGGTGCCTATGACGAGGACGAACACGAGCGCCGTGAAGAGAAGACGAGCGTCGTCGACGCTGACTTCGACGCCGACCGGCCGGAGTATTCGGGATCGCTCACCTACGACTCCGGCGATTCCGCGGAGGCACTCCTCGACAAGTTCCAAGAGCTACAAGACGAGTGAGGACGGCGGGCCGGGGTGGTCCCGGCGGCTCGTGGTGCCCGACACTCACCGGGTCAACAGAATCGCCGCCGAACAGACGACCGTGACGGCGAGCACGTGTCCGACGACCGCGACCAGCAGGACCGGCTCGTCGAGCAGAAACGGAACCAGCGCGAGCTGTAACACCGAGAAGCCGATGTTCTCCGCGTCGAGCCGGCGGGCGCTGGCGGCCTCGCTCGGAGACAGGTCGACGTAGACCGCACGCCAGAGCGCGACGACCGCACTCCACCAGGAGGTGCCGATCCGGTAGGTGAGGTCCCAGAGGATCAACAGGGTGAGGTAGACGACCGCGACCGGCGGCTCCGGGCCGAACAACCGGTCGATCAGCGTCCCGTTCCAGACGAACAGGTAGGTGATGAGCGCGATGAACGCCAACACGCCCAACACGATCTCGATGCTGGATCCGAACAGGAGCCGTTTGTGTTCGGGCGGCGTCGACAACAGCCGGTTTCGCGCGCCGAGCCGGTGCATCTCGACGCTGCCGATCGCGGCGACGAGCACCGCCGCCGTCCCCGCGATCACCGCGTTCCACAGCCCGTAGTACCAGCCGAGCACGAGAACGCCGACCTCGAAGAGCAGAAACTGGATGGCGACCGCCAGCGTCCGCGGGACGGCCAGTCCCGGGATCCCACCCACGAGGCTCTCGTACACCCACGTCTCGCCGTAGCTCCGGCTCACGAGACGGTCCCCTCCTCGGGACGCCGGCCGCCCGCGGAGCCGCCCTCGACGGCGTCCGACTCCGGCGTGTCGTCTCTCCCCTCCGTCTCGTCGATCGTTCTGGCGACGGCGAGTTCGAACGGCGTGCGGTCCACGGGAACGAGGTCGCGAATGCGTTCGTCCTCGACGATGACGGTGTTGCGGAGCCCTTCCACGAGCGAGCGGGCCAGATACGGGTTCACGTCGGTGACAAGCCGGAGCCAGCGGGCGGACAGCCCCGGACTCAACACGGGCACCCGGACGATCCGGAGCCCGTGGCCGAACTGCCGGCGCGTCCGACGGAGGATCTCGGCGTACGTCAACACCTCTGGACCGCCGATCTCGTACGTCTCGCCCGCCGTGTCGGGGACGTCGAGCGTGCCGGCGAGGTAGGCGATCACGTCGTCGATCGCGATCGGCTGACAGAGGGTGTCGACCCACTTGGGCGTGACCATCACCGGCAGTCGGCTCGCGAGCCCGCGGATCACCTCGAAGCTCGCGCTGCCCGCGCCGATGACGATCGCGGCCCGCAGGGTGGTCAGCGCGTACGACCCCTCGGCGAGGACGCGCTCGACCTCGCGGCGCGATTGGAGGTGTTCCGAGAGCCCCTCGCGGTCCTCGCCGAGTCCCCCGAGGTAGACGACGCGGGAGAGGCCGGCCGCGGAGGCCGCCTCGGCGAAGTTGCGCGCGCAGTTGCGGTCTCGTTCCTCGTAGCCGGGACCGCCGTCCATCGAGTGGACGAGGTAGTACGCGGCGTCGACGGAGTCGGTCCCGATCTGGAACGCCGGCGGAAGCGTCTCCGGCTCCAACAGGTCTCCCTCGACGACGTGGACGTCCGACGGCGGCTGGTAGCCGTCGGCGTCGCGGACGAGCGCCACAACCTCGTGGCCGCGATCGAGCAGCGTCGGGATTAGTCGACCGCCGACGAACCCGGTCGCGCCGGTGACGAGAACGCGCATACGACCCACAGGGCCGGCACGATTATAAGCCTCCGCACGCCGGACGCCAACCGGTCGGTAGAAAAGCCCCGGGGTTCATCGACGCGTATGAACGCTGGCGAGTTCGAGCCGGTGCGAGGCGTGCCGGGCCTGTACGTCCACGACACGGGAATGTTCGAGACCGACGAGTACGGCTCCGTGTACGTGTACGACGCCGACCGGCCGGCCGTGATCGACACCGGCACCGGGGCGAACCGCGAGGCGTTGTTCGAGACGATCGAGACGATCGGGATCGGCCGCGAGGAGTTGGCGTGGATCGTCCCGACGCACGCACACCTCGACCACGCGGGAGGAGCCGGTCACCTCGCGAAACGATACCCGAACGCCGAGGTCGCCGTTCCCGAGAAGGGAGTCCGCCATCTCGTCGATCCCGAAGCGCTCGTCGCGGGCACCAAGTCCGCGGTGCGGGACCAGTGGCGACACTACGCGGAGCCGGAGCCGATTCCCGAATCGCGGGTCACGGGAGTAGCGGAGGGCGATCGGATCGATCTGGGTGACCGCAAGCTCGTCGTTCACGAGGCGCCGGGACACGCGCCGCACCACGCCGTGTATCACGAGCCCGACGCCGGAGTGGTGTTCACCGCCGACGCCGCCGGGATCTACGTTCCCGAAGCCGGCGTGGTTCGACAGACGACGCCGCCGCCGCAGTTCGACTTAGACCAGTGTTTGCGCGATCTCGAAACGATCGCCGACCTGTCTCCCGACTACCTGTGTTTCGCCCACTTCGGACCACGCGAGTACGATCCCGACCTGATCGGAGAGGCAAAACGCGCCTACGTGGAGTGGGTTGAGGCGGTCCGCGCCAAGCGCACGGAGCTGGACGGCGACGACGCGGTTGTCGACCACTTCGAGGCGACGAGCAGGGACGTCGAGTTCTGGAACCCGGAGCGGGCGCGTGCCGACGCGAGCCTGAACGCGCGAGGCGTGTTGGAGTACCTCGACCGGGTAGAAACGCCCTAAACCCCACGTCGCCTAACCTGATCCAACTGATGGGCATCTTCGATACGATCCGCGCCGTGCTCGGGACGAGCGCCGAGACGGACGCGACCCGCGACGCCGACCCCGAGGACCTCTTCGGCATGTCGACGGCGTACATGACGATGGAGGCGGACCTCGGCTACGACCACGCCGGAGAGGCGGCGCTGTGTTTCTCCGGGGTCGACAGCACCCGCTTCGACGACGCCGTCGAGATGGTCGAAGAGATTCTCGAGGCGGGCGAGATCGAAACCGGAACCGGATTCCACCGGCACGAGGACGACCACGGCTACCACTGGTTCGTGCTCGAGGACGACGATCCCGAGGACCTCGTGACGAGCGTCCACTTCGCGGCCGACCAGTTCATCGAGGAGGGGTTCGGCTCGCGGCTCCTCGCGGCGGTGTTCGGGTTCGAGAACGCGGACGGACACGCCTACTGGATCTACTCGTTCCGTCGCGGCGCGTACTATCCGTTCGCGCCGGACGGGACGAACAGCCGAAACCAGCGGGCCGAGTTCAAGCTCCAGTCGGTGCTCGACGGAGAACTCGAGATCGAGAACGACGAGTCCTACTGGTATCCGTTGTGGCCGGACGCCCCCGGGCGGCACCCGTGGGAGTGATCGGATGGAGACGGACGGATCGGAGACAGACCGACGAGGCCGAACGGACGAGGTCAGAGAAGCGGACGGACGCAAGCGGCTCCTTCGCGGCGTCGCCGTCCAGGCGGCGGCGCTGAGCGCCGCGGTCCACCTGTTGTGGGCGTGGCCGCGTCTGGCCGATCCCGTCGACGCGCGGCCGTATCTCTTCGTGCTCGCGGCCGGCTTCGCCACGGTCGTCGCGGTCGCAACGTTTCGGTCCGGCGAGTACCGCCGGCTGTACGCGTTGGGCGCGGGAACGCTCGGCGTGTACCTGGTCGGCTACGCCGGCTGGCACGGCAGAGCGACGGCGGCGGCTCTGGCGGCCGACCCGCTCGCGGTCGTCGGAAAGGTCGCCGAAGCCGTCGGCGTGGTCGCGTTTCTCGCGCTCTACCGGCTCGCTCCGCCGACGAGCGTCGTCGTGGCGCGTCGGAGAGAAACGGGCAACGCCGACGGCGACACCGACAGGCCGGACGACGCGACTGACGACGGGTCGCCAGAGTGACTCACCGTCACCTCTTACTACCAACGCCACGGATCGAGAGGCGGTGAGCGATACCTATCGCACGGTCGCGGGACGAGCGACGACGGGGTTCGAGGTCCGGGGCTCGGAGTTTCTCGGCCACGTCGCTCCCGCCGACACCGTCGCGGAGGCGGAGGCGTTCGTCGAGACCGTCGAGACGGAGTACGACGACGCCACGCACAACGTCCCGGCGTATCGGGTGCCGGCCGGCGCCGCCTCCGAACGGACGCCCAGCGACGGGGGGATGCTTCGGGAGTACAGCGACGACGACGGCGAGCCGGGTGGGTCGGCGGGAAAGCCGGCGTTGAACGTGCTGGAGAAGCGCGAGGTGCGCAACGTCGTCGCGGTGGTCACGCGATACTACGGCGGGACGAACCTCGGCGTCGGGGGGCTCGCTCGGGCGTACTCCCGCGCGGTCACGGACGCGATCGACGAGGCGGGACTGATCGAGCAGCGGCCACACCGGCGGCTCGTCGTGCGGACCGGCTACGACGACTCCGGAACGGTCCGCGGGGTGATCGAGTCGTCCGGCGCCGAGTTCGACGCCGACTACGACGAGCGAGTCCGGTTCGAACTCCGGCTTCCGGCGGCCGAGGTGGAGTCGCTGGTCGAGCGGCTCAACGACGCGACGAGCGGCCGGGTCGAGATCGACCGGTGAACCGCTGTAAGCGAGGGCTGGCAGACGACGCGGCAGGCGTTCCCGCGGCGGGGCGTCGTGCTCCCGTCCAGTGCGCCGCGGGCGGTGGTCAGCGCACGCCGGGTCTGGCTCGGCATCGGATATGAACCCGGGGATCGAGGACTCAGTTGAACTTCCGGACGGTCATCTCCAGCGTGTCGAGGTCGAGGATCGGCGCGTAGCCGGCGTCGGGATCGATGTTGACCGATTTCTGGAAATCCGTCTGCGCCTGCCAGCAGCCCGAGTTGACCGCGAGCACGTCGTGGTACTTGCCCCACCCGAGCTTGTGGACGTGGCCGGTGTGAAACACGTCGGGGACGTCCTCGATCACGAGGTAGTCGCGGTCCTCCGGGGCGACTCTGGTGTGACCGCCGAACTGCGGAGCGACGTGGCGTTTTTTCAACAGCTGGTACATCGCCTTGTGCGGCTCGTCGTAGCTCGCCTTCTCGTCGGGAAGCTCGGCGATCACCTCGTCAAGCGAGACGCCATGGTACATCAACACCTCGACGCCCTCGACGGAGACCGTCGCCGGGTTCGAAACGATTCGGGCGTCGTGGACATCTAAGATGTCGCGGATCTCCTCGGAGAAGCCGGGCTGCGGCTCGGCGAGCCGGACGGCGTCGTGGTTGCCGGGGATCATCACGATCTCGGTGTCGCTCGGGACCTGCTCGAGGTACTCCGCGAACAGCTCGTACTGTTCGTAGATGTCGACGACGTCGAGCTCCTCGTCCTGGTCCGGGTAGACGCCGACTCCCTCGACCATGTCGCCGGCGATGAGCAGGTACTCCACGGGGGCGGCCTCCGACGTGTGGAGCCAGTCGGTAAATCGGGTCCACGCGTCGGCGACGAACTCGTCGCTCCCGACGTGGATGTCGGAGATCAGCGCCGCCTGAACGTGGCGGTCGGCTCCGCCGGTCGGGTGGGTTCGCGGGACGTCGGGAAAGTGGAGCGAGTCGGCGAAAAGCAGCCCCGCGTCGTCGGCGAGCGTCCCCTCGACCGCGAGACACTCGTCGAAGAGAATCTCGTCGACGACGTCGGCGAGCCCCTTGTCTTTCATCACCAAGACCGGAAACGTTCCGGTGGTGTCTTCGAGTTCGATGAGCCAGTGGCCCGACTTGGTGGACCGGACATCGTTCACCAGCCCGATTATCGCGGCGTCGCTGCCGCCGGGCATGTCCGCGATCGCCTCCGCGGGCCGGTGGTTGACGCGGCCGCGAAGCAGCGTCGAGAGCCGCTCGTAGCGGTCGCGGAACGTCCGGACGAAGTCGGCGTACTCGCCGGTGCCCGTGCTGTGGCCGGTCATGTCGTTGCCGACCTCGAGTTCGCGGCGTGACGGGTCGCGGTCGTGGGCGGCGGCGTGGCGGTCGGCGGGTCGATCCGGCTCCGCGGTCGCGGCGTCGCCGGTTCCGACGGACTCCGCGGTGTCAGCCGGGTCCGTCGTCCCGCCCGGGTCGGCCGATCGCCCGTTCTCGTCCGGCGCGGTCGAGTCGGCCGCCCCCTCGACCGGTGACCCCTTCGTTTCGAGTGGAGATTCGACGGGTTCGGCGGCTGTCGCCGGCGAATCGGCGTCGGCGGAGCCATCGGTCGAGCCCGCTCGTCCGTCGACGGCCGCCCGGACGTGGTCGACGGTGATCCGAAGCGCGTCGTCGGGAGCGCACTCGACGACGGCCTCGATCGCGGCGGCGGCGTCGTCTGCCCCCGCCAGAAGGGTCACCGCCTCGCGTTCGGCGTTGTATCCGCGGGCGGCGAGTTCGCTGACGATCCGAGCGTTCGACTCCAGTGGCACGGAAGAGCCGAGGGGAGAGCGCGGCAAAATCGTTGCGGAGCCGGGCGGTCGGGAACGGACGCGGCCGGGCGGTGGCGTGACAGCCGGACGGGTCCGCTCACCGATCCCGTTCGAAGGCGTCGGCGAAGGTCGTCTCGGCCACCGAGAGCACCGTCGGCCGGCCGTGTGGACACGCGAACGGCCGCTCGCACTCGTCGAGCCGGTCGAGAAGCGAGCGGATCGCGGCCGCGTCGATCGCGTCGCCCCGTTTCAACGACGGGTGACACGCCAGGTCCGCCAGCAGGCGCTCGCGGGCGTCGCGCGGCGACGTTCCGGAGGAGAACGCCGCGAGGACGGCTCGGACGGCCCCGGCGTCGGCCGTCCGGCCGAACGGGGCCGGCACGGTGCGCACCCGCACGGTCCCGCCGCCGAACGGCTCGGTTCCGAACCCGAGCGACGCGAGAACGTCGGCGTGCGCCTCCGCGGCCGCCGCCTCTCCGGCCGACAACGAGACGGTCGCCGGCGGGTCGAGCGTGGCGGTCGGAACCGGCTCGTCCTCGAACGCGCGGGCGAGCCGCTCGTAGTTCACCCGCTCGTGGGCGGCGTGCGCGTCGAGCACGAGCAGCTCGTCGTCCGCCTCGACGAGCGCGTAGAGGTCACGGAACGTCCCGATCGGCTCCGCGTCCGCGAACGCCGCCGCCCGGGAGCCGTCCGCCTCGCCGACCGGCTCGAGCGCGGCGTCGAGGTCGGTGGCGACGTCGGCCCGCCGCCGAAGGTCCGCGCCGGTGAGCGCGTCGGCGACGACCGACTCGACCGCGTCGGTGACCGCGTCGGCGTCGCGGAGCCCGACCTCGCGTTTCGCCGGGTGGACGTTCGGATCGACCCGACCCGGCGGAACCGCGACGTCGACGGCGGCGACCGGCTCGCGGCCGTCCGGCAGCAGCCGGCCGTAGCCGGCCCGTACCGCGCCGGCCAGCCGGTCGTCGCGCACGGGGCGACCGTTCACCGAGACCCGGAGGTGATCGCGTGCGGCCCGGGTGACGGAGGGATACGCGAGCGCCCCCGTGACGGCCACGTCGATCGCGTCGTCGTCGGACGGCGCCGCGCCGTCCGACGCGGGATCGACCGCGACGCTCGCCGAGAGCTCGGTCGCCTGGCTCGCCGTCTCCCGGTCGTACACGCCGAGCAGGGCGTCTGTGACGTCGGTGCCTGGCGTCGACAGCGTCGTCGACCCGTCGTGGACGAGCGTGAACGCGACCGTCGGGGTCGCGAGCGCGTAGTCGGCGACGAGCCGAGAGATGCGCGCGAACTCCGCGCGGGTGCCGGCGAGCGCCTCGCGGCGTGCCGGCCGCGTGGCGAACAAATCCCGGACGACGACGGTCGTTCCGCGGGCGCGGCCGGCGTCGGCAACCGCGGGGGTCGCGTCTCGCCCCGAGCCGACGGCGACGCGGGTGCCGACCGCACCGCCGTCGTTGGTCGTGAGTTCGAGCCGGGCGGCGTCGGCGACGGCGGCGAGCGCTTCGCCACGAAAGCCGAGCGAGCCGACGCCGACGGGGTCCGCGTCGGGCGCGAGCTTGCTCGTCGCGTGGCGTTCGACCGCGAGCCGGGCGTCCTCGCGGGCCATGCCGCGGCCGTCGTCGGCGACGCGGATCCGGTCGGTGCCGTCCCCGTCGACCGCAATCTCGACCCGCGACGCGCCGGCGTCGAGCGCGTTGTCGACCAGTTCGGCGACGACCCGCGCCGGCCGGGTGATCACCTCGCCGGCGGCGATCCGGTCGACGGTAGCCGGGTCGAGCCGGCGAACGGTGTCGGGGTCGCCCGCGTCTCGCTCAGTCGTCATGGGCGTCGGCGTCGAGCCGGTTCTGGAGGTCGTGGAGGGCGTTCAACGCCTCGATCGGGGTGGTCCGCGCGAGGTCCAGCTCGCGGAGCGCCGCGGCTACTTCAGACGGGGGCCCGCCTGTCGCGTCGGCCCCGTTCTCAGCGAGACGCTCGCGAAGCGGGGTGTCCGAGTCGGCGTCGGACGCGGAGGAATCGTGGTCGGCGTCGCGAGCGGACGCCTCCTCGCCGGTGTCGTCTGCTCCCGATCCGGCAGCGGCCACCAGCTCGCGAGACCGGTCGACCACGGGCGCGGGCACCCCTGCGAGCTCTGCGACCTCGACGCCGTACGACGACGATGACGCCCCCGGCGCCACCCGATGGAGAAACGTCACCGCGCCGTCCTCGCGGGCGGCGGTGAAATGCAGGTTGGACACGCGCTCGCGCTCCGCGGCGAGGTCGGTGAGATCGTGGTAGTGGGTCGCAAACAACGCGGTCGCGCCGAGCTCGTCGTGGACGAACTCGGCGGCCGCCCGGGCGATCGCCCGTCCGTCGGTGGTGGCGGTGCCGCGGCCGACCTCGTCGAGGAGCACGAGCGAGTCCGGCCCGGCGTCGTGGAGGATCTCCGTGAGTTCGCTCATCTCGCGCATGAACGTCGACTGGCCGCCGGCGATGTCGTCGGAGGCCCCGACGCGGGTGAACAGCCGCGAGAAGACGGGGAGACGCGCCGCCTGCGCGGGGACGAACGAGCCGGTCTGTGCGAGCACGACCGACAACGCCACCCCCCGCATGTACGTCGACTTCCCGCTCATGTTCGGCCCCGTGATAACCGCGACGGAGCCGCGCGGGAGGTCGGCGTCGTTGGGAACGAACGAGTCCTGGGTCTGCTCGACGACGGGGTGGCGACCCCCCTCGATCTCGACGCCCGCGTCGGGGTCGTCGAGGACCGTCGGCCGCACGTACTCGTTTTCGACGGCGACCGTCGACAACGACGCGAGCGCGTCGAGTTCGGCGAGCGCGTCGGCGAGCGCCTGGATCCGCTCGGTCTCCTCGGCGACCCGCTCGCGCACCTCGACGAACAGCTCGTACTCCAGGGCGTCGGCGCGCTCGGCGGCGCCGAGGATTTCTTCTTCGCGTTCTTTGAGCGCCGGCGTGTAGTACCGCTCGCTGTTTTTCAACGTCTGCCGCCGGCGGTAGTCGTCGGGCACGTCCTCCACGTTGGCGTCGGTCACCTCGATGTAGTAGCCGTGAACCTGGGTGTGCCCGACCGACAACGAGTCGATGCCGGTGCGCTCGCGTTCGCGCGCCTCGAGGTCGGCGACCCACTGACGCCCCGCGCGCTCGGTCGCGCGGAGCTCGTCGAGATCGGCGTCGAACCCCTCGCGGATCACCCCGCCGTCGGTGATTTCTTGGGGCGGGTCGGCCGCGATCGCGTCGGCGATCAGCTCGCGGACGTCGGCGAGTTCGTCGAGGCGGTCGCGGAGGTCACGGAGGTGGGCGGTCGTCGCGCCGCCCGCGTCGCCGGCGAGCGCCGCCTTCAGCTCGGGCACCGCCGCGAGGGTGGCGTGGAGCGACCGAAGGTCGCGGGCGTCGGCGCGGCCGCGCGACACCCGAGCGACGAGCCGTTCGAGGTCGTACGCGGCCGCGAGCGCGTCGGCCACTCCCTCGCGCGCCAGCGAGCGGTCCGCGAGCTCACCGACCGCGTCGTGACGCGACCGGATCGCGTCGGCGTCGACGAGCGGGCGGCGGAGCCACCGTTCCAGACACCGTCGGCCGAGCGCACAGCTCGTCTCGTCGAGCACGTCGAACACCGTGTCGCTCGCGCCGAGCCCGCGGTTCTCGAACAGCTCGAGGCTGCGCTGGGCCGCCGCGTCCAGCCGCAGCCGGTCGCGGGGGTCGTAGCGTCGGACGCGCGAGACGTACGCCAGCGGGCCGTCGTCGCCCTGGGTGTACTCCGCGTACGCCAACACCGCGCCCGCGGCGCGGAGCGCGGCGTCGGCGTCGAACCGGCGGTCCGGCGCCGAGACGTACGGCGCCAGCCGCTCGCGGGCGGCCCGGCGCTCGAAGGCGTCCGGGTCGTGGCCGTGAACCGTCCGGTCGGCGTCGGCCGTCGCGTCGACGACGCGCCCGGGGACGTCGGGCCCGACGACCAGTTCCGCTGGCGCGATCCGGTCGATCTCCTCGACGACGGTGTCGGGCTCGCCGGCGGTGACGAGACACTCGCCGGTCGCGACGTCGACGGCCGCGAGCCCGAGGGGCGCCGTCTCGCCCGCCACCGCGGCGACGTAGTTTGTCGTCCCCGACTCCAGCAGGTCGTCCTCGACCACGGTTCCCGGCGTGATCACCTCGGTCACCGCGCGGTCGACGAGCCCGGACGCCGCCGCGGCGTCTTCGACCTGGTCGCCGATCGCGACGCGGTAGCCCGCCTCGAGCAGCGCGTCCAGATACGGGGCGGCGTTGTCGATGGGGATGCCCGCCATCGGGTAGTCGCCGGTCGAGTCCGAGCGCTCGGTGAGCGTCACCTCACACGCCCGGGCGACCGTCTCGGCCGCCTCACAGAACGCCTCGTAGAAGTCGCCGACCTGGAACAAGACGAGCGCGTCCTCGTGGGCCGCACACAGGTCGGCGTACTGTGAGAGCATCGGCGTGAGCTCCTCGCGGGCCGCCGCGATCCCGGGCGGAACCCCAGTGACCGTTTCTCGGTCCGCCGGTGGCATGTCCGCAACCGGGTCGTCCGCGGACATAAACGATACGGACCGAACGGTCGCCGAGACACGGGGACAGCGGCACCGGCG
>CAZKXC010000059.1:0-14273 GCA_964556645.1 uncultured Halobellus sp.
CGGCGGGCGTTTTTTGCCTCGCTCCGGCTGACGACCGGCGTCGTCTTCGTGCTCGTGTTGTACGTCGGCGGGACGGACATCATCCTCGGGGCCGGCGGCGCGTTGTCGGCCGGCGCGTTCGCGTTGTTCTTCCTGTACCTGCGCCGGCTGTACTCGCCGATGCGCCGGGTCGGAAAATCGGCCAACAAGTACCAGCTCGCCAAATCCAGCGCCGAGCGCGTCTTCGGGCTGCTCGGCGAGGAGCCGACGGTGACGGAGCCGGCGGACCCGCACGCGCCCGAAACCGTCGCCGGCGACGTCGCCTACGACGCCGTGACGTTCGGATACGGCGACCGCGACCCCGTGATTCGCGGCGTCTCACTCGACGTGCCGGCGGGAACGACCGTCGGACTCGCGGGACCGACGGGAGCGGGAAAATCCACGTTGTTGAAGCTGTTGACACGCTTTCACGACGTCGACTCGGGCGCGGTTCGGGTCGACGGCGTCGACGTCCGCGAGTACGGTCTTCAGGCGCTGCGCTCGGAGATCGCGATCGTCGAACAGAACCCGTACCTGTTCTCGGGAACGGTCGCCGAGAACATCGCGTACGGCGACCGGGCGACGTTGAACGCCGAGTGGACGGACGCTGAGCCGGACGCCGGCGCCCGCGAGGCCCGCGACCGGATCCGCGAGGCAGCGACCGCCGCGGAAGCCCACGAGTTCATCAGCGACCTGCCGGAGGGATACGACACGCAGGTCGGCGAGCGCGGCGTCAAGCTCTCCGGCGGACAACGCCAGCGGCTCGCCATCGCCCGCGCGCTGCTCAACGACCCCTCGGTGATCGTCTTCGACGAGGCGACCTCGGACGTCGACACCGAGACCGAAGAACTGATCCAAGAAAGCCTCGACCGGCTCATCGCGGACCGAACCGCGTTCGTCATCGCCCACCGGCTCTCGACGATCCGATCCGCCGACCGGATCGTCGTCATGGACGACGGCGAGGTCGTCGAGTCGGGCGACCACGAGGAACTGCTCGACGCCGACGGCGAGTACGCCGCCCTCTGGGGAGCCCAGGTCGACTCGGCGCCCAACGCTCCCGGTCCGACCACCGATTAGGACGGTCTCGCCGGCGAACTCGGACGACACAGCCTTGGGCGACGGCCGGTCACGCGCACTCGCGGACGCGAGCCGGACGACACGGGAGATCGGCTCTCGACGAGGATGGTTCGAGAGACCGTCGTGGTAACCCGACCCGCGGAAGCGTTATGCCCGAACCGGGCGTACATGTGTTCGTAATGGCAAACGGTACGGTTGACTTCTTCAACGACACTGGCGGTTACGGTTTCATCTCGACTGACGACGGCGACCTGGACGACGACGAGGACGTGTTCTTCCACATGGAAGACGTCGGCGGCCCCGACCTCGAGGAGGGACAGGACGTCGAGTTCGACATCGAATCATCCCCCAAGGGACCCCGCGCGACGAACCTGGTCCGCGACTAACGACCGCCGCGCCTCGCGCAGCGCGAGGGACAGCGACCCGATTTTTCGATCAGTCACCCTTCACGGCCCGCGTTCTCGCCCGGTGAGGGGAGGGTTTTTATTTACGTCCCGCCGCTGTCGACGCCATGAGCCGATCAGAACGCGGAGACGACCGACACGACGCGATCGTCGTCGGCGTCGGCGGGGTCGGGAGCGCGACGACGTACCAACTCGCGCGACGAGGCCTCGACGTGCTCGGCATCGAGCGGTACGACATCCCTCACACGATGGGCTCGTCACACGGCAGCACCCGGATCATTCGACGGGCCCAACACGAGGGGCCGAACTACGTGCCGCTCGTCGAGCGCGCCTACGAGCTCTGGCGGGATCTCGAAGACCAGACGGGACGCGACCTCCTCACGATCACCGGCTCGGTTCACGCTGGCGCGCCCGGCACCGACGTCGTCGCGAACGCCAGAGAAGCGTGTGTGACACACGGTATCGACCACGAGGAGCTGTCGGCGCTCGAGGTCAACGAGCGCTTCCCGGGGTACGACCTGCCGGCCGAGTTCGAGGCGATATATCAGCCCGACGGCGGCTATCTCGACTGCGAGCGGTGTGTGACCGCCCACGTCGAGGCGGCACACGCCAACGGAGCGACGATCCGTGCCCGCGAGCGGGTGATCGACTGGTCGGAGACGGGCGACGGCGTCCGCGTCCGAACCGACAAGGGCCGCTACGAGGCGGACGAACTCGTCTTGACCGCCGGGCCGTGGACCGCGGAGCTGCTTCCGTCCGTCGCCGACGACGCGGTTCCGGTGCGCGCGCTCATGGCCTGGCTCCAGCCGACGGAGCCGGCGTTTTTCACCCCGGATCGGTTTCCGGTGTTCGTCCTGCGCGATCACGACGAGGGCGGGTACGGCTTTCCCGTCCACGACGTGCCGGGGTTCAAGTTCGGGCAGTCGGGCGAGCGCAGAGAGGTCGTCGACCCCGACCGGATGGACCACGAGCCGACCGCGGCCGAAGAAGAACTCCACCGCCGGTTCGCCGAGACGTTCTTCCCCGCGGGCGCGGGTCCGACGGTCGCGTTGCGCCCGTGTATCCAGTCGTACTCCACGGACGACGACTTCGTGCTCGGCCGGGCTCCGGGTCACGACGCCGTCACGGTCGGCGCGGGATTCACCGGACACGGGTTCAAGTTCGCGAGCGTCACCGGCGAGATTCTGGCCGACGTCGCGACCGACGGCGAAACCGACCACGACATCTCGGCCCACTCGATCGACCGGCTCTGACCGACGCTTAGGCCGGTCTCCGAGAGGAACTGCGCCGGGCGTAAGCGGCAAGTACACACGACACATAGCGGAGATATCGAACGGAGCCCACAGTGACCGTCCCCGCACCGATCCCGCTCGACGAGTTCGAATCCGCGGTCCGATCGCTCGACCGCGAGGCGTTCGTCGCGTTCGTCGCCAGCCTGTGGTCGGAGACGGCCGACGACGTCGCCGTCGACTCGCCGGTCGTCACCGTCCGGACGGAAGACGCACGAACGACCCTCCTCGTCGACCCGCCCGCGTCCGATTCGGATCCGCTCGACATCGACGCGGCCGACGACGTCGATGGGGTGGTGACCGCGCGCGACGTCACCCCCGACCTCGACATCGATGTCGTCACCGCCGCCGACCTTCGCCAGCGGCTCCTGTACGCGCTGCCGGCCGAAGACGGCGAGGCGGTGTGCGAGCGGTTTCTCGACGCGCCGGCGCGATCGACCGCCTACGACCGCGAGCCACCCGGTGCGGAAGCCGCGGGCGGCGTCGGACCGGACGGCGAGCGTTCTGGCGGTCACGAGTCGGAGGCGCTCGACGACGCGTCCGGGAGGGACGCCGAGACGGCCATCTCCGACGGCCGGCCGGCGCAGGGGAGCCGTCGCTCCGCGTCGACGGGTGTTATCGGCCGGGGCGTGTCGGGTGAGACCGGTCCCGCTCCGGCGGGCGGCACCCATCATTCCGCGTCGGGAGACGGCACCGACCGCTCCGCGTCGGGTGACACCGGTCGTCAGTCCGAGGAGAACGACACGGTCGGAAGCGAGGTCGCCGTGGCCGTTCTCCTCGCGGCGGTCGTGCTCGCAGGCGGCGTCGGCGCGGCGGGTCTCGCCGACGCGCCGATCGACGCCGCCGGCGAGGCGCTCGGAGCCGGCGGCGACGCGGCGGACGCCCCCTCGGCGGACGCCGCCGCTGTGAACGACACCGACACCGATTCGGACGCGTCCGAGACTGACGAGCAAGCATCGACGACCGACGACCCTGACCCCACCGACACCGCGTCGACCGAGTTGGCCTTCAAGAGAGACGAGGCCGCCAGAAACACCGGGCTGGCGCCGAACTGCGAGCGCTCGTATCTCCACGTCGTCCAGATACAGATGAACGCGTTGAAGTACAACAACGAGACGATCAACGACGGGATTCGGACGACCAGGCGGTTCGCGTCGCCGCGAAACCGTCAGGCGGTGAGCAGCGTCAGACGGTTCATCGAGATCTTCGAGAGCCCGAGCTACGCGCCGATGCTCTCGTACGACAGCGTGCGGTACACGCCGCTTGGAGCCGACGACGACTCGGCCGCGGTCCGGGTCGCGACGAGCGAGAACGGCTCCGTGACGGGTCGATACGAGTTCCGGCTTCGCAAGATAAACACGACCCAGTACAGCGAGCGCGGCGGCTGCTGGATGACAGACGCGGTCAGCGTGAACGAGTCGGAGTGATCTCGGCCGGCGGGCCGCCTACGCGACGACGTCGACTACCGCCGGCTCGCGCATCCGGGCCAGCACCACCCGCGGAACGTCCGCGTGCTGGTGAACCGCGGCGGCGATTTCTCTGGCGACCGACTCGTCCGCGTCGTCGTCGACCATGTTCACGAGCGGGATCGCGGTCGCGCCCGGCGGGACGGCCTTCAATCCGCCCGCCTCGTGTGCGAGAACGCGCCCGACGAGTTCCGCCGTGATCGGGTCGCCGACGGCGGCGTCGGTGATCGCGGCGACGCGCTCGGGGCGGTGGACCGCGGCCTCGGTGAGCGGCTCGCCGACGGCGTGTGCGCTCGCGACCGGAACCACGGTGTCGGCTTCCGGCGGAATCTGCGGCTCGCGGTCGTCCGGAGCCTTGAACAGTCGCGTCCGCGCGCCGTCCGCTTTCACCAGCACCGGCCCGTCGTGGGCCGCCGCGACGGCGTCGACCGTCTCCGGGTCGTACCCTCGGTACCGGTCGTCGCGCTCCTGTGCGCGAACGAGCCCGAGCGGGAACGCGGCGTCGGCCGCGTCGAGTTCGGCCACCGGGTCCGCGGTCGTCCGCACCTCCGTGACCCGGCGGTCGAAGATCGGGATCCGGACCGTCGCGGTCAGGACGGCGCGGTCGAGCCGCGCGGCGAGCGCGTACAACGTCGTCTTCTTCCCGCCGGCGCCGACGAGACAGGTGGTTCCCTCCGCCGCATCGAGCGCGTCGACCACGTTCATGATGGTATCGTCCGCGGAGATGGCGTCTCGTGCGTCGAAAACGCGTCGGTTTCACGCGAGGCGTGGCCCGGGTCGGCCGCAGGCTCGCCGACACCGCCGACACCGTTGGCTTTAGGTTCGTTTCGCCACGATCGTCGATGATGGACCCACCGGACCGGATCCTCCGCGTCGACCTCTCGACGCGGACCGTCGCCAGCGACCCGGTCCCCGACGAGTGGCTCGCGGCGTACGTCGGCGGAAAGGGGCTCGGCGCCCGCTACCTCTACGCGGCCGGCGGCGGGATCGACCCCGAATCGCCCGCGAACACGCTCGCGTTCATGACGGGGCCGCTGACGGGATACACGCCGGGCGAGCAGCGCTACGCGGCGATAACCAAGTCTCCGCTCACGGGCGCGTTCCTCGATTCGTACGGCGGCGGAACGTTTCCGGCCCGCCTCGCCGGCTCGCTCGGCTCGCATCTCGGCGTGCTCGTCACCGGCGCGGCAGACGAGCCGGTCGCGTTGTCGCTTGCGGACGGCGAGGCGACGATCGAGTCCGCCGCCGACTGCTGGGGGCTCGACACCGCGGAGACGGCCGAGCGGTTTCCCGGGTCGGCCGTCGCCTGTATCGGTCCGGCGGGCGAGCGGGCAGTCCGGTACGCGACGATCGCCTCCGACGGCGGCGACCACCACGCCGGTCGCGGCGGCGCCGGCGCGGTGATGGGGACGAAACGGCTGAAGGCGGTCGTCGCCCGCGGCCCGCCGCCGGAGCCGACCGACGAGCTCGCCGCGCTCGAACGGCGAGACGGATCGGCGTTCGCCGACAGCGACGCGGGGCGCTGGCTCGCGGCGAGCGACACGCTCGAGACGGTCGACTTCGCGAACGAGGCCGGCGTGCTCCCGACCCGCGGCTGGCAGGAGCGCCGGTTCGAGGGGACAGAGGAGATCGGGATCGAGCGCGCGACGGAGCGCGCGACGGGCCGCGAGCGCGCGGACGACCCGGTGCCGGGCGGATTTCGGGTTCCCGACGACGGAGACGAGACCGACGAGGCGACCGACAGCGTCCCGCGCGGTGCGACCCCGATCGTGCTCGGCGCGGGCCTCGGGATCGACGACTTCGACGCGGTCGCCGCGCTGGGCGGTCTCTGTGACCGCCTCGGCATGGACGTGATCTCCGCGGGCAACGCGGTCGCGTGGGCCGTCCGCGCCGGCGACGAGGGGGTGATCGACCGCGACGTCGACTTCGGCGACGAGGAGGCGGCCCGGTCGGTCATCTCGGAGATCACGGCCCGTGAGACGCCGCTCGGCGACGCGCTCGCCGACGGCGTCGCGGCGGCCGCGGAACGCTTCGGCGGCACGGACCTGATCCCGACGGCCAAGCGGATGGCGCTCTCCTCGTACGACCCGCGGGGAGCGATGTCGATGGCGCTGGCGTACGCCACGAGCGACCGAGGAGGTTGTCACCGCCGCGCCCGGCCGGTCGAGGCCGACGCGACGGCGGCCCGCCGGCGCGATCCGGAGGAGGTCGCCGCCGCGGTGGCGGCCGAACAGGACCGCCGTGCGGCGTTGTGGTGTCTCATCGCGGACGACTTTCTCGACGGCGTCCTCGACCCGTCGGTCGCCGCCGAGTGGCTGCGGGCCCGCGGGTACGACCACGACGCGGCGAGCCTCTCGGCGCTCGGCGAACGGGTGTGGACGCTCGTCCGACTGTACAACCTGCGTGAGGGGTTCGGCCGCGACGACGACGCGCTGCCGGCGGCGATCGCCGGCGCGTCCGGCGGTGAAGACGCGTCGGACTCGGCCGCCGACGAACCGACGGACCGACCGCCGGGGGTCGACCCCGAGGCGTTCGAGAACCTCCTGGACCGCTACTACGCGGCCCGCGAGTGGGACGCCGCCGGCCGGCCGACCGACGACCTGCTCGAGCGGCTCGGGCTCACCGGTCTCGCGGCCGATCCGATCTCCCCGAACGAGAGAGCCGATCCCGGCTGAGCCTCGTCCCCACGAGACGTTCTCGGCGACCGCTACGGCGCGGCCCGTGTCGCGAGATCGGCTCGATCGCGTCGCGGTGAGAGAGCTCGGCGTTCGCGCCGACCTGTCGTCCGCTTCGACAATCGATGCCGTGGAGCAACCCCTCGCCGATATCGGAGCGGATGTGGCGCGCGAACGCGTCCGTGGTCGCCCGTCGGACAGGAGGAACCCGACGCGAGACGCCCGCGGGCATGCGTGCCGACGACGCGCACGGAGAACGTCGTCTACCGACAGAGCACGGTCCGTGCGGCAGACGCGACGGCGGCCCCGGTCGCGTTCTCGGCCGCGACGACCCACGCGGAGATATATGTCGGGTCAGTTCATAGTATGTGGTAACATGCAACTATACGACCGGATTTTGGTTCCCACCGACGGGTCCGCGGACGGGCGACACGCCGTCGAGCACGCGCTCGCGCTCGCGGCGGTCCACGACGCGGCGGTTCGCGCGCTGTACGTGGTCGACACGGCGAGCTACGCGGGAACCGGAATGGAAGCCAGTTGGGCGGGCATCGACGACATGCTCCGCTCCGAAGCCGAGGAGGCCGTCGCCGAGGTCGAGTCGCTGGCCGCGGCCCGCGAGACACCCGTGGAGACGGCGATCGTCGAGGGGTCACCGGGGAAGGCGATCGTCGATCACGCGACGGAGGCCGACTGCGACCTCGTCGTCATGGGAACGCACGGCCGCGGCGGCATCGACAGGCTGTTGCTCGGAAGCGTCGCCGAGCGGGTGGTGCGTCGGTCGCCGGTCCCCGTGTTGACCGTTCGGCTGGACGCCGACGAGGAGCGAGCAGCGACCACCCCTGACCCCGACTCGGGGTGAGCCGGCGAGCCGGACCGGCGACTATCCGGACTCCGCGTCCCGAAGGTGTTCGCAGTCGCCCGCGTGAACCCGCGCCGTCCCGTCGGCCGTCTCGACGAGGAGCGCTCCGGGCGGGTCGACGCCGACGGCGGTTCCGACGACGCTGCCGGTCGCGGTCTCGACGCGGACCCGCCGGCCGAGGGTGGCGGCTCGCTCGCGCCAGGCGGGCAGAATCGCGTCTGGATCGGCCGCCAGGTCGGCGTACCGTTCGAGCAGTCGCGCGAGGAGCCGTCGCCGGTCGACGTCCTCGCCGCGTTCCGCCCGAATCGAGGTCGCTCCCGCCGGCAGCGCGGCGGCGTCGAGGTTGGCGTTGACGCCCACCCCGACGACGAGCCACGAGACCCGGTCGGCTTCTCCCTCCATCTCGGTGAGCACTCCGGCGAGCTTGCGGCCGCCGCGACCCGCGTCGTCAGCGGCGGTGTCTGCCACCACCACGTCGTTCGGCCACTTGATCGCCGCCCGGACGCCCGCCTCCCGGCAGGCGTCGGCGGTCGCCACGGCGGCCGCGAGGGTGAACTGCGGCGCCCGCGCGGGCGCCACCGTCGGCCGCGTGAGAAGCGAGAGCCAGACGCCGCCGCTCGGGGCGACCCACTCGCGGTCCAGCCGCCCGCGCCCGCCGGTCTGTTCGTCCGCGACGACAGCGACGTCGGTGCGGTCGGCCGCCGCGAGCGCTCGCGCGCGGTCGTTCGTCGAGGCGATTTGGTCGTGATACTCGACGGCGTACGGCGCGTCGAGGCCGTACTCGATCCCGGCCGCACAGTACGCGGGCGCCGCCGGCGCGCGGTACCCCTCGCCGGTCGATTCGACGGCGAACCCCTCCTCGCGGAGCCCCTCGACCGCCTTCCACACCGCCGCCCGAGAAACGCCGAGCTCCGCCGCCAGCTCGGGTCCCGACACCGGTCCCGACTCGAGCGCGGCGAGAAGCGCGCGACGCGTGTCCATGCCGGCAGCACGCGAGCGGATCACAAAAGCCGTTGGGCTTTCTCCCGGAGGCCGAGCGACGCCACCGCCCGCCGGCGAACCGTTTTTGTCCGGGAGACGGCAATCGGTCGCATGGACGGACTCGTTCTCGGCGGAACCGCCTCGAGCGTCGGAAAGACGGTCGCGACGCTCGCCGTTTCTCGCGCGCTCGCCGACGCCGGCGTCACGCCCGTGGCGGCGAAGGCGGGCCCCGACTACATCGACCCGAGCCACCACGCCGCCGCGCTCGGCCGGCCGTCGCGAACGCTCGACACCTGGATGCAGGGAGTCGACGGGGTCCGACGAAACCTCTACCGGGCGACGGCGGCAGAAGAGGACGTCGTCGACCGGGGGGACAGCGCCGACGCCGACACCGTCGCGGTCGTCGAGGGAATGATGGGGCTGTACGACGGCACCGCCACCTCGACGGCGGCGACCGCGGCGGCGCTCGACGTGCCCGTGGTTCTCGTCGTCGACGCGACGGCCGGGATGCAAAGCGTCGGGGCGACGGCGCTCGGGTTCCGCGAGTACGCGGCTCACGCCGATCTCCCGGCGGAGGTGCGCGCGAGCGTCGACGACCCGCGGGTCGACGTGGTCGGCGTGATCGCTCAGCGGGCCCACGCGGGGCGACACGCCGACGGAATCCGTCGATCCCTTCCCGAGGGAATCGCGTTTCTGGGACACGTGCCGCCGGCAGAGGCGTTGACGGTCCCCGACCGCCACCTCGGCCTCCAGATGGGCGATGAGGCTCCGATCCCCGACGACGCGATCGCGGAGGCGGCCGAGACGATCGACGGAGAAGCCGTCGCGGCGACGGCACGCACGGTCGCTCCGCCGACCCAGACGACGGCGGGAGAGGCGGCCGGGGCGGACGCGAGATACGGGTCCGACGGCGACGACCCGACCGTCGCGGTCGCCGCCGACGACGCGTTCCGGTTCGTCTACCCCGCCACCCGGGACCGGCTCCGCGATCTGGCGGTCGTCGAACCGTTCGCTCCGGTCGCCGGCGACGACCTGCCCGACTGCGACGCGGTGTACCTTCCGGGGGGATATCCGGAGCTCAACGCCGCGGCGGTGTCGGCGTCGCCGGCGTTGTCGACGCTCGCCGACCGGGCGGCCGACGGACTGCCGGTGTTCGGCGAGTGTGGCGGGCTGATGGCGTTGTCGGCGTCGTTGACGACCGTCGACGACGAGACCCACGAGATGGCGGGCGTGCTCCCGGGCGACGTGTACATGCACGACCGGTACCGCGCGCTCGACCACGTCGAGCTTCGCGCGACCCGCGACGGGGTCACGGCGCGTGCCGGCGACCGACACCGCGGCCACGAGTTCCACTACTCGAGTCACTCCCTCGGCGCCGCGGGCGACGCGGCGGTGACGGTCGACGCCGACGCGCGGTTCGCCTTCGAGGTCGACCGCGGCGACGGGATCGACGGCGAACACGACGGGCTGGTCGCCCACCGGACGGTCGGCACGTACGCGCACCGCCACCCCGCGAGCGGGGCGTTCGACCGACTCGTTGCGGCCGCCGCCGAGTACGCGAGAGGGCGCTGACGGGATGGCCGACGACTCGGACGCCGTCTCTGTCGTAGTGACCGCCGCCGACGGCGAGCGCCGCGAGCTCGCGGTCGAGCGCGGCCGCCCCCTTCGGGACGCGCTCCTCGAGGCGGGCCTCTCGCCGTACACGGCGGCGACGGAGCGGCTCAACTGCGGCGGCCGCGGGCTCTGTGCCACGTGTGGCGTTCGGCTTCCAGACGGCCCTCCGCCCGACCACCCGCACGACCGGCTCGCGGCGCGGTTCGGCTACCCTCGCCTCTCCTGTCAGGTGACCGTCGACCGGCCGATGCGCGTCGACCTCGTCGACAAAGTCGTGTGGGGCGGACGCGAAGGCGACGAGTGACTCCGCCGAGCCGCCCGGTTTCGACCGCCTGAGACCGGTTCGACGCGCCGCCGGCGAGGGGCTGGCACAAGACCCAAGTCCTCGCGGCCGCGAGGTGGACCCATGCAACCCTCCAAGGAGCGGGAGGCGGCCGACGGCGACCCGCTCGAGGACGTCGACGACCTCCTCGATGACGACCTGGCGGGCGGCGACTCCTCGTCGGTTGCTCCGGAATCAGATGTCGGGGGCGCGTCGTCGACGACCGCTTCTGACGACGGGGGTCGGGTCGGCGTCGACGGAGACTGGTTCTCGCTGAAGGCGTTCGTGGCCGCCGTTCTCGCGGTCGGCGTGGGAGTGTTCCTCGGCGGGCTGCTCCCGCTCATCGGCGGAACGGTCGGCCCGGCGGCCGGCGTGCTGCTCGGCGCGTTCCTCGCCGGCGTCATCTTTCCCGCGCGACGCTACGCCGAGACGGGCGTCGCCGGTGCGGCCGCGGGCGCCGGCACCGCCGTGTTCAACCTCCTCAGCGTGGGGTTCCTGCCGATTGGGCTCGACTACGTCGGCGAGTGGGGGCTCCCGTTGTTGGCGGTCGGCGGCGGACTCGGACTGGTTCTCGCGCTCGTCGGGCACTACTTCGGCCGCGACCTCCGTGCCGGTATCACCAGCGAGTTGCCAGGATAGCCGACCGGGACCATACCCTCGACGACGAGAGCGAGGCTGACGGTAGTCCACGAGCAACACCGATCGTTGCCGGGCGACCGGCGACCAGCTACTGTAGCTGGTCACCGACCGACCGCTCGACGTACAACAACGCAACGAGCCCGAGGATCACGATCGCGTACGAAACCGCGGCGAACAACGCGTCCTCTGCTGTGGCGTACTCGCTCGTGCGGTAGATTATCACCTTTCGAACCATCGCGATGACGCCGGTGTAGATCACCAGCCTGACGATCCGGCGGGTGTTGCTTTGTTCGATGTACGCGACCACCGTCTCGTACACCTCGATGATGATCAGCAACAACAGCCCGGTCTCGATGAATCCGATGACGGTGTTCGGGTCCGTGATCTCGCCGGTGGGAATGGTCTCGGCGATCTGGATCGCGAGGTCGACGACGCCGATGCCGAACAGGAGCGCAAACAGTGCTGCCGCGGCGAGTTCGACCCCGTTGATGAATCGGGACGTCGTCTCCGAGACGCGGTCGTAGGCGGTTTGCGACGGGGGCCGCTCGTCCGTGCGTTCCGCCGCCGATGGCTCTTCCATGTGGTTGCGTCCTCCGTCTCGGCCGATGTCACCGAGACGGGTAAATCACCCGGATGGCTCCGCGGCGACGCGTCGCCGACTCGCGCCTCGAGGAACGGGTCTCACGACCGGTTCTGTATCTCCTCGCGCAGCACGTCTGAGACCACCTCGCCGTCCGCCTTTCCGCGGAGCGCGCCCATCGCCTCGCCCATCAGCCCGGAGAACGCGCCCATTCCCTCTTCGGCCACCTGGTCGGCGTTTCGCTCGACCACCTCGACGACCGCCTCGCGGACCTCGTCTTCGCTCACGCCCGAGAGGCCGGCCGCCTCGACCGCCGCCGCCGCCGACAGCTCCGGCGACTCGGCGAGCGTCGACAACACCTCCGGAACTCCCTCCTTCGCGAGTTCGCCCGACTCGACCAGCTCGAAGACGCCGAGAAAGTGCTCGTCGGTCAGCGCGTCGACCGGCGCCCCCTCACGACGGATCTCCGTCGTGGTCGATTCAAGCGTCGAGGCGGCAAACGTGGGGTCGACGCCGCGTTCGACGGCGGTCTCGAACAACGGGAACCGGCGGCCGAACGCGACCTGCTCGGCCAGCCCGCGGTCGAGCCCGAACGACTCGACGTATCGGTCGGTCTTCTCGTCGAGCAGTTCCGGCCGCTCGACCGCCGACGGATCGGGCTCGACCGGCGGAACGTCGGTTTCGGGGTACATCCGCGCGGCTCCCGGAAGCGGCCGAAGGTACCGCGTCGTCCCGTCGTCGTTCGCGCCGCGGGTCTCCTCGGGGACGCCAGCGATCGCCTCGGCCGCCCGTTCTGCGACCGCGTCGATGGCGATGTCGGCGGTTTCGGGAGCGGCCGCGACCATCGCCACCGCGTCCGTCTCGCCCGCGCCGACCGCCTCGCGGAGCGCCGCCACCTCGGCCGTTGTCACCCCGTACGCCGGAAGTTCGTCGGTGTGGAACACCCCGCCGGCGCCGTGGCGCTTGGCGTACTCCGACAGCTCGGTGCCGAGCCGGCGGTCCGGCTGGATCTCCCTGCCGACGAGGCCGTCGAAGCCGAACAACGGCACCGCGGTGACGGTCCCGCCCGCGTCGAGCGCGCTTCGCACCACGCCCGAGTCGGTCCCTTCGAAGACCGCGCTCACCTCGCGGGGCGTTCCCACCTCGGCGTCGCGCTCGCGAAGCTCCTCGCGGATCGCGAGCAGCTCCGCCTGTCGGCTCACCTCGCCGCGGACGATCGCCTCGATACCCTCCAGATCCTGGACGCCTTTCACTTCGACACGTGCCCCCTCCGCGATCGAGACGTTGACGTCCTGGCGGATCGTCCCGAGGCCGCGTTTCACCGCGCCGGTCGACCGAAGCAGCATTCCGATGCGCTCGGCCGCTTCCCTCGCCTGTTCGGGACTCCGGATGTCGGGACCGGTTCCGATTTCCACGAGCGGGACGCCGAGCCGGTCGAGCGAGTAGACGACGCCGTCGGCCGTCTCCTCGACCCGTTTCGCGGATTCCTCTTCGAGCATCAGGTCCTCGATGGAGACGGGTCCGTCGGCCGTCTCGATCGCGCCGTCCTGCCCGAGCAGGATCGACCGTTGGAAGCCGGAGGTGTTCGACCCGTCGATGACCAGCTTGCGCATCACGTGCGCCTGGTCGACGACGCGCACGCCGAGCAGGTCGGCGATCTGAAGCGCCACCGACAACGCCTCCTCGTCGACGCGGCGGGGCGGCTCGTCGTCCTCCTCGACCAGACAGGTGGTGTCGTACGCCAGGTAGGTGAACTCGCGGTCGACGCGGCTTTCCTCGAGGGCGGCCTGGTCGAGCTCGCCGAGTTCGCTCTTCGTCGGGTGTAGCCGGCGGGTGAGCTTTCGGTCCGCCTCCGCGGGGTCCCGCTCGACGGTCGGAGAATCACAGAACAGCTTCGTCGCCGTGTCGAGCTGCTGGTGGATCTCCAGCCCGGCGACGAGGCCAAGCTCCTCGTGGTCGTGCTCGCTCATTACGACTCACTCCGGCGTGATGGGACTAAAAGGGTGGCAGTTCGCGCGAGGAACGAGAACCGTGATCGCCGACGCCGTTCGTAAACGACCGCGATGGTGTTTATGACGAACGAGCGATGGCGCGTCCCTGCGAGCGGCCGACAGGCCGCGAGTCAGCACGCGCGAGGGAGTCGGTCGCCGGAGCGAAGCGGAGGGCGACCGACGAGGCTGGGGAGGCGTGAGGCGCGGTGCTGTGCGGAGTGGGACTCAAAGGGGCAGCCGGGAGAGGGGCGAAGCCGCCGGCGACACCGCAGGAACGAGCGAAGCGAGTGACGAGGAGCGCGGCGAGTGTGCGCCCCCCGGCTGGGAATTTAGCTGTCGGCGGCCGATCCGAAATCAA
>CAZKXC010000060.1:0-13091 GCA_964556645.1 uncultured Halobellus sp.
CTTTCAGCTTCGCCATGTCGACGCCGCTCGGACAGTTCTTCGCACAGCCCTTACACCCGATACAGAGGTCCATCACCTCGGTGACGAACTCGTCGTCGGTCGGGTCGGCCGGGAGCTCGCCGTTCATCGCGCCGCGAAGCATGTTCGCGCGCCCCCGGGTCGACTGGATCTCCTCGTCGGCGGCGCGGTAGGTGGGACACATCACCCCGCCGGTGGTCTCCTGCGGGCCGCGACAGCCGCCACAGCCGTGACACAGCTCGACCATCCCCTGCATGCCGTTCTCGACGTCCCACTCCATCGCGGGGTCGAAGCCGGCGTCGAACTCGTACTCCGAGTCGAACCGCAGGTTCTCGCGCAAGTCCGCGTCGCCGCACACGTTGCCGGGGTTCAACAGCCAGTCGGGGTCGAAGGCGGTCTTCAGGTCGCGGAACGCCTCCCAGAGCGCGTCGCCGTACAGCTTCTTGTTCCACTGAGTTCGCGCGCGACCGTCGCCGTGCTCGCCGGAGACGGAGCCCCCGAGCCGGACGACGGCATCCGTCACCCGGTCGGCGATGTCGAACATCGCGTCCACGTCGTCGACGTTTTTCGTGTCGATCAGCGGTCGGATGTGGAGCACTCCCGGCCCGGCGTGCGCGTAAAACGACGCGAACGTGTCGTTGTCAGCGAGAATCTCCTGGAACTCGCGGGTGTACTCGGGGAGGTGTTCCGGCGGGATCGCACAGTCTTCGATAAAGGAGATGTGTTTGGCGTCGGAGGTTCGCGACAACAGGATCGGGAGTCCCGACTTGCGCATCTTCCAGAAGCGGGCGCGCTTGTCGGGGTCGTGTGCCTCCATGGCCGCCACCGCCCGGGTCGGTTGGGCGGTCGTTTCCGCCGCTCCCGGGCTCGGCTCGGCGGCCGTCTCGGCGCCGTCGACGCGGTCGGCGACGAGGTCGGCGACCGCCTGTCGACCCGCCGCGTCGTCGTCGGCGTAGAACTCCACGAGCAGCACGGAGTCGGTGTCGTCCGGAAGCGTTCCGACGACGTCGGCGAACTCCGTGGTGTCGGCCGCGAGCCCGAGCAACACGTCGTCCATCACCTCGACGGCGGCCGGGTCGTGGTCGAGGATCGGCGCGACGTCTTCCATCGCGTCGAGCAGGTCGTCGTAGGTGAGCAGCGCGACCGCCTTCGTCGCCGGAATCTCGACGAGCGAGACGGTCGCCTCCGTCACCGTCGCGAGCGTTCCCTCGCTGCCGGCGAGCAGCCGTCCGAGGTTGACGACGCCCGGCTCGCCGTACTCGCCGCGGTACTCCGCGAGCAGCCGGTCGAGGTTGTAGCCGGAGACGTTTCGTTTCAGCTCCGGGAATCGGTCGTCGATGGCGTCGGCTTCCTCATCGAGCACCCGCACCACCGCCGCGTGGATCCGCGGAAGCAGGTCGTCGCTTTCGGGGTTGGCCGACTCGCGAAGCTCGTCGACCGCGACGTCGCCGAAGGTGGTGACCGTCCCGTCCGCGAGCACGACCTCCAGCTCCTCGATGTAGTGGTCGGTCTTGCCGTACTTCAGCGAGTGGGCGCCGGTGGAGTTGTTGCCGATCGCGCCGCCGATCGCCGACTTGTCGCGCCAGGCCGGGTCGGGCGCGAACTTCAGGCCGGCCGGCTCGACCGCCGCGTTGAGGTCGCCGATGTACGCTCCGGCCTCGACGCGGGCGGTCCGAGCCGCCGTGTCGGTGTCGAGCACCGAGTCCATCTCCTGTGAGAGGTCGAGAACGACCGCCTCGTTGACGGACTGGCCGGCCAGCGAGGTGCCGCCTCCCCGGGGTAACACCGGAATCCCCTCCGCGAAACAGTACTCGTGGACCGCCGCGACGTCCGCCGTCGACTCCGGAACGACGACGCCGATCGGCGTCACCTCGTACGCGGAGGCGTCCGTCGCGTACAGCCGCCGCGAGTAGTCGTCGAACCGCACGTCGCCCGCGACGCGGCGGTCGAGCGCCGCCACGAGGTCGGGGCGTTCGACCTCGCCGCCGGTGTAGTCGAAATCCCCGTCGTCCCGCGGATCGGAGTCCGATCCGCCAGAGTGTGTTGCCATGCGACACCCTCACGCGTGGACCGACAAAAGTCCCCCGGGCACCGGCCGGCGCGCGCCGAACCGGGGCCGGCCCGATCGCCGAGCGAACGCGTTGCTGGGCCGGCACAAGAGCCAAATACCAGCCGCCGAAGGGGAGGGTATGTCACTCGCCGGACCCTCGGCGTTCAAGCGGCGGCTCGACGACTTCGGCGTGACCGTCAGCGAGGGGCCGCCGGAGGCGTGTGCGGACCTCGTGGCGGCCGCCGCCGGAGCGCCCGCCGTCGGCGTCCCCCTCGACCGGCCGGAGACGACCGTCGCCGACCGACCGGAGGCAACGCTTCCAGACCGGATCACGACCGACCCGAGCGCCGCGGAGCTCCGGGCGGCACACACCGGCGTCACCGCCGCGTCGCTCGGCGTCGCCGCGTACGGCAGCGTCGCGATCGAGGCGGACCCGAGCGGAACCGAGCCGATGAGCCTCTTCGTCGACACCCACGTCGCCGTGCTCCACGAGGCGGACCTGGTCCCCGACATGGCCGACGCGTTCGCGTGGCTCGGGCCACGGGCCCGCGACGACGACGTCGACGTGGTGTTCGCCACCGGACCGAGCGCCACCGCGGACATGGGCGGGCTCGTCAACGGCGCTCACGGCCCGAAGACGGTTCACGTGGTGTTGCTGCGCGAGGACGGCACACCGACGGCGGAGGCGGATCCCGATGAGTAGCGACGCCGACCGGGCGGCACGGCTCCGCGAGCTGATGGCGACGGAGGGGGACGCGGTCGCGGAGAACACCCGCGGGTTCAACGAGGGTCGGTACGAGTCCACCGACCGGCTCGACGACTACGAGGAGCTGAAAGCCGAGGCCCGCTCGATCAAGGAGGACGCGATCGCTCGACTCCCCGAGCTGATCGAGTCGGTGACGGAGCAGGTCGAGGCCAACGGCGGGGAGGTGTACCTCGCCGACGACGCGGCGGACGCGAACCGGTACGTTCGAGAGGTCGTCGCGGAACGCGACGCCGAGCGCGTCGTGAAATCCAAGTCGATGACCTCGGAGGAGCTGGAGGTGAACGCGGCGCTCGACGCCGACGGCGTCGACGTGGTGGAGACGGATCTCGGCGAGTGGGTGCTCCAGCTCGCCGACGAGGCGCCCTCTCACATCGTCGCGCCGGCCATCCACAAGTCTCGGGAGGCGATCGCCGAGCTGTTCGCCGAGCGGTTCGACCCCGACGACCCGCCCGAGACCGCGACGGAGCTGACGCGGTTCGCCCGCCGGCGGCTCGGCGAGCTGATCGAGGACGCCGACGTGGGGATAACCGGCGCGAACTTCATCGCGGCCGACTCGGGGACGCTGCTGCTCGTCACCAGCGAGGGGAACGCTCGAAAGACGGTGACCGCCACGGACACCCACGTCGCGGTCGCGGGCGTCGAGAAGCTCGTCCCGACCGTCGAGGAGTTCGCGCCGTTCGTCGAGCTGATCGGGCGGTCCGGCACCGGCCAGGACATCACCTCGTACATCTCGACGCTGACGCCGCCGGTTGACTCGCCCGTGCCGGCGTTCGACGCCGACGAGGAGCCCGTCGCCGGGGCGGACGACCGCGCGTTTCACCTCGTGCTCGTCGACAACGGCCGGATGGCGATGCGCGACGACGAGGACCTGAAAGAAACGCTCTACTGCGTCCGGTGTTCCGCCTGCGCGAACGCCTGTGGCAACTTCCAGAGCGTCGGCGGCCACGCGTTCGGCGGCGAGACCTACTCCGGCGGCATCGCCACGGGCTGGGAGGCGGGCGTCGAGGGGCTCGACGTCGCCGCCGAGTTCAACGACCTCTGTACGGGGTGTTCGCGCTGTGTTCCCGCCTGTCCCGTCGGCATCGACATTCCGTGGATCAACACCGTCGTTCGCGACCGGATCAACCGCGGCGAGACGGACCCGAGCCGGCTCGACTGGGCGTTCGAGGAGCTGGTTCCCGACGAGGAGCCCGGCGGTCTCGACCTGCGGACCCGGCTCGTCGGCAACTACGAGACGCTCGCGAAGTGGGGGAGCCGAACGGCGCCGGTCGCGAACCGCCTCGCCGAGTTCGGACCGGTCCGGGCGGCCGCCGAACGGATCGCGGGGATCGACCGCCGTCGCGAGCTGCCGACGTTCGCGCGCGAGTCGTTCGTCGAGTGGTTCGACGCCCGCGGCGGGGCCGCCGTCGACCCCGCGACGGCGGCCCGCGAGGCGGTGGTGTATCCCGACACGGCGACGAACTACGCCGACGTCGAGCGCGGAAAGGCGGCGGTCCGCGCGCTCGAGGCGCTCGACGTTCACGTGCGGGTGCCGGACCTGCCGGGGAGCGGACGGCCGCCGCTCTCACAGGGGATGGTCGCGACCGCCGAGGCCGCCGCTCACGACGTGTACGCCGGCGTCGCAACCCACATCGACGCCGGCCGCGACGTCGTCGTGATCGAACCCAGCGACCTCGCGATGTTCCGTCGAGAGTACGAGAAGCTGATCCCGGAGGCGTCTCACGAGCGGCTCGCGGACGCCAGCTACGACGTCATGGAGTACCTCTACGGGCTGATCGAGAACGGCGGAGACCCCGAGGCGCTGCGGTCGCCGACCGAGGGAGCCGGCGGCGCGAGCGGAGTGGCGTACCATCCGCACTGCCAGGCGCGAACGATCGGGGTGGGCGAGCACGCGACCGCCGTGCTCGAGGCGCTCGGCTACGACGTTCGCGTCTCCGAGACGGAGTGTTGCGGGATGGCCGGCTCGTTCGGGTACAAGACCGACTACTACGAGGTGAGCATGGACGTGGGCGAGCCGCTCCGCGAACAGTTCGGCGGGACCGACCGGACGGTCGTCGCCGCCGGCACCTCCTGTGGCGAACAGCTCGACGCGTTGTTGGAACGCCCGGCGAGCCATCCCGTAGAACTCGTCGCGCCGCGGCGCTGACGGCGGCCGGCGTGTTGGTCGATGTCGCCCCGCTGACCGACGGCGGCCCGCTGACCGGAGTGGGCCGATCTGATCGGATCTGACCCGGTCACCCCGGTCAGACCGGTGGCTTCATTCGGCCGTGAACCGAGTCGTCGAGACGCGATGCTTCTCGGAGACGTCCTCCCCGACGCCACCGCGGTGAACGTCGTCGTGATCGTCGTTGCCAGCGGGTTCATCTGGCTCGCCAGCGGGTGGCTCGAGGAGGCCGCCGAGAACCTCGCCGTCTACTACGGACTGCCGCCGGTGGTCCAGGGGACGGTCATCGTCGCGGTGGGATCGAGCTTTCCGGAGCTCGCGAGCGTGGTCGTCACCGCGCTCGCCGGGATCTTCGACATGGGCGTCGGCGCGATCGTCGGGTCGGCGGTGTTCAACATTCTCGTCATTCCCGCCCTGTCGGGGCTCGCGTCCGACGACTCGCTCGAGGCCAGTCGGACGATCGTGTACAAGGAGGCGCAGTTTTACATGCTCGCGGTCTCCGTGCTCGTCATCACCTTCGCGCTCGGGGTGATCTACGAGCCGGTGGCCGGCGAGCCCGGACTGGTGGGGTCGGTGACCCGACCGCTCGCGGTGGTGCCGCTTCTCGTGTACGGGCTCTATCTCTTCATCCAGTGGCAGGACGCCGGCGATTACGAGGCGGTCGTCGACGCCGACGGAATCGACGTCCTCCGGGAGTGGGGACGGCTCGCGGCCGGCCTGTTCGTCATCCTCGTGAGCGTCGAGGCGATGGTGGGAGCCATCGAGTCGCTCGGTCAGACGTTCGGGATTTCGGAGTTTCTCGCCGGAATGACGATCATCGCGGCGGCGACGAGCCTCCCCGACACGCTCGTGAGCGTCCGGTCGGCCCGCGACGGAAACAGCACGATCAGCCTGGGTAACGTGTTGGGGTCGAACACGTTCGACCTGCTCGTGGTGATCCCGGTCGGGGTGCTTCTCGTCGGTGCCGTCGAGGTGAACTTCTCGGTCGCCGTTCCGATGCTGGCCGTTCTCACGCTCGCGACCGTGTTGCTCTTCGGGAGCCTCCGAACGCAGATGACGCTGACGGCAGTCGAGTCGTACGGACTGCTCGGAGCGTATCTGGCGTTCCTCGGCTGGGTCGTCGCCGAGACGGCCGGCGTGGTACGGATTCTCCCGGCCGGGTGACGGGGGCGCGCGTCGACGCGGCGGTGAATTTAACAGCGGTAGTATTGTATACTGTAGTGTGTACTCTGAAATACTAGCTCCGACGGACGGGAGCGAACGGTCGGCGGAGGCGATCCGACACGCGGCGTACCTGGCCGACGAGTGTGACGCGGGGCTCCACGGCCTGTTCGTGACGGACAGCGGACCGCTCGAGCACGTCGACGGCAAGTATCCCGAGGCGGTCTCGCAGATCGAAGCGGCCGGGGAGCAGGCGGTCGCCCGCGTCGCGGACGCCGGCGACGCCCGCGGCGTCGAGACGACCACGTCGGTCGTTTCGGGTACGGTGCCGCAGGCGATCGTCGAGTACGTCGACGACCGCGACATCGACGTCGTCGTCATGGCGACACACAGCCGCGAGGGGGTGAGGCGACACTTTCTCGGCTCGACGACCGAACGGATCATTCGCATCGTCGACGTCCCCGTGCTCGCGGTGAGCGACGCTTCGACGTAGCGAGACGGTCCCCGTGGTACCGGCGGCCGACACCGCCGGCGTGACCCGGCCGACACCGCCCGGCGCGTCTGACGGGCGTCGTTCGACAACGAACGCTTAATAGGCGCGCTCGTGAGCGTATGGAACATGAACCCTGCTCCCGAGGAGATCACGTCGCTTGTCGGCAGAGAGGTCTACTCGAACAACGGCATCTTCGTCGGCGAAGTCGAGGACGTCCGTCTCGACCTCGACGCCCAGGCCGTGACCGGGCTGGCGCTCGCCGAACTCAACCACGAGCTGTTCGCCGGTCGCGTCGAGCGCAACACCGGCGTCATCGTCCCCTACCGGTGGGTGCGCGCGGTCGGCGACGTCGTGCTCGTCAACGACATCATCGAACGGCTCGACACCGGCGACGACGAGCCGGACGCCGAGGCCGAACAACAGACGACGTGAGCCGCCCGGTCAGAACGGAAGCGCGTCCCGGATCCCGCCGAGCAGCCCGCCGCCGCTCCGTCTGGCCTCGTCGAAGACCGGGTACAGCGCGTCGAGAAGCTCCGTCTCGTTGTCGAACTCCGACTGTGACACCTCCTCCAGTGCCGAGGAGAGCTCGATCGTGTGTCCCTTGGAATCGTAGGGGACGTCCGGGTAGTCGAGCGCGCGGAGGACGTCCTGGCTCGTCGCCGGGAACGAGAGGTCCGACTCGTCCAGCCGGGCGTTGAGGGCGGCGATGCCGAACTCGATCGCTTCCGGTTCCGCGGATCCGCCGTTGCCGGGTGGCCGTGCTGCCATCGACGTAGGGTAACCGCCCGCCCGTCTTTAAACCCATGCTCGTCGGCGAGCCGCGGCGGTCACTCCGGCACCGACTCCTCGGGCGGGACGGCGTCGATGACGACCAACTCGATGCCGTCGCCGGCGCGGTCGAACGCGGCAACGGTGTCGTCGTCGTACGGCGGGACGGTCACGATCACGACCGCCGCGAGGTCGTCGGTCTTCGACAGCTCGAGCCGACCGGTGGGGTGGGAGAGAAACCGGGCGCGCCCCCGACCGGCCGGCGTCCCGAGGTCGACGCCGAAGACCGCGTTTACCGAACCGCCGACGTCGGCAAGCGTGAAGTGCGTCAACACCGGCGTCTGCGGGTCGACTCCGAGGTCGGCGTCGAACTCGCCGGCCTGCGTCGCCGACAGCTGGAGGCTCACCGCCGCCGGGTCTCGCTCGGCGGCGTGGTCGAGAAGCACCGTCAACAGGTCGCGCGTGACGTGGATCACGGCGGCGATCAGAGACCGATCACGGACCGCAGCGTCTCGGCGTAGAGCCCCGGGGCCTTCCGGCGAGAGCCGTCGAGCGCGGTCTCGACGGCGCCGGCCGCGTCGTCGAAGACGCCGACCCCGTGACCGACGAGCACGCGGTCGGGGTCCAGCCCGGATAACGGGTCACGCGGCGGCGTCAGCCGGAGCATCGGATGGACGCCGAGCCGCTCGCGGTCGCCACGGAAGTACGACGCCGAGCCGAGCGACTCGGGCACCACGAGCGTCTCCCCGTCGAAGAGCCCGACCTCCTGCCAGGGCGGCACCGAGGAGTCGCGGATCCGGATCGCGTCGAATCCGGTGTCGGCCACCTCGCGGTCGAACCGGCGCACCGGCGCGTCGAGGTCGGCGGCGACGCCGCTCATCCACGTCGGGACGTAGACGGGGACGTCGTGGCGCGTCGCCAGCGCCGCACAGTCGCGTTTGTGTCGGTCGAGACCGACGACGACGCCGGCCACGGTGCCGAGGTCGGCGAGCAGGTCGTCGACGCCCGGCGCGTCGACCGGGTCGACCACCCACACGTCCGTCTCGCCGCCGTCGCCCGGGACGGCGAGCGCGTGGCTCGCGCGCTCCATCGTCTCCTGGGGATACGCGATCCAGCCCACGCCGCGGTCGAACCGGTCGATCTCGTGAAGCTCCGGCTCGCCTCCGGCTTTCATCGTCATACCGTGGGTTCGTGTGGCTGGCATTTGAACCCCGCCGTTGCGTCCGGGCGTTCCGGAGCCGTCGGCTCGGCCGGCCGCGCCCGGGTCACCGACCCGCTCAGGCGGGCTGATCGTCGGGCCACTTGATCGAACACCCCCGCGAGGGGCGGTCGGGGTGGGCGACCGGCTCGTCCGAGAGCACCGCGTCGACCGCGTCGCGGATGTAGTACTCCGTCGCCTCCTCGTCCGGATTCAACGCGTCGTCGAGCCGGCCGTGATACCGGAGCCGCCACTCGCCGTCGTCGCGGCCGAACAGGAACGGATCGGGCGTACACACGGCGCCGTACGCCGCCGCGACCGTCGCGGTCTCGTCGCGGAGGTACGCGTCGTAGGCGACCGTCCCCTCGCTGACGTACTCGCGCATGACCGCGGCCGCGTCTTCGGGGTACGCCTCGGCGTCGTTGGGGTTGATCCCGACCACCGCGAGCTCGTCGTACTCGGCCGCGAGCTCGTTGAGGAGGTCGAACTTCGCTTTCGCGTACGGACAGTGGTTACAGGTGAACACCACGAGCAGCGCGTCCGTCTCGAAGGAGTCGAGCGCGTGCGTCTCGCCGTCGGTTCCCGGGAGCTCGAACGCCGGGGCCGCGTCTCCGCGTTCGAGCTCGGAGTCGGATTCGGTGGCGACCATGCGAGCGGGTACCGTCGCCGGCGACAAAGACGTTCCGGGGGGATCCCCCGCTCGTGCCGGCTGAATCATCCGGTCGTCGCGGCGACGCGAGCCGCCGCCACGAGCACCAGCCAGCCGGTCGCACAGCCGACGAGAACGCCGACCGCGGTCGAGACGTCGGAGACCAACGCGGCGGCCGTCGAGATGAGCCGGGCGTCGGCTCCGATCGGGAGGCCCGCGAGGTGCTCCGGGGGATCGGCCGCCAGCCGGCGGCCGTACGCGCCGAGGTGGAGGCCGGCGACCGCGACGACGCCCCCGGGGGCGACCGCCGAGAGGACGCGCGCCCATCGGCGCGGACGCCGGCCGAACTCGCCGGGTGCGCGGAGCCCGGCTGGTGTCGGCGGATCGCCGTGCTCGCCGCCCCGTCCGACGCCGTCGCGCCCGCGACCGGCGGTCTCTCTGTCGGTCCGCCGCGCGGGTCTCTCGGGTCGCATACCGCGGGTGGCCGCGGCATCCGATATAAGCGGTCGCGCCGAGCCGCCGGCGGCCGGGCGCGTCGGTGTTTTGTACGCGGTCGGCGTACCGGCTCGTATGGCGACCGAACCGAGCTACCTGACGCTGCGCCTGCTGTGTGCGAACGCGGCCGGCATGGCCGCCTTCCTGGCGGCGTACGTCGTCGCCCGCGGGTTCGGCGTCGCGCTCGCCGCCGGCGTCGTCGTCGGCGCCATCGGCTACGTCGCCTCGAGCGTCGTCGTCGAGTACGCGACCGCCGGCGACGGCTCGTGACGGAGCGGACGGCACGAAAGAGAAGATCGCGGAGTCAGAACGCGCCGGAGTGGACGGTGACGTCGGCCAGAAGCTCCTCTTTGAGCGCCGAGTGAACGTGACAGATCCCCTCTGCGCGCTCGACGATCTCCGCGGCGGTGTCGTCGTCGAGGTCGGCCTCGACGTGGAGGTCGAACGCGATCGACGCCAGGTCGTCCTCGTCGTCGAGGTCGGCGCTCGCGTCGATCTGAAGCTCGCCGAGGTCGTCCTCGCCGCGCTGGCTCCCGCCGACGCGGAACGCCGGGATGAAACAGGAGGCGTACGTCGCCACGAGCGCCGCGTTCGGGTTCGGACCGGTCTCGTCGGTGGCGTCGATCTGAAGGTCGAAGTCGCCGACCTGGCTCGTGCACGCGTACCCGTCCTCGCAAACGGTGGTGGTCTCGATGTCTGACATGACGTCTGCGAGATGGACGCCCGCGGTCCTAAACCTTCCCATGCTCGGTGGGAGCGGAAAAAGCGGAGACCGCGGGCGACGGCGCCCCCGTAGTCGCGCGGAGGGGACCGGTCAGGCGTCGAGCGTGTACGTCTCGTCGCCCTCGAGCACGACCGGGTCGGCGTTCGCGCCGGCCGCTTCGACCTCGCTGACGAACCTGTCCGTGTCGATCTCGATCGGGGGGAACGAGTCGTAGTGCATCGGGAAGACGACGTCCGCGCCGACCCAGTCGGCGGCGATGCCGGCGCCGGCGGGGCCCATGGTGAAGTGGTCGCCGGCGGGGAGCGCGGCCGCGTCCGGCTCGAGGTACGGCGCGATCACGTCGACCATCTCGGACATGAGTCCCGTGTCGCCGGCGTGGTAGAACGCCGTACACTCCGGATTCGCCTCCTGTGTCGGCTCCTCGTCGCCGATCACGAAGCCGGCGGGCATCCCGGCGGAGGTGTCGTACCCCGTCTCGATGCCGTTCGAGTGGTCCGCACGCACCATCGTCACCCACGCGTCGCCGCACTCGACGGTGCCGCCGATGTTCATCCCCATTCCGCCGACGGCGTCTTCGTGTCCGAAGGTGTCCTGGATGTAGCCCGTGAGCTCGGGCGTCGCGACGACGACCGCGTCCTCGTACCGGTCGACGTCGCCGATGTGGTCGGCGTGTCCGTGGGTCAAAAGCAGGTAGTCGGGGTCGAGCTCTGCGGGATCGACGCTCGTCTTCGGGTTGTCGAAGAACGGATCGATCAGCAGCTCTGTCCCGTCGACGACGACGTGCCACGTCGAGTGGCCGTGCCAGGTGAGCTCCATGGTTCGTCTGGCACGTCACGACGGAGAGTAATAAACGTCGACACTGCGGCCCGACGCGCGCCGGCGCCCGCGGCTCCGAACGCCCCGTCGACCGATCCCGGCGTGGAGCCGTCTCGTCGGGCGGTCGCTCCCCGGCAACAACGGACCGGTTCCCCGAACGCTTTACGCGTTAGGGTCGAACGTCGCGACATGCATCACGCACGGTTCCGCGACCCGGCGGGCTCGGTCAGGAACGGACGCTACGACCCCGAGGCCGACACCGTCGCGTTCGGCGGCGACGAGTACGCGTTCGACGACCCCGCGATCGACGTGCTGCCGCCGGCCGACCCCTCGAAGATCGTCTGTGTCGGCCGCAACTACGCCGACCACGCCGCCGAGATGGACAACGACATCCCCGACCGGCCGTTGTTGTTCCTGAAGCCGCCGAGCGCGCTCGCCGGCCACGGCGACACGGTCACCGTCCCGGCGGGGAAAGACCGGGTCGACTGGGAGGCGGAGCTCGCGGTGGTGATCGGCGAGTCGTGCAAACACGTCGCCGCCGAGGACGCCATGGACGTCGTCGCGGGGTTCACCTGTATGAACGACGTCTCGAACCGCGACGACCAGCGCCGCGAGCAGAACTGGGTGCGCGGCAAGGCGTTCGACAACGCGGCGCCGCTCGGTCCCGTGCTCGCGACCCCCGAGGAGGTTCCGGCCGACGCGAGCGTCGAGCTGTCGGTGAACGGCGACCGCAAGCAGTCCGGCGACCGCTCACAGCTCGCCTTCGACGTGCCGACGCTGATCGAGGAGATCACGACGTACCTCACCCTCGAGGCCGGCGACGTGATCGCGACCGGCACCCCGGACGGCGTGGGACCGCTCTCGGACGGCGACAGTGTCGCGGTCACCGTCGAGGGCGTCGGAACGCTCCGACACGACGTTCGAGTCCCGTGACCCGGCGCCGAACCCCGGTCGGTCACGCGCCGGAGCCGGTGACGACGGTCCGGAAGCCCGGGGCCCGGTAACCGGATCGAGACGCACCGTACCCGCTCGCAATGACCGACGACGACCGCTCGGCCGATCCCGACACGCCGGATCCGACGACCGACCGATCCGGCACGCGGGCGCTGGTCGCCGCGCGCGACGCCGGGGCCGAGCCGGAGACGACGGAGATCCGCGAGCTCGCCGCCGCCGCGGGATACGTCGTCGTCGGAGCGGTCACCCAGCGCCGGCGAGAAGACCCGACGTACGGGCTCGGCCGCGGCCGCGCCGAGGACCTGATGCGGCTGGCGGCGGAGACCGACGCCGAGGCGGTGATATACGACGGCTCGCTCTCGCCCGGACAAACGTTCTCGCTCGGAGAGCTTCTTCCCGCCGGCGTCGCGGTGATCGACCGCCCGCGGCTCGTTCTCGACCGCCTCGCGACCGCCGCGGACTCCCGGTCGGCGGACGTCCAGTTCGAGCTCGCTCGGCTGCGCTACGAGCTCCCGCGGCTGCGAGAGGTCGCCGCTCGCGACCGCGAGACGGTCCGTCTCCGGCCGGAAGGGCGCGGTCGCGTGCGCGATCTCGAACGCCGGATCGACGCGCTCGAGGAGAGGCTCGAGACCGTCACGGGCGACCGATCACAACGGCGAGCGGAGCGTCGAGCGGCCGGGTTCGACCTCGTCGTCGCGGCGGGGTACACGAACGCCGGGACGTCGCGGCTCTGTCGACGGCTCGCCGGGTCGGGCGATAGCGGCGGTGCCGACAACGACGGCGGCGGTGCCGACAACGACGGCGGCGGTGCCGACAACGACGGCGGCGGTGCCGA
>CAZKXC010000061.1:0-12870 GCA_964556645.1 uncultured Halobellus sp.
CGAGCCGCCAGCGCGAGAAGATGCAGCGGCTCCGCACCTGGAACGAGCGGTTCCGTACCCGCGACTCCAAGGAGCGCAATCTCAAGCAGGCGCTCGGCGAGATCGACCGGATGGCCAGCGCGCTCGGGCTCCCCGAGAACGTCCGGGAGACCGCGTCGGTCATCTACCGCCGCGCGCTCGACGAGGACCTCCTGCCCGGTCGCTCGATCGAGGGCGTGTCGACGGCGTCGTTGTACGCGGCCGCCCGACAGGCGGGGACGCCCCGAAGCCTCGACGAGATCGCGGGCGTCTCCCGCGTCGAAAAAGACGAGATCGCTCGCACGTACCGGTACGTCGTCCGCGAGCTGAAACTGGAGATCCAGCCGGCGGACCCGGAGAGCTACGTCCCCCGGTTCGCCTCCGACCTGGGGCTGTCCGACGAGTCGGAGCGACGCGCCCGTCAGCTTCTGGACACCGCCAAGTCACAGGGGATCCACTCGGGGAAGTCGCCGGTCGGGCTCGCGGCCGCCGCCGTCTACGCCGCCTCGCTTCTCACCAACGAGAAGGTGACCCAGAGCGAGGTGTCGGAGGTCGCGAACATCTCGGAGGTCACCATCCGCAACCGCTACCACGAGCTGTTAGAGGCCGAAGACGGCATCGCGATGAGCTGATCGGCCCGCGTCGGTCGAGGCGCGACCCGGTCGTTCAGCGGTCGGCGGCGGACCACCGTCCCGAACACCCATGGGCGACGGGCCCGAGCGATCGGTATGGAGACGACCCGTCACTTTACTGCGACCACCTACGTCGTCAACGACGGCGCGACGGCGCTTCACGAGCACGGCCGACTCGGAATCCACCTTCCGCCGGGAGGCCACATCGAACGCGACGAGCTGCCACACGAGGCGGCGCTCCGAGAAGTTCGCGAGGAGACCGGACTGGAGGCGGAGCTCGTGGCGGACCGCGCCGACGTCGAGCCGCCGAACGGCCGGCCGCTGCCCGAGCCGGCCCACCAGATGCTTCACGACATCGACGTGTATCCCGACGGGTCGGTGGGCCACCAGCACATCGACCACCTCTACTACGCCCGGGTTCCCGGTCGCCGGATCGACCCGGTCGGCGACGACGAGGCGGGCGCCGACGAGTGGAGCTGGCACACCGCCGCCGACCTCCGGTCGAGCGGCTTCGACGCCGACGTGGTCACGCTCGGCTGCGAGGCGATAGAGGCCGTCGCCGACGCGAGCGAGTAGCGGAGGCCGGTCGAACTCCCGGCGCGTCGACGTCTGACAGCCGTCTCACGCTCCGGAAAGTATTTGGGCCGGTGCTGGCGAAACACCGGTAGAATGGACGCACAGCGACGAGACGACATCACCGGGTGGGACGCCCGCGAGTTCTCCGGCGGGTTCGACGGGCTGCGTCGGTTCGCGGACCGTGGCTTTTCGGGGGCGGCCACGAACGGAACCGGGTGGCTCTTCCTGTTCGACGGTCGGGTCGTCGGCACCGTCGACGCCGACCTCGACGCGTTCGCCGACGCCTCCGGAACGGTGTACGAGGCGCCCCACGAGTCGTTGCCGGTGTTGTTTGCTATGCAGGAGCGGGGCGGCGAGCCGCGGGCGCAGTACTACACGAACGACACGCCGTTGTCTGCCGCCGACCGCAAGCTCTCGCAGGGTGGGTTCACGGGATACATCGAGCTCTCCGAGAACGTGCTCTCGGGGGACTACTACGTGGTGTACACCGGCGGAACGTCGATGTCGGCCGCGTACGTCGGGAACGCACGCCGGCTCGAAACCGGGGCCGACGCGTTCGAACTCGCCGACGACGAGGTCGGCATCTACGCGGTCTACGCGGTCGACCTCGACGTCCGTGAGCTTCCCGCTCCGGAACGAGACGCCGCCGAAGACGGAACCACCGGCGGGGTCGTCGTCGACCCCACCGCCGACGGCGAGACCGACGTGGACGGTCCCGGCGACGACGATGTCGGGGGTGCCGGCGACGATGTTGGGAGTGTCAGCGACGATATCGGGAGCACCAGCGACGATGTTAGGACTGCCAGCGACGATGTCGGGGGTGCTGGCTTCGGGACCGACTTCGACGCCGACGCGGACGACTCCGCCGCCGACGCGGCCGGCCCCGCCGTTGACACGGACGACTCCACCGCCGACGCGGACGACTCCGACGAGCCGTCGCCACGTCCGGACGAGCCGGCGAGCGCGGAGTCTACCGGGACGGAGTCGGTCGCCGGCGACCACGGAGCGAGCGGCGGCGACCCGACGGACGTCTCCCGAGGACCGGAAGCGATGTCCGGCACGGAAGCCGGTGGCGAGGGCCGGGAGGGAGCCGATTTCGACCCCGACACGCAGGCGAGCCCGATATCCGACACGGGGTCGTTCGACGACGCAAGCGCGCGGGACGGCGACGCCGGCACGCGAGGTGACGCCGACGACGCCGAAGAGCCCGACCCGAACGACGACGTGTTCTCCGAGGAGACCCGGTGGCGAGAAGAGACGTCGATTCCCTCGCTCGATCCGTCCGAGACGAGGGAGGCGGCCGGTCCGTCGGGAGACGGATCGGACGACCGGGCGAGGTCGCCCGCGGACCGATCGGCAGCGTCCGGCGGCCAATCGCAGCCCGACGCCGCCGCGGCGGAATCTGAGCGGTCGTCTCCGACGACCGCGGACGTCCGCGACCGGATTCGGGAGCTCGAAGCGGCCCTGACAGAGGCCGAGTCCGCACGCGAGGAGCTGGCGGCCGAGCGCGACGCAGTCCGCGAGGAACGCGACCAGCTTCGGCGGCGAGTCGAAGAGCTCCGGTCGGAGGTCGACCGTCTACGAGGCGAGCTTTCGGAGGCGGAGTCGCGGCTCCCGGAGGGCGAGCGCAGCCTCTCGCCGGGCGAGGCGCTCGCCGAGACGAATCTGTTCGTGCGGTACGACTCGAAGGGCGGCGCGACGCTCGACGACGCACACGACGGCGCGGTCGACCGCGAGGAGCTCCGCGAGAACCTCCGGATCGAACACCACACCAGCTTCGAGACCGAGGGGGTCGTCGTCGACGGCGAGCCGTTCGAGGAGTTCCTGCGCGGAACGATCGAGTACGGCTTCGCCCGCTGGCTCGTCGAAGACCTCACGTTCGAAGTGGACGAGACCGGAAACGCGAACGCGCTTCGCGACCTCTACGACGCCCTCCCGGAGATCGACCGCGCCGAGATTCGCGGGTCGGTGTCTCTCGTGCTTCGAGACGGCGGCGAGGAGACGCGCGAGCAGCGCTCGTTCGACCTGGTGTTGCGCGACCGGCTCGGCAACCCGCTTTTCATCGCCGAGTTGAACGACTCGCGGGCCCCCACACAGGGCGGCGTCTTGGAGTCGCTCGTCGCGAACGGCGGCGACCTCGCGGGGTCGAACGACGCCTTCGCCGGGGCGTTCGCGGTGACGGCGAGCTTCTTCGAGCCGGACGCGCTCGAGGCCGCGAGCGACGCCGTCGGCGGCGGGTTGTTCAACCGCTCGAAACGCAAGAGCTTCGTGCGAATGTCGCGCAAACGCGGGTTCCACCTGTGTCTCGTGGAGTCGCGCGACGGCGGATTCCACCTGACGGTGCCGGACCTCTGAGTCCGGGGGTCCGTCGGCTGAGAGGACAGATATTCGAGAGAACCGACAGATCCGTCGGCTCGCGGGTCGTAGACGCGTTCGGTCTCAGCTTTCGACTTCGGCCGCGTCGTCGATCCGCATCGAGCCGAGCTTCTGGACCGTGTCGTCGAGCTTCTCGTCGAGCTCGTCGACGAACTCGTGGGTGCGCTCGGTCGTGATCGCGCCCTGGCTGGAGGGCTCGATCAGGTTTTCCTCCTCGAGGACGCGAAGCGAGTATCGGACCTTGTGGTGGGGGTAGCCCGTCTCGTTGGACATCTTCACGATGCCGATCGGTTCGTTCTTGATGACCATCTGCAACACCTGTAAGTGGCGCTCCAGCATATCCACCTCTTTTTCGAGTCGATCTATCATGCCATATGTTAACTCGTCATGCCCCTTTTTAAAAGTTGCTGTCGGGGGCGCGGCGAACACTACTCCGCGCTTCCGCATGCGAGTAGTTAACGGTTCGGGTTCCCGGGCGGTCGGCGGACCGTAATCGGTTTTATCCCCCGGTCGGAAGGAGTATCGGTATGACTGTCACCATCGTCGGCTCCCAGCTGGGAGACGAGGGCAAGGGGGCGCTCGTCGACCGGTGGGGAGGGGACGCGGACGTCGTAGTCCGTTATCAGGGCGGCGACAACGCCGGCCACACCGTCGTCGAAGGCGGCGAGGAGTACAAGCTCTCGTTGGTCCCGAGCGGAGCCGTCCGCGGGACGATCGGCGTGTTGGGCAACGGCTGTGTGGTCAATCCTCGCACCCTGTTCACCGAGATCGACGGGCTCCGCGACCGCGGGCTCGACCCGGACGTCCGGATCGCCCGCAGAGCCCACGTCATCTTTCCGTACCACCGGGTGCTCGACGGGATCGAAGAAGAAGGAAAGTCCGACGACGACTCCGGCGTCGAGGTGGGGACGACCGGCCGCGGGATCGGCCCCACCTACGAGGACAAGGCGGGTCGGCGCGGCATCCGGGTCGGCGACCTGCTGGACCCCGACGTGCTCCGCGAGCGGCTCGAGTACGTCGTTCCACACAAGCGGCGCGTCGCCGAGGCGGCGTACGGGCTCGACGTCGCGGAGTCAGACCACGCCGACGCCTTCGACGTCGAGGCGCTTTACGAGGAGTTCGCCGAAATCGGCGAGCGGCTCGCCGACGACGAGATGACGGTCAACTGCAGTGACTTTCTGTATCGCCGCCGGGCCGCGGGCGACCGCATCCTCTTCGAGGGCGCCCAGGGAACCTCGATCGACATCGACCACGGCAACTACCCGTTCGTCACGTCCTCGAACCCGACGGCCGGCGGGGCCGCCGTCGGCTCGGGAACCGGCGTCACGACCGTCGGCGCCGGCGAGGTCGTCGGCATCGTGAAGGCGTACCTCTCGCGGGTTGGCGCGGGTCCGCTCCCCACGGAGCTGGACGGCGACGACGACGAGGCGGCGCTCGCCGACGAGATCCGCGAGAAGGGCGGCGAGTTCGGCACCGTCACCGGCCGACCGCGACGGATCGGGTGGCTGGACCTCCCCATGCTCCGGCACGCCTCGCGCGTCTCCGGGTTCACGGGGATCGCGATCAACCACGTCGACGTGCTCGCCGACCTCCCGGAGCTTCGGGTGTGCGTGGGGTACGAACTCGACGGCGAGCGGCTCGACACCGTCCCCACGACGACACAGCGCTGGGCGCGGTGTGAGCCCGTCTACCGCGAGTTCGACACGTGGTCGGCGGGCGACTGGACCGGGGCCGCCGAGACGGGGTACGACGCGCTGCCGGAGTCGGCGCGCTCGTACGTGGAGTTCGTCGCCGAGGAGGTCGACGCCGCGGTGTACGCGGTCGGCGTCGGTCCCGACCGCGAGGAGACGATCGAGTTAGTGAACCCGTTCGAGGACGCCGCCGACTGACCCGGGGCGGCGTCGCCCGGGCGGTGGTCACGGCGGATCGGGCTCGCCGGCATCGCGGTCGGGTGAGTCGGGACGCAGTCCGCCGTTTTCGGCCGGCGAGACGACCCGCTCGAACCGGAGCAGACCCACGGCGAGAAGCACACAGACGACGACCAGCGCCGGCCACAACAGCCACTCGAATCCGTAATCGAAGAACACGCCGCCGACCGCCGAGCCGACGCCGAACCCGATCCGTTTCGCGACCTCGAGCAGCGACAGCTGTGACCCCCGCCCGGTCGCGTCGCCGACGTCGGACGCCAGCGACGTGATAAGCGGCGAGTGCAGGATCTCCCCGAGGGTTCGCAACACTAAGAACGCGCCGACGAGCGCGACCCCGACCCACGCCGAGACCCCGGCGACGGCCCAGACCGCGAGCATCGACGCCGCCCACAGCGCGGCCGACACGACGAGACCGCGGGTCCGACGCCAGCGGGTCACCGCGGCCACGATCGGCAGCTGGAAGACGACGATCACGATCGGGTTGAGCGTGTACAACGTTCCGAGCTGTCCGGAGCTCAGCCCGAGCGTCTCGGTCGCGACGACCGGAACGGTCGCCTGCATCTGTGCGTACATCACGGCGAAGCCGACGTTGAGCCCGGCGAGTGCGAGTATCCGACGGTCGGCGACCGCGCGGCCCCAGTCGCCGACGGAGTCGCGAAACGCGACGTCGCGGACCGCAGACTGTACCCGAGGGACGAACGCGAACAGGACGAGCGCGACCACCCCCGACGTGAGACCGTTGCCGACGAACACCGCCAGTTCGGCGACCTCGTAGAGGACGCCGCCGACGACGAAGCCGAGGCCGAAGCCCGCGTTGTTGGCGACCTTGAGCAGCGCGTAGCCGCGGTCGCGCTTGTCGCCTTCCGTGAGGTCGGCGACCATCGCCTGTGCGGCCGGCGCGTACAGCCCGAGCGTGAGCCCGGCGGCGGCGGCGATACCGACGAACGAGCCGGCCGGCGAGACCGGCGTCGCCGCCGCGAGCGGCTCGACGGCGGCGTACGCCGCGAGCGTGACCGACGACAACGCCATGCTCGCGACCATGACCGGCTTCCGGCCGTATCGGTCCGCGGCGTAGCCGCCGACCGTCGTCCCGACCGCGGTGCCGACGTTGTTCGCGAGCAGGCCGAGCCCGACCAGCGACAACGCGATTCCGACCGAGAGGTGAAAGTGAATCGTGGCGAACGGGTACACCAGTCCCGAGCCGAACAGGTTGACGAGCTGGCCGATCCCCACGACGTACACCGACCGTGAGAAGCCGCGAAGCGGGGCGACCGGGTCGTACACACGAGCCGTTCCCCGTGACAGCACCTCAACCGTTCGGTTGCGGCTATGGCGGCCGGAAGCGTGAGGCGACCGCCTGCGGCGTTTCCGGCGGCGGCTCGTCGGGTCTCTGGCGTCCGCCCGTCACGCCGTCGGCGTCCGCCGGGCGTCCCGCGGGCGACCGATCCCGCGGACGAAAACACCAAGACGCCGCGCCGACACTCCACGCCATGCGACTCGAGGACTACTGGGGCATCGGCCCGAAGACGAGCGAACTGCTCACGGCCGAGCTCGGCTCCGACCGGGCGGTCGACGCGATCGAGTCGGCCGACGTCCGCGCGCTCGTCGACGCCGGACTCCATCGGGGCCGCGCTACCCGGATCCTCCGCCGGGCGAACGGTGAGGCCGGAATGGACGTTCTCGCGACCGGAGACACCCGCTCTGTGTACGACGACCTCCTCACGCTCGCGGCGGGCCACGCGCTGACCGAACACGCGGCCGACCGCGTCCGAGTTCTCACGCCGCTTCTCGACCGCGACGCGATGGCGTCCCGGCTCGACGAGGTCGTCGCCGCCCGCGAGGCGTGGGAGAGCCTCGACGAGACGGAACGCGACCAGGTGGTCGAGGCGTTCGCGGCGTACGACGAGGCCGGCGGCACCGACCGGGCGGCCGTCGAGACCGCCCTCGCGCTCCGAGAAGCCGGGCTCACCGGCGAGACGTTCGACGCGCTCGCACGCCTCGACGACGACGCGCTCAGGACGGCCGCCGCCGCGCTCGGAGACCTGCGGGGGTCACTTGACGGCGACGACGCGGCGGTCGCCGACGGAGCCGACGCCGAGCTGGACCGCCTCCGAGAACAGCTCGCGGCAGCCGAAGGGCTCGCCGACTCCGCGTTCGACGTCCTCGACCGGGTTCGTGACGGCTCGCTTCGCGACTTCGAGGCGTTGGAGGCCGCGACCGTCGACCACGTCGCCGGCGAGACCGGCGTCGCCTCGGCGCGGGTTCGCGCGGCGGCTCCCGAGGACGCGCTCGACGCCGCCGACTTCGTCTCCGCCACCCTTCGCGGGCTCGTCGACGACCTGGCCGAGGCGGTCGACGAGCGGGAGGCGGCCGTCGCGGCCGACCTGCGCGATCGGGTCGGCGACGCCGACGGCGACGTGGCCCGCGCGGTCGAGGTCGTCTCCGACATCGCCGTCGACCTCTCGCTGGGGCGGTTCGCGGCGGAGTATCGGCTGACCCGGCCGCGGCTCGTCGACGACGGCGTCGCAGTTCGGGGGGCGCGCAACCCGTTTATCGACGAGCCGGTCCAGCCGGTGTCGTACGCGGTGGGAACACACTCGCTGGCGGGAGCGCCGGACGCCGGCGACCCGGCTCCGCCCTCCGGCGACCGGGTGAGCGTCCTCACGGGAGCGAACTCCGGCGGCAAGACGACGCTTCTGGAGACGCTGTGTGCGGTGGTGTTGCTCGCGTCGATGGGGCTTCCCGTGCCGGCCGACGAGGCCGCCGTCGGCCCCTTCGACCGGGTCGTCTTCCACCGGCGTCACGCCTCGTTCAACGCCGGCGTGTTGGAGTCGACGCTGCGGTCTGTCGTGCCGCCGCTCGTGGAGACGGGACGGACGCTGATGCTCGTCGACGAGTTCGAGGCGATCACGGAGCCGGGGCGGGCCGCGGACCTGCTCAACGGGCTGGTCGACCTCACGGTCGACCGCGGCGCGCTCGGCGTGTACGTCACCCACCTGGCCGAGGACCTCAGCCCGCTGCCCGACGCGGCTCGGATCGACGGGATCTTCGCGGAGGGGCTGACGACCGACCTCGACCTCCGCGTCGACTACCAGCCCCGGTTCAACACGATCGGCAAGTCCACCCCGGAGTTCATCGTGTCCCGGCTGGTCGCGAACGCGACCGACCGGGCCGTGCGCGGCGGCTTCGAACACCTCGCGGCGTCCGTCGGCGAGGAGGCGGTCCAGCGGACGCTCTCGGACGCGCGCTGGACGCCCGACGGCGGGGGCGACTGATGGCCGACGACGAGCCCGACGGTCCGGACCGCGCGGCCGACTCAGAAACCCCGGCCGATCCGACCGACCCGAGACGAATCCGGTCGATCGCGGTCCACCGCGAGGACGTCGCGACCGCGCTGGAGGCGACGCTGCGAAGCGACCGCCGGGTCGTGCTCAGGGTGACGCCGCCGTACTCCGGGCGGATGCGCGCCCGCATCCACCGCGTGGACGCGACTCGGACGGGTCCGGCCGGCGACGACGAGTCCGCCGCGGCCGGCGGCCCGATCCACGTCGACCCGGCCGACCTCGTCGAGGACTGCCCGGCGTACCCCGAGGTCGACGAGACCGCCGCCGACCTCCCCGAGGCCGACGTGGACACCCGGCGGGAGCGACACGCCGCGGCCGTCGCCGCCTGGCGAGACGCCGTTCGCGAGTCGGTCGGCGGAACGGTAACCGTCCCGGTCGACGCGGGAGACGAGACGGAACGGACGGACGCGACCCACGAGATCGACGTGGTCGCGCTCGGCTGACGCCTACAATCGAACGCGCTCGACGGTCGTTCCCGCGGTCTCGAACGCCTCGTCGGTGGCGGCCGCGACGACGACCGCGCGGACGTCGGCCGCGCCCGCGAGGCGAATCGCGTACGCGTCGTCGCTCGGGGTCGCGAGCGCGGAGCCGTCGGCGGTGTACACCGCGACCCGCTCGCCGGAGGTTTCGCCCGTGACCACGAGGTCGTCGCCGACGAGTGTCGTCGTCGCCGTGAGCTCCGGGCCGGCCGGCCGGTCACCGTCGACGTACCGGTCGCGGACGACGGTCGGCGTCTCCACCGGCTCGCCGGCGTCGACGCCGTGAGCCAGCCGGATGAATCCGGCCATCGACCAGGCGAGCGGCGTCGCCCCCCCGGTCCCCTCGCCGAACTCCCAGCCGTAGTCGGTGGCGTGTTCGCGGTCCCACACCTGCTCGGGAAGCATCCGACCGTCGTTGCCGAATCCGGCCATCGTGTCGAGCAGCGACGCCGGCTCGAGCGCGGCCTCGTCGGTGCCGCCGAAGGCGTCCGGGCCGTCTGCCCGCGCGCGAAGCTCGTACTCGCCGCGCTCGCCGGTGAAGATGGGCCAGAGCCGCCCCTTGCCGTCGCCGGTGCCCGCCCACGGTCCGCCGGGGTCGCCGTAGCCGAGTTCGCCGTAGGCGTCGCCGACGTACCGGTACCACGCCGGCCCGTGTGGGGTGTCGACCCGGATCGAGTCGTCGACGACCGACACCGAGTTCCGTATCACCGGGTCGTCGGCGGGTTTCACCCCGAGCCGGACGAGCTCGAGGAAGCCGCCGTCGATGATCTCGCGCTCGTCGTACGTCGGGCCGTCGTTGGCGATCGTTCGCGGGCGGCCCGAGTCGGGGTCGCCGTCGGCGGTGACCCTGAGGTAGTACGGCGTCTCCGCGTGGCGGTCGGTGCCGGTGTCGGTCGCACACCACTCCTCGACGCGGTCGGCCCACTCGTCGGCGAGCGCGAGCCACGTCAACGCGTCCGCGCGGAGCGACGCGGGTTCGGCGATGTCGATCGCGGGATCCTCGGCCGAGGCGTCGATTCGGTCGGCCTCCGCGAGCGCGAGCGCGGCCGCACAACAGAGCCCCGCGATCTCGGCGGCGATGCTCGACGGCGAGTAGCCCGCCTCCTCCTCCCAGCGCTCCTGGGCGGTCTGGGGCCCGTTCGTCGCCACGTATCCCGCCGACCGTCTGACCTGGTCGTAGTCGTAGTCGGCGTCGGCGAGCGTCACGCCGTGTTCGTACAGCTGCCACGCCATCACCGCGGGAAACGCGATGTTGTCCATCTGTTCGCCACCCCAGCGGGTCCGCCCGTCGATGTAGGTGTTCTGCGGGAGGAAGCCGGAGTCGTCCTGTTGGGTGTTGTAGAGGTACGCCAGCGCGTCCGCGCCGCGTTCCACCTCGCCCACCTCGATCAGCGCGGTGAACACCTGATACAGGTCGCGCGACCAGACGAAGTTGTAGCCGTATCCCCGCTCCTCGGCGGCGTACTCCGTCTCGCCCCACGGCACCGACGGGCTGGCGATCCCGGCTCCGTCGTGGCGTTTGTCCTCGACGGCCGCGAGCGTCATGAGCGCGAACCGGTACTGCGTCTCGAGGTCGGCGTCGCCGACGACGGAGTCCGGGAACTCCCGGCCGGCGAGCCACTCGCGCCACGTGTCGACGTACGCCGCCTCGACCGTCTCGAAGCCGCGCGAGAGCGCCCCTTCGGCCTCGCCGAGTGCCGCCGCGGTGTCGGCCCGCTCCGCGAAGCCGAGCGCGACGGTGTCGGAGACGGCCGTTCCGCTGCCGACGAGGCCGGCGAGCACGACGTTGCCGCTGGCCTCCGTCTGCCCCGCGCCGCGCTCGCCGGCGCCGAACAACGATTCGAGCGCGTCGTCGCCGGCGGCGAGCGCGCTCGCCCAGGCGAAGCCGTCGGTGCTCGTGAGCGCCGCCGCGACCGCGAACGGCTCGCCGTCGTCGTCGACGAGCTTCCCGCCTATGCGGCTCCGGCGCTCGCTTCGCGCGAGCAGGTGATGCCGGTCGTCGCCGACGCGGCTCCCGTAGTCGTCGGTGCCGACGTTCGCGAGGGTGGTGTCGGCGAGCGCGTACACGTCGTACGCGCGGGCGCCCTCGAACTCGACGTCCGCCAGGATGGCGTTCCCCTCGGTGTCGACCGCGTACTCGACGGTGAGCGTCCAGCTGTGGCCGTGGCCGTCGCCGTTCTCGCGGATCGTTTGTCTGTACGCGAGCGCGTCGGCGGCGCTCGGCTCCGTCGCCCGCGTTATCGTCTCGTCGGTCGTCACGTGGCTCGTCTCGTCGAAGGTGCGGACGGTGTGGCCCGTCTCCGGGTCCGCGATCAGGAAGTCGAACGTCCGGAGGTTCATCACGTCGATTCGGGGGAACCGCGCCTCGGTCAGCGCCCCCTCGGTCAGCGTGAACCAGACCGGAACGGGATCGTCGGCGTCGTGGTCCGCGGGCGTCCCCACGCCGAACTTGCGGCCGGTCGTCCACCGGGGGGCCTCGGGGCCGCTCGGCCGGTCGTGCGGGACCGGCAGGGCGCCGTGTCGCGCGAGCGTCGCCGTCGCGTCGACCCGAAGGGCGTGTGCCCACGCGATCGGCGTCGCGCTGTCCAGATCGCCGTTGTCGAACACCTGCTCCGCGAGGAGGCCGGCCTCGTTGGCGAAGGGGCCGTCGGACTCACACAGCCCGTAGAGGCGGCGGGCCTCCGAGAAGAGCCGAGACGCGTCCTCGTCGCGCGACTCGAGGACGCCGCCGACGGTCGCGGCCGCGGTCGCACCCCACAACGTCGCGATCGACCAGACCTTCGCGCCGCTTTGTTCGACCGACCGCCAGTCGTCGCCGACGAACCGGATCAACCCCTCGACGTCGGCCGTCTCGCGGCTCAACGCGTCGATCGAGCTCCGGACGTGGGTCGCGACCTGCGAGACGAACGCGTCGAGGTCGACCGACCGCGGCAACGGCGGGAGCGGCTCCTCGTCGTGCTGCGTTCGGGCCCCGGGCCGCTCGTCGGCGAGCGCGTCGTACTCCGCGAGCGCGTCGGCGAGCACGAACGTGTTGGCGTCCGGACGCTCGTCCCCGTCGCCGTCGCTAGACCGTTGGGGGAACCGCTCGAGTTCCGGAATCCATCGGTCTTGGAGCCCGGAAACCGCCTCGTCGGCCGCGTGGGCGGCTCGGGTTCGGATCGCCTCGTCGACCGGCGCGCGGGCGACCGCCGCAAACGCCTGGAGGTAGATGCCGCCCGTGTGTGTGAACCGACCGAGGGCGTTCTCCCAGCAGTTCTGACAGCGACGCGGGAGGCCGTCGGGCAGCGTCGTCTCGTGGAGGAACGCGACCGCGTCCGCGATCGTCTCGTCGATCCGGTCGCGCAGGGTCGCCGGCACGTCGGTCGTGCGCCGGAGCTCCGCGAGAAACGCCACCACCGCCGCCGGCTGGTCGAGCTGGTCGTTCGGGCTCGCTCCGTCTGCCGATTCGATCCGGGCGTTCGCCCAGCCGGGGGCGACCTTGCCGGAGTCGGCCCAGACGCGGTGCGGCCAGCTCCCG
>CAZKXC010000062.1:0-12780 GCA_964556645.1 uncultured Halobellus sp.
AGCTCGGCGCGCTCGTCGAACGAGAGGTCGTACCAGTTGTACTCCGCGCCGCGCCGCTTGCTCATGGGGTAAAACGAGACGTACTCGTCGTCGGGAATCTCCGGCCGCAGCTTTCCGTCGATATACCGCCGGAGCCCCTCGTCGACCTCGGTCTCGTCCTGGGCGAAGTAGTCGTCGGAGACGTATCCGGACACCTCCGTGACGGAGACGTACGACGACTCCGTCTCGGTGAACTCGGCGAGCGCGGTGGTCTCGAAGCCGCGCTCGATCGTCGAGAGCTCGTCGAGCGTCGGCCGGAAGTGGATCGTCAACAGGTCCGCTTTGTGTCCGAGAACCGAGAAGACCGCGGAGTCGCCGGCGTCGGCGTCCTCGAGCGCCTCGCGCCGGCGCAGGTACGACCGACCCTCCTCGACGGCGCGTTCTCGTTTCCGGTCGGGGGCGGCGCGCCACGCGTCCCAGTCGACCGACCGGAACTCGTGCAGCGCGAACCACCCTTCCTCCGTCGCTGGTGCCTCGACCATGCGCGGCGTTCGATCCCCGTGACCTAGGGGTTTTCGAGTCGGCGCCGGCCCGCTCCGGGGCGACCGGCGTGTCGCCCGCCGACTTCGTCCGCGACGGAACGGATCCCCGAAGGCATATACTCGCCACTCGCTATCCTTCCAACTATGCCAACCGAGGACCCGGCCGTCCCGATCGTGTGTACCGAGTGTGAGACGGAGACGCGGGTTCCGTTGTCGGAGGTGGCGGACGCGCTCTCCCGGCACAACGAGGGAACACACGGCGGCGAGGCGGTGGCGGAGGTCGACCCCGGCGTGAAAGACCGGCTGGCCGACCTCGTCGCCGAGGACATCGGCTTGTTCGAGGAGGGCTGAGCCGCCGTTCTCGCGGCGGCCGACTCCGCTGTCAGTCGTTGTTCGCGAGCGCCCCTTCGGGATGACCCTTGTGCTGGAGGTTCCTGTTGTCCCGCTCCTGGACGGCGGTCGCGGGGATGACCTCGTCGACGTCCGCGCGTGGCCGGCCCGTGTACCCGTGGTTCGGGTGTTCTTCACAGTGAGCCATCGCGTCGTGAGCGCCCTCCCACGGTCCTGCCACGCAGTCTTCCGCCGTACAGACGAACACGATGTCTTCTGTCATTCTACCGGACCGTTTTCTCCGTAGATATAAAAACGTCACACGCCAATTATCAGTACAGATACTCGTGCCGGATCCGGCGCCCTCACCCCGGCTCCGTTCTGACCGGCCTCTCAGCCGCGAGGAGCCGCTCGAGCAGCGTCCGAACCCGGGCGCACGTCTCCTCCCAGGTCGGGTGGTCTCGAAACGTCTCGCGTGCGCCCCGGCTCAGCCGCTCGAGCCGGTCGCGGTCGCGCGCCAGCGGCGCGACCGCCGCCGCGACCGCCTCGGGGTCGTTCGGCGAGACGAGCGCGCCGTTGTGGTCGCCGACGAAGTCGCTCGCTCCGCCGTGAGCCGACGCGATCGCCGGCAGCCCGAACGCCATCCCCTCCAGGTAGACGATGCCGAACGGCTCGTACCGCGACGGCACCGCGAGGACGTGTCCCGCCCGCAGCTCCGCTCGAAGCCTGTCGTCGGTGACCCGTCCGACGAACCGGACGTCGTCCGCGACCCCGTGGCGGCTCGCGAGCGTCCGCAGCGACGCCACGTGGCCGGGATCGACGCTCGTGTCGCCGACGACACACAGCCGCCACTCGACCTCGCCATCCATCCGCGAGAGCCCCCGGATCAGGGTGTCGAACCCCTTTCGCGGGGTGACGTTGCCGACGGCGACGACCCGAAACGGCTCGCCGTGGAGTCGGTCGCCCGACAACGCCGGCGCCTCTCCGAGCCGGTCGCCGGCAGGCGGCGCGACAACGCCGAGAGGCGGACTCGTCTCCGAGCCGACGCCGGACGAGCCGTCGGCGCCGGAGCCGCGGTCGACCTCACACAGGCCGGCGACGGCCTCCCGCGTCGGCTCGCTGTTGAACACGTGCGCGTCGGCGCTCCGAAGGTACTCGCGCTCGATCGCCCGGGTCACGCGGCCGCGAACCCCCTCGTCGACGACGGCCGAGCGAAGGTAGTGAACCAACGCGACCACCGGCGTGTCGAGCCGGCGGTTGAGCAGAAACAACGACGGGCCGCAGTAGGCGTCCTCGACGACGACGTCACAGCGTTCGAGTCGGTCGACGAGTCCGACGGCGAGGTTCGTGAGCAGCGACCGCGGGAGCGGTCGCTCGGGCAGCGACACCTCGTCGACGGCCCAGCCGTGGGCGGCCAGGTGGTCGGCGAGCCGGCGGTCGTAGAGGAAGCCGCCGGAGCGAGAATCGAGGTCGCCGTAGACGACGATCGCGACGCGGGGGCGGCTCGGGCGACTCGTCCCGCCGGAGCCGCCGCCCGCCTCGTCCATCGTCAGTCGCTCGCGGCCGGGGCGCCGGAGAGCTCGACGGCCGTCCCGGCGTGTCTACAGTCTTCGAGCGCGTGTTTGGCGGCGAACCCGGCCTCGTGGGCCGACGCGCCGCGGCCGACGCCCACCTGAAGCTGGACGTCGACGTCGGCGACGACGTGGTCGACCGCCTCGCCGAACGTCGACTCGGCGAGGTCCGGACAGACGGCGACGATGTTGTCGCCGCCGACGAAAAACGAGAGCGCGCCGTGACGCTCCCGCAGGTGGCGCATCAACGACCCGTACGCCTGTTGGATCTGGGTGAACGTGTCGAACTCGTTGAGCCGGTCGGTGTACTTGCCGGTGGCGTTCACCACGTCGAAGTGGGCGATCTGAACGTCCGACGGCGTCGTCCGCGTCAGATACTCGCCGGCGAGCACCTCGGTTCGGCTCTCGTCTTGGGCGCTCCCCTCGCGCTGGAGCCGCTCGTTCGCCGCCTCCAGCGCCTCGACCGGTCGGTCGCTCACGGCGGTGCCGATGCTGACCGTCACCGGATATCGGTTGCCGATCGATTCTTGTAGCGTGGCGTGGGCGTCGCCGTCGACGCCGTTCGTCACCGCGATCATGTTGTCGAACCGGGTAGAAAACGCGTAGCCGTCGCGGTGGCCGAAGAACTCGGCGACGTTGGCGAAGAGACGCGATTGAAGCGTCTGAAGATCCATTTCTCGGCGCGGCTCCGGCGTCACGGTCCACGGCCCGTAGTTGTCGATCTGGACGAGGGTCACCTGGGTCGTCGTCACAGTAGCGATCGGTTTGACCCGACGCCGCTTTACCCTTCCGTTATCACGAAGCTGCGACCGATATCGATACCGTGATTCGGCCCGTCGGCGCCGGCGCAGTCCCGGTCGGCACAGTCCCGGCCGCCCCGGTTGGTGCTGCTTCAACTGCCCCGGTCGGCTCGTCGAACGCAACCACTACGACGACGGCGAGCGTACCCGACGCATGGAGTTCTCCGGTGCCGTCCTCGACGTCGACGGAACGGTCGTGCGCGGCGACGATCCGATCCCCGGTGCCCCGGCGGGATACCAGCGCCTTCGCGAGGCCGGAATCGAGCCGTTGTTCGTCTCGAACAACCCGACGAAAGCGCCGCCGGCGTACGTCGACCGGCTGGGGGCGGCGGGATACGACGCGGACGCCGACCGGGTGATCACGGCCGGGACCGTGACGACCCGGTACCTCAGCACGCACCACGGCGACGACGACCTGTTGTGTCTCGGCGAGCCGGGGCTGTTCGAGCAGTTCGCCGACGCCGGGCTCTCGACGACCGACGACGTCGAGGCCGCGGACGCGCTCGTCGCGTCGATCGACCGGGACTTCGACTACGACGACCTGTGTACGGCGCTGTGGGCACTCGACCGCGGCATCCCGTTCGTCGGCACGGATCCCGACATCGTCATCCCCGCCTCCGAGCGTGACGTCCCCGGGTCCGGCGCCGTGATCCGGGCGGTCGCCGCCGTCGCAGAACGGGAGCCGGACGTCGTGCTCGGAAAGCCCTCAGCGCCCGCGATCGAGATGATACGCGAGCGGCTCCCGTGTCCCCCGGAGGAGTGTCTCGTCGTCGGCGACCGCCTGAACACCGACGTCGCGCTCGGGGCGCGCGCCGGCATGACCACCGTCCTCGTGTTGTCCGGCGTCACCGACGAGGCGACGCTCGCCGCCAGCGACGTGACGCCCGACCACGTGCTCGACGACCTCGGACAGATCGACCGCGTGATCGGCTGAGACCTTGCCGGATGATTTATGTAGGAGTGTGTCGTCCCTCGGCGTATGACAGCGGATGACTCACACGACGCGGCCGCAGACGACGAGGACGCCGACCGGCCGACGCCCGTGCTCGAGGGCCACGCGGTGCAGTTCAACGAGTACCGGTACTGAGACGCCGCCGACCCCGGGAAGCGATCGCCCCGGCGTCCCGCGCTCGTCCGCCGCCCGCGCCCCGCGTGTCGGCCCGTCCCGTTGTCGGGAGGGTTAAGTGGTCGTCGGAGATATCTGTGAGTGTGTATCGGAGGCTCAAACGCGCGAGCGTGTTCGCCGCGGTTGCCGCGCTCGCGGCGCTCACACCGGCGCTCGGCGACGCCGCAGTCGTGCCCTTCGTCGCCGTCGCCGGGCTGTTGTTCTTCGGGGTTCGCGAGGGCGAGTGGTTCGACACGCTCGCGCTCCCCGGCGACCGCGAGGAAGAACGGCTGCTGGGCATCGGCGCGTTCGCGGTTTCGCTCGCGGGACTCGCCGCGGTCGCCACCTTCCCTCGCGTCCCCCTTCCGGCCGGCGCGTTCGCGGCCGCGGCGCTCTCCGTCGGCGGCGGCCGTCTCGGGCGCGCGCTCGTCCGCGGCCGCACCGACGACGAGTTCCCGCTCGTGACCGGCTACCTCGTCGGCGGCGGGGTCGCCGCGGTACTCGGTCAGGTCGTCGCCGCGGTCGCCGGCGGCCCGGGCGTCGATGGGGCATCCCTCGGCGCCGCGGTCGGATCCCTTCTGGCCGCGATCCCCGGCTTCGCGTTTCTCGGAGCCGTCACGGTGTTGACCGCGGCGCTCGTTCGCTCGCTGGTGTACGCCCGCGACGCGCACATCACCGTCGTGCTCGCCGCGATCGTCGCCTGGGGCTTCGCGGCGCTGGACCCGCCGGTGAGCGCGATCGGCATCGTCGTGGCGCTCGGCGTGACCGTCGGCCTCGGCTACGTCTCGTACGCGCTCGGGACCGCCTCGGTGCCGGGGATGCTCACCGGCGTCCTCTTCTCGCTTCTCACCGTCGTGCTCGGCGGCGTCGGCTGGTTCCTCACGCTGATGGCGTTTTACGCGGTCGGCGGCCTCGCCTCGAAGTACCGGTTCGACGAGAAGGTCGACCGCGGGGTGGCCCAGGAGAACGACGGCGCACGGGGCACGGGGAACGTCCTCGCCAACTCCGCGGTCGCGCTCGTCGCGCTCGTCGGGTACGCCGCCACCGGCCACGTCGACGCGCCGGAGACGGTGTTTCGGCTCGCGTTCGCCGGCGCGATCGCCACCGCGATGGCGGACACGCTCTCCTCCGAGATCGGCGGCCTCTTCGACCGGCCGCGGCTCATCACCACGCTCCAGCCGGTCGGTCCCGGCACCGACGGCGCCGTGACCTGGCAGGGCGAGGTCGCCGGCCTCGCCGGCGCGAGCCTCATCGCCGGCATCGCCATCGTCGAGGTGCCGCTCGGCGATCCGGTCGTCGCCGGCGCGCCGCTCGTCGGCGCCGGCGTGATCCTCCTCGCGGGCCTCAGCGGGATGACCGTCGACAGCCTCCTCGGCGCGCTGATCGAAGGCAACCTGGTCGGCAACCAGACCGTGAACTTCCTCGCGACCCTCTCGGGAGCGGTCGTCGCGATCGGCGCCGGCTACCTCGTGGGGTGAGTCGGCGTGTGCGACCTCGAGGACCTGACCGACCCGCGGGTTCGCCGCGCCCGTTCCGCCGACGCGGACCGACTCCGGGCGCTCCAGACGCACCTCCGGCAGCCGAGCGCCGACCTTTTAGAGTACGGGCTCGCGGTCGGCGCCGGCTTCGCGAGCGTCGCCGACGGCCGCGTCGCCGGCTACGCGCTGCCGATGGACGCGCCGACGCGGCGCGGATCGCACCTCGCCGAACTCGTCGTCGACCCCGACTTCCGGCGAGACGGGCGCGCCCGCGGCCTCCTCGCGGCGGTCGTTCGCGACGCCGACGGCCCGGTGACCCTGCAGGCGCACCCGGAGAACGACGCCGCGCTCGCGTTGTACGAGCGGTGCGGCTTCGCGGTCACGGAACGGCGGCCGGACGCGTACGCCGACGGCGACGCGCTCGTGTTGCGCCGGGAGTGAGCCGCCAGACACAAGGCCTATTCGACGGCCCCGTCTCCGGCGACGTATGAGCGATGCCGACGCGGATTCCGACGTCGCGGTCGACTTCGGCGAGAACGGGCTCGTTCCCGCGATCGCACAGGACGCCGACGACGGCGAGGTGTTGATGCTGGCGTACGTCTCGCCCGACGCCCTCGAACGAACCCGCGAGACGGGCGAGGCCCACTACTACTCCCGGTCCCGCGAGGAGCTGTGGCACAAGGGCGGCTCCTCCGGACACACGCAGGCCGTCGAGGAGATCCGGGTCGACTGCGACGCCGACGCCCTGTTGTACCTCGTCGACCAGTCCGTCGGGGCGTGTCACACCGGCCACCGGTCGTGTTTCTACCGCACGCTCGACGGCGACCGGGTCGGCGAGACGGCGTTCGACCCCGACGAGGTGTACTGATGCCGTCCGGGGCGGCCGACGCGGATCCGGGCTCAATCGACGACCCGATCCTGGCCGCGGGCGAGGCGGCCGCGGAGCTGCGCGAGCGGTACGACGAGCTCCGGCGGCTCGAATCGCGGATCGCGGATCTCGGCGCCGAGCGCGTCGAGGCCGCGGCCGACGCGTACCGCCGCGCCCACCGCGTGCTCGACCAGTACGAGGACGACGCGGTCGGCACCGGCGACTTCGGCTCCTACGTCCAGTTCGAGGGGGCGTTCGCGAACGCGGTCGACGTCGACGACGACACGCCCGCGGCCGACGCGTTCGCCGCCGCCGACGAGGCGGTCGACAAGCGCCGGCTCTCCGAGCGCGACTTCGCCGCGGCCCGCGAGGCGCTCGAACCCGCGGGCGAGTTCGTCGACCTCCTGAGCGACCGCGACGAGGCGGTCGACGAGTACCGAGCCGCCCGGAAGGCCGCCAAGGACGCACGGGACGCCCTCGCCGACCGGCTCGCGGAGCTCCGCGAGGTGGCCGAGATGGCGGACGCGGACCTCGACGCCGACGTCGACCGCCTGCGCGAGCCGGTCGCGGCGTACAACGACGCGGTTCGCGAGGCGTTCCGCTCGTACTACCGGTCGGCGTCCGCGCGGGACATGTTCGACTTCATCGAGCGCGCGGACGCCACTCCGTTCGTCGACATCGACCTCCCGCCGCCGGACCTTCGGGCGTACGTCGACGACCACGCCGCCGGCGAGGAGCCGCTCCCCACGCTGTTGGAGTACGCCGACTACTCGGCCTCGAAGCTCGACCACTACGTCGACGACGCCGGGGCGCTCCGGACCGCGGTGGCGGTCCACAAGACGTACCTCGACCGGATCGACGCCGCCCCGTTGACCGTCGAGTGGCCGCCGGCGCCCGGCGACGAGTTGGCCTACGAGATCGACGAGCTGATCCCGCTCGTCTCGCGGATCGCCGACGAGGAGACCGTCGCGACGCTGCGGTCGATCCGCGAGCTCGCCCGTTCCGAGGAGTACGAGCGGCTGCGTCGCGCCGCGGTGGTGCGCGACGCGCTCGACGAGCCCGAGCTCGCCCTGTTGTGTACCGACGAGATCGACGACCGGGTCGCCGAGGCGGAGCGGACGCTGCGGCTCGTCGACGACGTGCTCGCGGAGACGGAACGGGAGTGACGGCGGCGACCGCCGGCCGCGGGCCGCGACGGCCCGCCGCGGCCGCGGTGATTTAACACGCGTCGCCGCCCAGTCGACGGTATGACCCGATTCGACGCCGCGACAGAATCCGAACGGCTGGCGTTGTTCGCCGACGCGGCGGCGGCACACCGCGCCCGGTCGAGCGACGTGATGACCGTCGACGTCGACCCGGAGAGCGACACCACCGACGCCGGAGAGCTCCCGCCGTGGATCCAGCTCTGCGGCACGGAGCTCGTCATGGACTGCACCGACACGGAGCTGGACCGGCTGAAACAGCTGCTCGGCGAGTTTCCGGAGTTCCGGATCGACGAGCTCGTCACCCCCGAGGAGGCCGAGGGGACGAACGCCGTCGTCACCGCGCGGTCGGACGCCAACCGCGTCGCCGGGTTCATCGAGCGCGCCTTCCGAGAGGTGTACGCGCTCGACCCGGCGTACAAGGCGTGGGTGACGGCGGTGTAGGCGGCCGCGCGCCACGGCCCCGGCCGCCGACGGGACCAGTAGTTTCACGTTCGCGCCGGACCCGCGTACGGATATGGCGCTTCAACAGGACGCGGAGTGTCCGTCGTGTGAGGAGACCCGAACCTTCTATCGGACGGCGGCGACGTCGCTGCATCTCGGGCGCAAGACGAAGTGGCGGTGTCCCGAGTGCGGGTTCGGCTACGTCGAGGTCGGCGGAATCAGCACCCTGTCGGCGTAGGCGGGCCCACCGGCCGTCGCGGCCGTACGGCGCTCGGGGACGGGGCGGAGCTACAGGTTCGCGCTGCCCGCGCCGCCGTCGAGGACGATCGCCTGACCGTTGATGTAGCCGCCCTTCGGCGAGGAGACGAACGCGACGGTGTTGCCGAGCTCCATCGGGTCGCCGATGCGCTCGATGGGGACGCCGTCGCTCCAGTCGGCGAGCCCCTCCTCGTAGGAGTCGTACTCGCCGCGCTCGACCGCCTGGTCGACGAGGTCTTCGATCCGGCTCGTCTCGTGGGGGCCCGGGAGGACGGCGTTCACCCGGACGTCCGGCGCGAGCTCCGCCGAGAGCGTCTTTTCTAACCCGATCACGCTCATCCGCACCGCGTTCGAGAGCACGAGCCCGTCGATCGCCTCCTTCACCGACCGCGAGGTGATGGTGACGATGGTGCCGCCGTCGCCCGCGCGGAGCGGTTCGGCCGCCTCGCGACAGAGCCGGACGACGCTCATCACCAGCAGGTCGTACGCGTGATACCAGTCGTCGTCGTCGGTCTCCAAGAACGGACCCGACGGCGGCCCGCCCGCGGAGGTGACGAGGTGGTCGAGCCGGCCGAACTCCTCGAGCGTCTCGTCGACGAGCCCGACGACGTCGTCTTCGACGGTCAGATCGCCCTGGACGGGATGAACGCGGGCGTCGCCCGCGGCCTCCCCGCGGAGTTCTTCTGCCGCGGCCGCGAGCCGGTCCTCGTCGCGGCCGTTGATCACGACGTTGACGCCCTCGCGGACGAGCGCGGTCGCGGCCGCCTTTCCGAGGCCGTCGCTGGACGCCGTCGTCAACGCGACGTTGCCGTCGATGGCTAGGTCCATGCCACCGGCTCCGCCGCCCGGTGGCTTAATCGTTGGCGACTCGGCATCCCGAACCGCCGACCGGAGCTTTATGCCGGTCGGCCCGGAGGTGCGCGTATGCGAGAAAGCCATGGTCGGTGAGGCACGCACCCCGACGGAAGACGAGGGGCCGCTCGACGGCGTCACGGTGCTCGACGCCTCCCGCGTGTTGGTGGGGCCGTTCTGCACGATGCAGCTCGGCGACCTCGGCGCGGAGGTGATCAAGATCGAACGCCCCGGCGTCGGCGACCAGACGCGGACGTGGCTGCCGCCCGCCTTCGGCGAGGGCGACGACGCCCAGAGCGCGTACTACGTCAGCGTCAACCGCAACAAGCGCTCGGTCGTGTTGAACCTCGCGAGCGAGGAGGGTCGCGCGGTGTTTCGCGACCTCGCGGCCGAGGCCGACGTGCTCGTCGAGAACTTCCGGGTGGGGAAGACGGCCGAGTGGGGGCTCGACTACCCCGACCTCGTCGAGGAGAACCCCGGGCTGATCTACTGTGGGCTCTCGGGATACGGCGAGTGGGGTCCCGACCGCGACGAGCCGGCGTACGACATCGTGATGCAGGCGAAAGGCGGGCTGATGTCGATCACGGGCGTCGAGGACGGTCCGCCGGTTCGGGTCGGGGTGGCGCTCGCCGACATCGGCGCGGGGATGTACGCCACCCAGGCGATCCTGGCCGCGCTGCTCGAGCGCGAACTCGGCGACGGGACCGGCCAGAAGATCGACGTGAGCCTCCTCGACGGACAGGCGGCGTGGATGAGCTACATGGCGAGCAACTACTTCGCGAGCGGCGACCCCCCGGGTCGGATGGGGAGCAAACACCCGAACATCGCGCCGTACCAGGCGTACGAGACCGCGGACGGGTACGTCGTCGTCGGCTGTTCGGCGGACTCGTTCTGGCCCCGGCTGTGTGACGCGCTCGACCGCCCGGACCTCCTCGCCGACGAGCGGTTCGAGGTCAACGAAAAGCGGGTGCGAAACCGGGAGGCGCTCGACGAGGCGCTCGGCGCCGAGTTCGCGGCGATGTCGACCGAGGCGGCCGTCGAGACGCTCACCGCCCACGACGTGCCCGCGAGCCACGTCCGCGACATGGCCGAGCTGTTCGACGACCCACAGATCGAGGCGCGGAACATGCGCGTGACCGTCGACCACCCGACGGCCGGCGAGGTCGAGATGCCGGGGTCGCCGATGAAGTTCTCGCGAACCCCGACGACGGTCCGACGGCATCCGCCGATCCTCGGCGAACACACCGAGGACGTGCTCGGCGAGTACGGGTACACCGACGCAGACCTCGCGCGGCTCGCCGACGCGGACGTGATCCCCGACCCAGCCGACGGCGCCGACTGACCGCCGCGACTGGACTTCCGCCGCCGAACGCGACCGGAGACGGCCGTCCACGCCGCGCGCCGAGCCGCGGTCGCCCGTACTTCGTGGATCGATGGAGCGAAGTCCCCCGGTGTGTGATCCCCGGTCATGGAGACGACGACCGCGTTCGAGGGGCTCTCGTGTGTCGACTGCGGATCGACGTTCGACGCCGAGACCGCGACGCACCGCTGTCCGGACTGCGACGGGATTCTGGACCCGACGTACGAGTACGACCGGATCGACCTCACGCCGGCGGCGCTCAACGGCCGCACCGGCGACTCGATGTGGCGGTACGAGGAGCTGCTTCCGTTCCCCCGCGACGCCGCGGTGACGCTCGGCGAGGGCGGGACGCCGCTCGTCGAGTGTCCCGCGCTCGCCGAGGCGATGGACGTCGGCCGGGTGTTGTTGAAAGACGAGGGGGACAATCCCACGGGGACGTTCAAAGACCGCGGGCAGTCGCTCGCGATGACGGCCGCGCGCGAACACGGCGCGACCGACGTGGCGCTGAACAGCGCGGGCAACGCGGGACAGGCCGCGGCGGCGTACGCGGCCCGTGCCGGCCTCGACGCGCACGTCTTCCTCCCGTCGCGGGCGGGGTTCACCCAGAAGGCGATGACCGAGGTCCACGGCGCGGACCTGACGGTCACCGATCCCGTCGACGGCACCTCGGAGATCGGCGACGCCGGCAAGGCGTACGCCGCCGGCATGGACGAGAACCCGGAGTGGTACTCCACGAAGACGTTCGTCACGCCGTACCGCCACGAGGGAAAGAAGACGATGGCGCTCGAGCTGCTCGAACAGCTCGACTGGGAGGCGCCGGACGCGGTCGTGTATCCGACCGGCGGCGGCGTCGGGCTCATCGGCATGCACAAGGCGGCCCGCGAGGCCAGAGACCTCGGCTGGACCGACGAGCTGATTCCGATGTACGCGGCGCAGGCGGCGGGGTGTGCGCCCGTCGTGGACGCGTACGAGGCGGGCGCCGACCGCCACGAGCCGCTCGCGGACGACGAGGTCGACACCGCCTGTAACGGGATCGCGATCCCCGACCCCGGCGCGAGCCCGCTGATCCTCGACGCCATCCGGGAGTCGGACGGCGGCGCGGTGGCGACGACCGACCGCGAGATTCTCGACGCGGCGATCCGGGTCGCCCGCGAGGAGGGGTTAGAAACCGGCGCGACGTGTGCGGCCGCGGCGTCCGGCGCGTTCGCGCTCGCGGCAGCGGGCGAGTTCGGCCCGGACGACACCGTCGTCCTCCTCAACACCGGCGCGGGCAACAAAGACGTCGACACCCTGCGGGCACACGTAGGCGAGACGGCGACGGAATCGCCACAGGCCGACTGAGCCGGCTGCTCCGCGGCCGTTTTCGACGCGCGAACCGGAACCACTAGGAGCCGCGGCGGCGACCCATCTCGCATGCAACTCGGCGTCATCGGGCTGGGTCGGATGGGGCAGATCGTGGTCGACCGGTGTCTCGAGGCGGGCCACGACGTGGTCGCGTTCGACCTTTCGGCGGAGGCGACGGCGACGGCGGCGACGGCGGGCGCGACGCCCGCGGAGTCGGTCGCAGACGTCTGCGACCGGCTCGACGGCTCCGGGGCCGGCAAACGGCTCTGGCTGATGGTGCCCGCCGGCGACCCCGTCGACGCCACGCTCGCGGACCTCGAACCGCACCTCGACGCCGACGACGTCGTCGTCGACGGCGGCAACTCCCGCTTCCACGACTCGGTTCGGCGCGCCGAGGCGACCGACGCCGCCTACCTCGACTGCGGGACGTCCGGCGGACCCGCCAGCGCCGAGGCCGGGTTCTCGCTGATGATCGGCGGCCCGGAGTGGGCCTACGAGGAGCTGACGCCCGTCTTCGACGCGGTCGCCACCGGGCCGGCCGGCCACGACCGCATGGGGCCGTCGGGAGCGGGCCACTACGTCAAGATGGTGCACAACGGCGTGGAGTACGCGCTGATGCAGGCGTACGGCGAGGGGTTCGAGCTGCT
>CAZKXC010000063.1:0-12469 GCA_964556645.1 uncultured Halobellus sp.
GCTCTCGGATCGATTTCACGGGGAGCTGAGCCGAGGCGAACCGGGCCGAAGCGGCGGCCTCAAAACCGCGTCTGTGATCCCGATCCGGCGTCCTCGCGGCCGAGCGCCTTCTTCAGGAAGCTCATCCACCGTTTTCTGTCGGCCGCCTCCTGGCGCTGGGCCTCGGTTTCCGGATCCGCCGCGTTCAGGCCCTCCAAGGCGTTCAGCGCGCGGTCGATCCCGATGATCGACGCCGCGAGTTCGTCGCCCGTCTCGTAGCTCACCTCGTTTTCCTCGATGCGTTCGAGCCGTTCGAGCCGTTCGCGCCGGAGGTTGCGCTTGGCGCGCTCGACCCGGTCGCGCTCGCCCGGCGGCACCGAGTCGCGCCGCTTGATCTCGAAGACGAACGACTGGAGGTCGATCGACTCCCCCTGGATCTCGATCTCCTCGGGGATCTCCGCGCCGACCGTGGCCGCCTCGCGGTCCACGCGTTCGAGAAGCCCCTTTCGCTCGTACTCTCTCACACCGCTGCGGTACGGCGCGGTCGTACTTCGCTCCTTCGGCCCGTGGGCCGCCGCCCGTTCCGCCGAGGGAACGCCGTTAAGCCGATCGGGGCGCAAGCGGTCGCATGGAGTCGCTCGAAGCCGAACTCGACCGCGCTCGCGACCTCGACGTCGACGAGTTGGCCGACGCCATCGAGGCGATCGGCTTCGAGTGCACGCGCTGTGGCGGATGTTGTACGGGCTACGCCCCCGACGACCCCGGCGGCGCGCCGGCCGGGGAGGGTGTCGGAGAGGGCGACGCGAGCGGCGGCTGCCACGGCGTCGAGTCGGCCGACGCCGACGGAGGCGAGACCGGCCGCGAGCCACACACCGCGACCGTCTTTCCCGACGAGGTTCGCGAGGTCGCGGACGCCGCGGCGGCCGCCGGCGAGGCGTACGACTGGCGCGACGTGGCCCGGCCGATGCCGTACGGTCTCGTCGAGGACGACGACGGCGAACCCGCCGGCGAGACGTTCGAGTGGGCGCTCGCGACCGACGAGTGTGGCGACTGCGTCTTCTACGAGGAGGAAGACGACCGGGGAGCGTGCACCGTCCACGACTCCCGGCCGCTGATCTGCCAGACGTATCCGTTCAGCGTCGCGCTCGGCGGGACGAGCCAGCCGATGGGCGAGGCGGTCGACGGCGAGGGGATGGTGCGGGCTCACGAGTGCGAGGGGCTCGGCCGGTCGATCTCCCGGGCGGACGCCGAGGAGCTGGCCGTGGCGCTCAAAGAACGGGCGGTTCGCGAGCTCACGGAGGCGATCGGCGTCCGAGACGGCTACGATCCGACGGCCGCAGAACGCGCCGACGGCGACGTGGTGGTGTTCGACTCGGAGGGGCCAAAAGCCGCCGACGGAACGCCCGTCGACGGCGGCTGACGGCCGGGAGCCGGCGGCGCGGGAGTCGACACGCCGGCCGACCGGGGTGTTGCCGACCCGATACCGGTCAGGCTACTCAGACCACGTCCAGCGCCGCGTCGACGTCGGCGGCGATTGCCTCGCGCGCCGCCTGGTCCGGCCGGGTCAGCGGCGGGCGGACGGTCGAGTCGGGGATGAACCCGCGGTGGGCGGCCGCGACCTTGGCGACGGGCGCAAAGCCGTGGTCGCCACACCGGCCGAACAACGGCGCGATCCCCCGCCGGTGAAGCGTCAGCGCGCGGTCGTCGTCGCCGGCGCGGACCGCCTCGCCGAGCGCGACGAACACCTCGGGTATCGCCTGTGAAAGCGCGTGTATCCCGCCGTCGACGCCGAGCGACAGGCTCGGATACAGCTGAGCGTCGACGCCCTGGAAGACGGTGAACGAGTCGGGGACGGCACCGAGCACGGCGTCGAGGGCGGTGAGGTCGCCGCTCGTGTCTTTCAGCCCGACGACGGCGTCGAGTTCGGCCGCGTCTGTGACGACGTCCGGGTCGATCGGCTCGCCGACCGTCGCGGGGATGTCGTACAGGTAGATCGGCAGCGGAGCGTCGGCCGCGACCGCCTCGAGAAACGCCCGCTGGCCGGCGGGCGCCGTCGAGGTGTGGTAGTACGGGAGCGTGACCAGCGCCGCGTCGGCGCCGGCTTCGCGGGCGAACGCGAGCCGGTCGCGGGCGCCCGCAACGGTGGTGTCTGCCGCGCCCGCGATCACCGGAACGCGTCCGTCGGCCGCCTCGACGGTCGTCTCGACGACGGTGCGGCGCTCCGCGTCGGTGAGGCTGGCGAACTCGCCGGTCGTGCCGCAGGGGACTAAGCCGTCGAGACCGGCGTCGACGAGGGTCTCGGCGTGGGTCGCGAGCGCGTCGGCGTCGACGTCGCCGTCGGCGTCGAACGGCGTCACGATCGGGGGTGAGACGGCCGCGTGCCGGAACGTCGGGGGAGTCATGCGCCGGAGTTCGCGGGACCGCGACAAAAGCCGTTCGTCCGCCGGTGGCGGGTGTCGGAGGCCGGACGCCGGAGCCGGGTCTGGCGGCGGTACAACTATGTGAGCCGGTCGCCACGTACCGATGGGGTTATATCATGGAAATCTCCGAGAAGCTCCTTTGTCTGTTCAGCGCCGGTATCCACGAGGAGGACGGCGACTACGTGGTTGAGGTACCGCGCCGCGAGATCGACAACGGGTCCGTAGAGCCCGGAGAAACGTACCGAGTCGCCCTCATCGAGCGGGACGCCGGCGAGGCGAGCTCGGCCGACGACCACGGCGGGTCGGGGGCGCGCGCCGGCGACGGGCCACAGCCGCCCGTCGAGCCCGGCGAGATGCGCTACGTCGAGATCGAAGACCTCGGCAAACAGGGGGACGGGATCGCCCGAGTCGAACGGGGGTACGTCATCATCGTGCCCGACACGGAGGTCGGCGAGCGGGTGAAGATCGAGGTGACCGAGGTGAAGTCCAACTTCGCGGTGGGCGAAGTGATAGAAGAAGACGTGTGACCCGGCCGTCGGGGGCGACCCCGGCGTGCTGTTATTTTTCGTCGTCGATTCGCGCGTCCCAGTAGGTGACGGACGCAACGTAGTCGCCCGGAATCGTGGCGCCGACCAGCTCGTCGAGAACGCGAAACGGCTTCGCGATCGGACCCGGGAGTCCGCGGTAAAACCCGTACGGCAGCACGAAGTCGTGGGTCTCGTCCGCGAGGATCATGTCGGCCGCGCCGAGCAGTTCGGCGACCCGTCGCTCGGAGTAGAGCCGCGATCCCATCGGAAGCAGCCACGTGTACACCACCCGCAGGCTCCGCCGGTTGAACGTGTCGAAAAACACCTGGTCGGCGCTCACCCGCCGGAGTTCTCGCATGAACGCGAGCGGGTCGTCCATCAGGTGAAAAAACCGCATCGCGACGACGGAGTCGAAGTGGTCGTCCGGAAACGGGAGCCGCGACGCGTCGCCGCGGAGGAACTCGACCGTCTCCGAGACGCCCGCGCTCGCCGCGTTCTCGCGGCCCTGCTCGAGCATCTCGCGGGAGATGTCGAGTCCGACGATGTCGGCTCCTCGGGCGGCGAGCATCGTGGTGAACCGGCCGGTGCCACACGCGACCTCCAACACTCGGTGGCCGTCGTCGAACGGACCGAGCGCGGAGAGCACCGCCTCCTTCTCGCGCCGGTCGATGAGCGCTCCGCCGCCCGAAAACCTGAGGTCCTCGTACTCCTCGGCGACCTCGTCGGCCTGGTACCATTCCTGACCCTTCACTGTGTCTCCGATGGAGGCCGGATAAGTAAAACCGTACTGGATGCGCGCCGCCGGGACGCCTCCGCCTGAAGCGTCGAGTCGTCCGCGAATCTCGCCGCCCGCGAAGGGATCAATCCCAAACGATCGGGAAGAATCCGGGCGAGAGAGCATATTAAGACATTATATAATAACGATCAGATTCCCCCATATGTAGCCAACCTTTACCAACGGGTGGACGATTGATAAGACGCATGAGTACCAGTCCCGTGGGGGCAGCCGATGAGGACCGCCTATCCGAGACCGAATACCGGGAGCGTCTCCGCGATCTCCCGCCGAGCGCCAAACTCGTCGCGAAGGTGTTGGAAGGCGACTCTCCGCTCTCACAGGGCGGTCTCGCCGAGGAATCGTTGTTGCCCGACCGCACCGTCCGCTACGCGCTCAACCGCCTCGAAGAAGAGGAGCTCGTCGACTCCCGGTACAGCTTCAAAGACGCCCGGAAGCAGGTGTACTTCCTGACGACGTAGCCGGACGGCCCGACCCGTCTCGGACGCCACGACGCCGCTTTTTCACTCCCCGGAGAGCCCGGCACACCCGTCGAGAACGCGGTCCGTCGCTCGCGCCCGCCGCCACGACGCCCTTTTTATATCTTCGGACCGATCAGCCACTGTATGGATCTGTCGGTCGTCGTCCCGACGCTCAACGGCCGGGACCGGTTGGCCGCCTGCCTGGACGGGTTGGCGGCCCACGCTCCCGACGTGGAGGTCGTCGTGGTCAACGGCCCCTCGGCGGACGGCACCACCGGGATGGTGCGCGACCGAGACGACGTCGACGTGCTCGTCGAGATCTCCGACCGGACGGTCAACGTCGCCCGCAACGCCGGCATCGAGGTGGCGACCGGAGACGCGGTCGCGCTGGTCAACTACGACAACCGGATCGACGAGTCGTGGCTCGGCGGCGTGGTCGACGGGCTCGGCCGCGCCGGCGTGGTGACCGGGCCGGTGCGGCAGGCGAGACCCGAGCGCGACGCCGCCGGCGCCGACGACCCGCTCTCGGCGGAGGCGGACGGCGACGCCGATCGCACCGACTGCCCCGAGCGCTGCCAGATCGTGGGTCGCGACGTGACGTACTTCGCGGGCGGTAACGTCGCGTTCCGCCGGCAGGTGCTTCGGGACCTCGACGGGTTCGACGAGTATCTCCACACCGGCGGCTCGCGCGACGCCGCCCACCGGCTCGCGCGGATGGACCACGAGGTCGTCTGGAACGACGCGGTCGCGGTCACGAACGAGCCGGCGAGCCCGACCGCCGCCGACGGGGGGCGAGTCGAGCGCGACTGGCGGTGGAAGTACCGCGCGCTCGCGTACCGCCTGGCGAAGAACTACGGGATTCGTCCGACCGTTCTCGGGCGGACCGGCAGACACGCGGTGACCGACGCGGCGTCGACCGCCCGCGACGTGATCAGCGGCGAGGCGACGCCGTCGGGGTGGGCCGCACACGGACGCGACGTGCTGATGGGAATCGCCGGCGGGAGCGCCGACGGGATGGTGGCGCGCGCACGCGACCGAACCCCCAGGCGAAACCCGAACGGTCTCTCCGCGCGCGCTGACCGCGCGGTCGCGAAGTACGACCGGCGGGAGTGAGACTCAGCGCGCCCGCGTCCCCACGCCATTTAATTCCCGGCGCCGCCAACGGCGGGTATCGAATGGGACTCACGAAGCGGATCATCCCCTGTATCGACGTCGACCTCGACGACGACGGCGACGCGGCCGTCTACACGGGGGTCAACTTCGAGAACCTGGAGTACACCGGCGACCCGGTCGAACTGGCCAAAAAGTACAACGCCGCGGGAGCCGACGAGTTCGTCTTTCTCGACATCACCGCCAGCGCCGAGGGGCGCGAGACGATGCTCGACGTCGTCAACGCGGTCGCCGACGAGTGTTTCATCCCGCTCACCGTCGGCGGCGGGATCCGCACGAAAGCCGACATCAAGGAGACGCTCCGCGCGGGCGCGGACAAGGTGTCGATCACGACCGGCGCGCTCGAACGCCCCGAACTCATCGAGGAGGGGGCGGCCGCGTTCGGCAGCCAGTGCATCGTGATCTCCGTCGACGCCCGCCGCCGCTACGACGACGCCGGCGAGAACTACGTCACGGACGAGACCGGCGACGCGGTGTGGTTCGAGTGCACGAAGAAGGGCGGCCGCGAGGGAACCGGCCGCGACGCCGTGTCGTGGGCCCGCGAGGCCGAGGAACGCGGCGCGGGCGAGCTCTTCGTCAACTCCATCGACATGGACGGGACGAAGGACGGATACGACGTGCCGCTGATCCGCGCGATCTGCGACAACGTCTCCACGCCCGTGATCGCCTCCTCGGGCTGTGGCGGTCCCGAGGACATGCACGAGGTGTTCACGGCCGCGAACGCCGACGCCGGGCTCGCCGCCTCGATCTTCCACTTCGGCGACTACTCGATCGAAGAGACGAAGGCGTACCTCGACGAGCGGGGCGTCCCCGTCCGGCTGTGAGATGAGAACACGGACCGCCCCGCCGAGTGATCGATCACTCACAAACGAGTGAACAGAGTGCGGATCTGCGAACCGTTTCGGCGCCGAAACGCGAACCAACACCTATTATTCGATGGAACATGAACGATGATGTATGTCCACGTCACCGACGCGTGTTCACGCCGAGCGGCCGGAGATCGTGTGCCGATCGACGGAGGATCCGTCCGCGGACGCCGAGGTGACATTTTTCGAGGCGGACCGCGACCCCGACGAGCGGACGACGCGGTGGATCACGGTGCGAGAAGCCGACTGCGTGCCGCGCGAGGAGTGGCGGTAGGTCAGTCGTCCGCGGGGACGGGGTCGCCCGCCAGCGCATCGTGTGCGTCGAGCAGCGCCACCGTCGCCAGCCGAATCGCGTGAGGCCAGCCGAGCGGCGTCGCGCTGTCGGGCGCGCCGTCGTCGAAGAACTGTTCGGGGAGGTATCCCGTCGGCGCACACAGCGGGCCGTCCGGCGAGACGCGTCCGAGCAGGTCGCGGGCGCGGCCCGCGAGCCGGTCCGCGCGCGGGTCGTCGCGGGCGGCGAGCAGGGCCGCGAGCTCGCCGCAGGCGTGTGCGCCCCAGGCGGTCGACACCGTCCACACCTTCTCGGAGAACTGGTCGCCGCGCCGCCAGGCGTCTCCCTCGTATCGGATCAGCCCCGCGATCGCGTCCGTCTCGCGCGCGAGCCCGTCGACGACCGTCTCGACGTGTGAGACCAGCCGGTCGAGCCGCTCGTCGTCGACCCCGTCCTCGGCGAGCGCGTCGAACGCGCGGTGGGCGCCCGCGAGCGCGAGCGTCGAGGCGTCGAGCCGGTCGTCGACGTCGCCGTGTGGCGTCTCGCGGAGCGCGTAACAGCCGCGTCCGGGGACCCAGAGGTCGTCGAGAGCGGCGTACACCTCGCGGGCTCGGTCGTGCGCCCGCCTCGCGGGAGCGTCGTCGGCGTCGGCCGCGATCCCCTCGCCGTGGAGCGCGAGTTCGCTGTACGCCTCCAGAAACGTCGCCGCCGTGTGTGTGAACCGGCCGACCGAGTCCTCCCAGGCGTTCTGACAGACGACCGGAAGACCGTCGTCCGCGAGCGTCGCGTCGAGACTCGCGAGCGCGTCTCGGAGCGTCGCGTCGAGCCCGTCGACGTCGACGCCGTCGGCGCGCGCACGCGCCAGATACGCGACGACGCTTGCGGTCTGGTCGGCCTGATAATCGGCGTCGGGGCCGTCCTCGAGGCGCGCGTTCGCCCAGCCGGGCGCGAGCGCGCCGTTCCGCGGCCAGACGCGGTGCGGCCAGGAGCCGTCGGGCCGTTGGGTGGCGACGTACATCCGCGCCGACCGGGCGTGCCACGCGTCGAGCCCGAGTCCGAGCCGGTCGTCGGCGTCGATCAGAAACGTCGATATCTCGGCGTCGTCGCGGAACCAGGTGTAGCCGTATCCGCCGGAGTGTTCATAACAGGGGTCGAAGTCGGGGCCGGCGATCCGGAGTCCGGTGTCGGCCGACAACAACGACAACACCCGAAGGTCCGCGACCACCGACCCGCGGGACGGGACCGCGTCGGGAACGGACGGGATCGAGTCGGCGGCCGCGGCCGCCATCGCGTCGGGCGAGTCGGCCGTCGCGAACGCCGTCGACAGTCGCTCGCGGGCCGCCGTCCGGGTGGTCTCCGAGCGGTCGGTCAGAAGCGTGGCGACCGTCGCCACGCCGTCCGTCACGGGGACGTCGACGACGAGTTCTCCCGAGAGCCGTTCTTCCTCGTAGCGGTCGCCCTCGGGCTCGCGCGGGAGGTCCGTCGGGGCGTCGGCGAGGAGTTCCGGGAAGGTGGCCGGGAGTTGGCCGCGGAGGTCGACGAAGCCCGTCGGGCTCGCGAGAAAGTCGTGTTCGTCCGCGTGGTACACCTCGATCGCGTCGTCGTGGCGGAGCTGTCCCACGCGGTCGTCGCGGCCGTCGGGGGCGAACGCCGCGTACATCACGAGCGAGACGTCGTCCGGGTCGAGACCCGATTCGGGCGCCGGGTCGACGGTCGCGCGCGTGAGGTGGGCGTCGCCGACCGTCAGGTCGTGTCGTCGGACCGTCGCGCGGTCGGTCTCGTGGACCGTCTCGATCAGCGCCGTCTCGTCGACGTATCGCTGGCGGGTTCGGTCCGCCTCGAACCAGGTCACGTCGCCGTCGACGCCGATTCCGAGCCGGGAACGGACGAGCCCGCTGTGACCGGTCAGGGGATACCCGAAGTCGCGGAGCCGCCCGGCCGCGTCGACGTGGACGAGCCGGCCGTCGCCGCCCGTGAACCGACCGGCGACGGTGCGTCGTTCTCCCGCGAAGAGCCGTTCGTGGTCGGTGTTGCGCTTGTAATCGTCGAGCGCGTCGCGCAGGTGCATTACCTCGGAGGAGAAGGCGAACGAGAATGAATGTTTGGTGTACTGGTTATTCATGAATTGTGGCGACGGAAACGCTCAAGCGAGTCGGCCGTCGGGTGTGGGTATGCACGAGCCCGGACCGCCGCGGACGACGAGCGTCGGGCGGCCGGTGGAGTTGGCGCCCCGCGACCCGGACCCGAGCGGCCGCTACGACTGGACGCTCCGCGACGCGCCCGCCGAGAGCGACGGCGACGTGCTCGAGCCCGGCGAGACGAGTCGGGCGGACGACCCCGTCGTCCACCTCCACCCCGACGCGCCCGGAACCTACGTGCTGAGCCTCGAAGCCCCGGACGGCACGCACCGCCAGCGCGTTCGGGTCTTCGGCGACGAGCGGCGCGACGCCGCGATCCGCGTGCCCGCGAGCGACCTGCCGGTCGACGACGACGCGGTCGATCGGGTCTCCGTGTCGTGGCGACACAACGACCGGCTGCTGGCGCGCGACCGCCCCGAGCGCGACGGCGACGAGTGGGTGTATCGCGCGCGGATTCCGCCGGGCAGACACGCCGTCGGCTTCCTCGCGAACGACGACCGCGCGACGGAACACCGCGTCACCCACGAGGTCGACGGGCCGGGGCGTCCGCGCCTCTCGCTCGACGGCCGCATCGAGGCGACCGACGAGGCCGGCGACGTCCTCGTCGTCGCCGCCGAGGTCGGCCTCCCGCCGGCGTCGGCGACGGATCCCGGCGACGTCGACGTCGCGTTTCTCGTCGACGACCGAGACGTCGACCCGGAGACGGCCGAGCGAATCGAGCGCCGGGCAGACGGACGGGCGCTCCGCGTCCCGCTCTGCGACCTCGGCGACGCCGACGGCCTCCGGATCCACGCGGTCCCGCACGCGGACCGACACGGCGCGATGAAGACGGTCCGAGTCGACCGGGAGCCGGACGGGTCGAGGACGGTCACGGACCCGCACGCCCGCCCGGCGTGGGCCGACGCCCCCACCGTGTACGAGGTGTACGTCCGGTCGTTCGCGGGCGACACGCTGGCGACGACGTTCGCGGAGATCGAACGACGGCTGCCGTACGTGGAGAGCCTCGGGGTCGACGCGCTCTGGCTGACGCCGGTGCTCGCCTCGCCGACCGACCACGGGTATCACGTCACCGACTACTTCGAGACGGCCGCCGACCTGGGGTCGCGGGCGGCCTTCGAGTCGCTCGTCGACGCCTGTCACGCGGCGGGGATCCGGGTGATCTTCGACCTCGTGATCAATCACACCTCGCGCGACCACCCGGCGTTCCAGCTCCACGCGGCCGGCGTCGAAGAGTACGCCGACCACTACCGGCGGGCCGACGGCGCCGTCGACGTGACCGGAATCGACTGGGCGGAACTAGAGGGAGGCGCCACACCCGAGTACTACTTTGACTGGGGGCGGATCCCGAACCTGAACTTCGACAGTCCGGCCGTCCGGGCGTGGCTGCTCTCGGTCGTCGACGAGTGGGCGGCCGTCGTCGACGGCTTCCGCGCGGACGTCGCCTGGGGCGTCCCCCACGGCTTCTGGAAGGAGGTCGCCGACCGCGTTCCCGACGACGTCCTGTTGCTCGACGAGACGCTTCCACACGATCCGTTCTACGGCGAGGGCGAGTTCGACCTCCACTACGACACCTCGCTGTACGGGACGCTGGACGCGATTGGCGCCGAGAGGCGATCCGCCGACGCCGTCGCGGACGCGCTCGACCGCGCCCGGTGGCTGGGGTTCGACGACCCGAGCGCACAGCTGCGGTACGTCGAAAACCACGACGAGGACCGGTATCTCGCGTCCCACGGCGAGGCGGCGCTGCGCGCGGCCGCGGCGGTGACGTTCACGCTGCCGGGCGCGCCGATGATCTACGCGGGCCAGGAGCGGGGCAACGAGACGACCCGCGGGCCGTTCCGCTGGCACGACGGCGACAACGCGCTCACGGCGTTTCACCGCCGGCTCTCGGCGCTGCGAGACGCCGAACCGCTTCTCCGTTCCGGGAGCGTCGACGCCGCGGTCGACGTCGACGTCGTCGCGGGCGACCCCGACCGGGTGACCGCGTACGAGCGCGCGGCCGAGGCGAGCGACGGCTCCGGCGGCGAGGGGCTCGAGTCCCGCGACCGGCTGCTCGTCGTCGTGAACTTCGACGCGGAGCCCGCGACCGTCGCGGTCCCGGACCGGTTCGAACGGGAGCTGTTCGCGGGCGAGCCCGTCGACGACGGCTGCGTCGTCGAGGACGTCGCGGTTCTCGCGTGACTCGTAAGCATCGACCGTTATAAATAGGACGTTCCTCCCTTCGACGTATGAACGACCGGACGTTGACCGACCGCCTCGAGCGGTTCGGACTCTCCGAAAAGGAGATCGACACGTACCTCGCCCTGCTCGAGTACGGCGAGGCGAAGGCCAGCACCGTCGCCGACGCCGCGGGGGTCTCGAAGCGGTACGTGTACAGCGTGAGCGAGTCGCTCGCGGACCGCGGGTTCGTCGAGGTCCACGACCACGCCGTGCCGACGACGATCCGCGCGAATCCACCGACGGAGGTGACAGACCGGCTCCGGTCGGAGGTTGACGCGATCCGACCCGGCCTCGAGGAACGGTTCTCGCGGGCGGAACGCGAGACCGAGCAGTTCGAGGTGATCAAATCCCGGGTCACCGTGATCAAGCGAATCCGGTCGCTCGCCGCCGGCGCCGACGCGGAGCTGACGCTCTCGATGCCGGCACGGCGCCTGTCGGAGGTCGCTCCCGCGCTCGCCGGCGCCGTCGACCGCGGCGTGTTGGTGTTGCTCATCGTGTCCGGCGTCGACGACCCGTCGGCGGTCGATGCCGTCCCCGACGGAGTCGCGAGCGTCGTGCGGACCTGGAGCGAGGCGATGCCGACGATGCTCACCGTCGACTCGGCCCGAGGCGTCGTCGCGCCGCCGGAGCTGGTGTGTCGGGCGAACTCCGACCGACGGGCGATCGCTTTCACCCAGCAGCAGCTGGCGCCGGTCATCGTGGGGTCGTTTCTGGGGAACTACTGGCCCGTCGCGTCGGAGGCGGCGACCGCCGAGCCGGCCGCGCTGCCGGCGGAGTACACGAACTTCAGGCACGCGGTGTTTCAAGCGACCCAGCACCTGCGGGGCGAGACGACCCTCCGTGCCACGGTCGGCGGCAGGCGTACCGCCGACGACGAGACCGTCGAGGTCGCGGGACGCGTCGCCTCGGTCAGCCAAGGGATGGTCGAGCCGACGAACAACGAGTTTCCCGTCCAACACTCGCTGACGCTCACGACCGACGACGGGGCGGTCGCCGTCGGCGGACAGGGGGCGTTCGTCGAGGAGGTGGAAGCGGATCTCGTTCGGCTGGACGCCGAGTGAGGGGGAGTGAGAACGGGTGCGCGGATCGGGGCTCCGAGGGTCAGAGGCGTTCGTCTCGGAACGCCCGAACCACGTCCTGGCGGGCGATGAGCCCGACGAGGGTGCCGTCGTCGGCGACGACTGGCAGTCTGTTGATGTCCGGGTCGTCGCCCGAGAGCAGTTCGAGAATCTCGTCGACGCCGGTGTCGGGACCGACGGTCGCGGCGTCGGCGGTCATCACCTCGGTGATCGGCCGATCCGCGTTGCGGGCGAGGTCGAGTCCGAGGTCGAGGTCCGCCCAGGGCGGCTTCACCTGGTAGGTGAGCGTGTCGACGAACGGCGGGAGCCCGATCGGGATCCACAGCGTTTCTTCGTCGGGTTCGAAGAGGTCGACGAGGTCGGACTCCGTTATCACGCCGACGACGACGCCGTCGTCGACGACCGGGAAGCCCGAGAAGGGGTTCCGGGCGAACGTGTGTAAGACGGTGGCAACGTCGTCGTCGGCCGAGACCGTCTTCACGTCTTCGATCATCAGGTCGCGCGCGTTCATGCCGACGCTGGGGCGCCGGCGGTGGTAGGTGTTG
>CAZKXC010000064.1:0-12393 GCA_964556645.1 uncultured Halobellus sp.
CGCGTCCGGCGACGGCCCCCGAGACGATCGTCGCGGCGGTCATCGCGAAGACGGCGCCGTACAGCCAGCCGATGTATCCGCCCGCGCCCGCCGCCGGCGCGAAGCCGGCCCCGGTCATCAGACTCTCGAAGCCGGTGCCGATGACGAAGAACACGGAGACGCCGACCGCCCACGTCAACATGTTCTTCGTGAGCTGGTTGGCGACGTTCTTCGAGCGGACCTGACCCGCCTCGAGCATGGCGAAGCCGGCGTGCATGAAGAAGATGAGGAACGAGACGGTGAGGATCCACGTCTGGTTGACCGCGTCGACGACCGTGGCGATATCCGTCATTGTTCCCCCCCTGATACGGTCCGAGCGGGTAGTTTACGATCCGACACTGCTTCGGGCTCGTACAATCCGTCTGTGAAGTGTGTCACGTTGCTACTTTCGAAAACACATACGTATAAACCTTAGAGTTGAGTTTCACAAGAAATTCTCTTGATATTAGCCTCGGTGTCAGATATAAGGAGGTGTATATGGTGTATAAGGACGTAATCTCGGCGGCGGCTCGGCAATCGTTGCGAACGAACTAAACGCGCGTAGTGTCTGTACGCCAATAGTATCGGGAGAGACGGGGTGGTTCGGGTCGGACGCGGCGGCCGCAGGCAAATATTGTTGTTCGCGTGATCCTCCGTCGGAGGGTCGGACCCACGAGATGCCGTTGAACGCGTGTCTCAGGCCGTCTGTTTCCGAATTGGACGTTTGTACACCGACCGCGGGGGGTTCTCGGCGCGGCTACTCGGGTTTCAGCCCGGGGCCTTGGACGCGCATGACGGCCTCGCCGTCGGCGAGGTTCGGCGCGTCGACGAGTCGGACGATCCGCTTGTCGGCCTTCGATTTGCGCAGGTACATCCGGAAGGTGGAGGCGTGTCCAAGGATGTTGCCGCCGATCGCCTGCGTGGGGTCGCCGAAGTAGGAGTCGGGGTTGGAGGCGACCTGGTTGGTGACGAGAATGGCGGTGTTGAAGAGGTCGCCGATCCGCATCAGGTCGTGGAGGTGTTTGTTGAGCTTCTGTTGGCGGTCGGCGAGTTCTCCGCGGCCGACGTACTCGGCGCGGAAGTGGGCGGTCAGCGAGTCCACACAGACGATCCGGATCGGCCACTCGCTTTCCTCGTGTTCGCTCGCGAGTTCTTTCGCCTTCTCGGCCAGCAGGATCTGGTGGTTGGAGTTGAACGCCTTCGCGACGTGGATCTGGTCGAGAAACGCGGCGACGAGCTCCTCCATCGCCGCCTCGTCGCCGGGCGTCCCCTCGATCTCGCGGCGTTCGAGCTCGTCTGCGAGAATCTCGTCGTCGAGTCCGCGCACCATGTCGTCGATCCGCTCGGGGCGGAACGTGTCCTCGGAGTCGACGAAGATGCAGCCGCCGTCGAGCCCGCCGTTCTCCGTGGAGAGCTGGACGTTGACCGCCATCTGGTGGGTGACCTGTGATTTCCCGGAGCCGAACTCGCCGTACACCTCGGTGATCGATTGCGTCTCGATGCCGCCGCCGAGGAGGTCGTCGACCTCCGGGATCTGCCAGGAGAGCTTCCCGATCTCCTGGCGGCGTTCGAGAACGGTCGCCCCCGTCTCGAACCCGCCGACGTCGGCGGCGTCGCGCGCGGCGTTGATGATGTCGGAGGCGGACGACTCGCCGATGTCGGCCGTGTTCGACAGCTCGCCGGGGCTCGCCACGGCGATCGACTGGTAGCTCTCGAATCCGTTCTCGACCAGCTTGTCCGAGGTCGCCGGGCCGACTCCTGGGAGGTCCTCGAGTTCGTCTTCAGGCATGTACACCCGGGTTGTGCGGCTTCGGATATAAAGCCTGGTTTACAGCTTGGTGGAAGTGAAATTCGGGCCGGCGCCGTCGGCTTCTCGGTCGGCTTCGCGTATCAACCCGCGGACGATCGGGGGCTATCTGCGGACCGCCAGCGACGGGATCGGAGCCCGGTTCGCGCGCCGGCGGCGCTCAGAACCCGACCCGGCGGACGTAGCTCAGCTCGCGGATCTCGACGAGCAGGGCTCCGGAGAGGTCGGCGTCGGTGATGACGTAGAGTTTGGGGTCGTCGGTGAACTCCGGATCCTCGCTCAACACCTGTCGGATCGAGACCCCGTGGTCGGCGAGGATCCCGGTGACCTCGGCGACGATCCCGGCCTCGTCAGCCTCGGCGACCTCGATCGTGAGCACGGTGAGGTCGAGAACGGGAGCCAGGTCCATCAGACTCGGCACCGACGAGATGTTGGTGAAGATGCGTTTCAGCTCGGGGTCCGCCAAGATCGCGTCGGTCGTCGAATCGACGACGCGTCGGTCGACGTCGAGCTCGCGGGCGATCCCCGTGTACGGAATCTCGATCCCGCCGGAGACGACCCGTCCCTCCTCGTTGACCGAGAAGCCGCGTTCCAGGAACAAGCGGATGACGGCCTGTTGGCTGGGGGACCCCTCGAACTTTTCGAGGATCTCGTCGAACATACGTTCGTACGCGTGCTCGCCGCGTGCTGATAAAGAGCCGGGTGGCCGGAAGGCGGTGCGGCGCGCGGCGCGTCACTCGGCGACGCCGGCGTAGACGCCGCCGAGAACGGCGCCGAACACCAGGTGGCCGGCCGCGCTCAACGCGCTGACGTTGGGCAGCGGCGGGGTAGCGGGAGAGCCGACGGCGGGAAGCCAGATCGGCATCACGATCACCGCGAGACCGACCCAGACCACGAGCCCGTAGGCGCCGCCGATGCCGATCGCCTTCCCCACGGTGTCGCCGAGGTCGGGTCGGACCCGGAGGAGTGCGGCGAAGCCGACGCCGATGACCGCGCCGTGAGACATGTGGACGACCCAGCCGAGAAACGGCGCCGCGGGCGGAGCGAGCCCGTACATCGACGGAATCACCACGTCCAAGAGGGGAGCCGGGATGACGAACGTCATCACGAGTCCGAAGACGACGCTGCCGGCGAGCCCCCCGGCGACGCCCGCCTTCCAGTCGCCCGTCGCGTTCGATACGTCCGTCGTCGTCGCGGTTTCGGTCGCCATAGCAGTCGGGCCGTCGGCGGGTAACCGGTAATGTATGCCGGTAGCTGGCGCCCGGCGCGCACGCCGGCGGAACGTATATACGGCGCGGGTCGCCGACGACGGAATCGCGTCCGTCTCCGCCTCTGAGAGACGGGGGAGCGCCACCTTCTCGACCGGCCCTGTCAGACGGTCGTCCGGCGGGCGACGGCCCGCGAGCGACCACTTTCGCCGAGGTACCCGACTCCTTTTGCCCGATGCGGCCGAAGGTGCGGGCGTGTCAGGATCGTCGCATCTGCGGTTCTTCCCGTACGAGGAGCCGTATCCGAACCAGCGCGAGGCGATGGACCGGGTCGCCAACGCGCTCTCGCGGGGCCAAGACGTGTTGTTCGAGGGAGCGCCGGGGACGGGGAAGACGCTCTCGGCGCTCGTGCCCGCGCTCGAACACGCACGCGAGAACGACCGAACGGTGGTCATCACGACGAACGTCCACCAGCAGATGCGCCAGTTCGTCGAAGACGCCCGCGCGATCACCCGAACCGAACCCATCCGCGCGGTGGTGTTCAAGGGGAAATCCTCGATGTGTCACATCGGCGTCGAGTACCAGGAGTGTCAGACGCTCCGAGACACCACCCGGTCGATGGCCGAGACCGAGGCGGACAAACGCGAGCTCGAACGGCGCCAGCGCGAGCTGCTCGCAGAAAGCCGCGACGGCGACGCGGGGGCCGCGGCGGCGCGACAGACGGTCATGGACGAACTCGACGAGCTCGAAGACGAGCTGGAGGCGATCGAAGCCACGAACATCTGTGACCACTACTACAACAACCTGACCCAGGACACCGACGCGTTCTTCGAGTGGCTCTTCGAGGACGTGCGGACTCCCGACGACGTCTACGAGTACGCCGACGAGCGCGACCTCTGCGGCTACGAGCTGTTGAAAGACGGGATGGAGGGCGTCGACCTGGTGGTGTGCAACTACCACCACCTGCTCGATCCGACCATCCGCGAACAGTTCTTTCGGTGGATCGACCGCGACCCGAGCGACATACTCACCGTCTTCGACGAGGCGCACAACCTGGAGGACGCCGCCCGTGACCACGCCTCCCGGTCGCTGACCGAGCGCACCGTCGACGCCGCCCTCGAGGAGCTCGCCGACAGCGACGATTCCCGCGCCGACCCCGCCGAGAACGTGCTCTCGGCGTTCCGCGACGCCCTGGTTGAGGCGTACGACGACGCGCTCGGGTTCGGCGGACGCGAGTCCGTGACCGAGACCTGGGAGGACGTCTCGGTGGCCAACGACGACCGGCGCGACGACCTCACGCTCGCGTTCCTCGAGCGATACGAGGGTCGCGGGATCGACGCCGAGCTCGAGCTCGCGGTCCAGCTTGGCAAGGCGCTCGACGAGGAGTACGAGCGGGCGTACCGCGAGGGCGAGACGACGAGCCGGACGGAGTGTCGAACGCTTCAGGCCGCGCGGTTCGTCTCGACGTGGATGGACGACGGCGCCTCGCCGGGACAACACCCGGTCGTCTCCGTGCGGCGCGACGGAAGCACCGACGAGGTGTACGGCCGCGCCGAGCTGTACACCTGCATCCCGCGGGCGGTCACGTCGGCACTGTTCGACGAGGTCGCCGCCTCCGTGCTGATGAGCGCGACGCTCCGGCCGTTCGACGTGACCGAGGACGTGCTCGGGGTCGACGACCCCGCCACGCTCGCGTACGGGATGGACTACCCCGAGGCGAACCGGCGGACGTACGCCGTCGACACGCCGCCGTTGTTCGCGTCCGAGCGCACCGACCCCGCGACACAGGAGACGGTGTCGGGAGTGCTGCGCGACGCGATCCGATTCACGCCCGGAAACACGCTCGTGTTCTTCCCGTCGTACAGCGAGGCGGAACGCTACCACGAGCGGCTCGGCGGGGGACGCGGAGCCGGCGGCCTCGGGTCGTTGTACCTCGACGGAACGGAGGAGGACGAAGAACGGCTTCGCCGGACGTTCGCCGCGAGCGACGACGCGGCGCTTTTCACCTCGGTGTGGGGGACGCTCGCGGAGGGCGTGAGCTTCGACGGCGACGACGCCCGAACGGTCGTCGTGGTGGGCGTTCCGTACCCGCACCTCTCCGACCGGATGGAGGCGGTCCAGGACGCGTACGACCGGGCGTTCGCCGGTCGCGACCGCGCGCGCGACCCGGGGTGGGCGTACGCCGTCGAGATTCCGACGGTCCGCAAGACCCGGCAGGCGTTGGGCCGGGTGATCCGGGGACCGGACGAGTTCGGCGTGCGGGTGCTCGTCGACCGGCGGTACACGACCGCGGACATGGGAAAGTACTCCGTGCGCGGCGCGTTTCCGCCGGAGGAGCGCGCAGAACTGCTCGACATCGACGCGGCGAAGCTGAAGTTCGGCATGCTGAACTTCTACGGCGACCACGACGCGTACGGCGGATCGCCGCCGGAGCCGTGAGCGCGGTCGCGAGGCGGAACCGCGCTCACGTCGGGCGCGTCGAGAAGAGGAGGGCGATGCCGGCGACCACGACTCCGACGAGAACGGTGACGGCGGCGTGGATGACGGTCATGACGGCGACGACACGCGGCTCCTGTTCGTAGCTCCACCGAAACATGGCGGCGTCGAGCAGGAGCGCGGCCGTCACCGTCACCGCCGCCGGCACGGCGAACCCGCCGCCGACGACGCTGACGACCGCCGGAAGCGGGCCGACGTACAACGCACGGCGCGGGTCGACGTCGCCGAGGACGTTGCGGGCGGCCACGTGAGCGGTGACAGAAAGGAACACCGCGAACAGGACGGTCGTCACGAACACCGAGACCGGCGTCACCGTCTGAGCGAGCATGCGGTCTCTACGCGGGGGTGGGTGAAATCACCGACGGGATCGGGCGAGAGCGGGTCGTCGGGGAGGCCGGCATGCGGGGTCAGTCGAGCAGTCCGAGCCCCGAGAGCTCCTCGACGATGACGTCGACGGCCGCCGCCGCGTCCGCGGGATCGGTGCCGCCGGTGACGACGAGTTTGCCGCTGCCGAAGAGCAGCGCGACGACGTCGGGGCTGTCGATCCGGTAGACCAGCCCGGGGAACTGCTCCGGCTCGTACTCGATGTGTTCGAGGCCGAGCCCGATGGCGATCGCGTTGAGATTGAGGTCTTCGCCCAGGTCCGCGGAGGTGACGATGTTCTGGACCGTGATGTCGGGGTCGTCCTCGATCGGTATTCGGAGATCGCGGAGCTTCTCGAAGACGATAGCGAGGCTCTCGTGGACCGCGTCCGTGGAGTTCGCGCCGGTACAGACGATTTTGCCGGATCGAAAGATGAGCGCCGCCGACTTCGGCTCCGTGGTCCGGTAGACGAGCCCCGGGAACTGTTCGGGGTCGTAATCGGCGCCCTCGAGATCCATCGCGACGCTTTGAAGATCGAGCTCCTGTCCGATCCCGGTGGAGGCGACGACGTTTTCTATCGTAATCGTTTCTTTCGGATCAGCCATTCCTGCGAATACAGAGCGGTCGGGGGGTTAAAACGGTTGGTAGCCGCCGCCGACCGCGGGCGGGATCCGCCACCCTCATGCGGCGGCGCCTCGCAGTCGCTCGCGTGTACTGGCTCGAGTTGGCGGGGGAGACGGACGCGTTCGCGGCCTGTGAGGCGGCGACGGCGGCGGCCGGCGTCGAACTGCTCGCGCCGGGAATCGCGGGCGCCGGGAGCGTCGGATCGGGGGTGGCCGGCCTGGCGTACACCCGCGCCGCCCACGCCGCCGTCGCCCGGACCGACGCGGCGGTCGCGCCCGCGGTCGCCGCGCTCGAGGCCGCCCCGCTCGACCGGAGCGGAAGCGTCGCGGTGCGCGCACGAAACGTCCGCAACACGGCCGCCGTCTCCACCGCGCGCGCGGAACGCGAACTCGGACGCGTCCTCGTCGACCGCGGCTTCGCCGTCGACCTCGACGACCCCGACCACGTCCTGCGCGCGTTGTTCGCCGCCGGGCCGCGCGCCGACCACGACGCCGTCGCCGGGGCGGACGGCGAGACGGCCGCCGTGTGCGTGCTCGGCTGGGTCGAACACGAGCCCGCCCGCGAGTTCGCGCCGGCCCCCACCGACCGTCCCTTCTTCCAGCCGGGGAGCATGGCTCCCGCGGACGCCCGGGCGTACGTCAACCTCGCCGGCGCGGCTCCCGGGCGAACGCTTCTGGATCCGATGTGTGGAACCGGGGGGCTCCCGCTGGAGGCGGTCCGCGTCGGCGCCAACGCGATCGGCTGTGACGCCCAGCCGAAGATGGTGCGCGGAGCCCGCGAGAACCTCCGGGCGCACGCGGACCCGCCCGGCGGCCGCGACGGCGGGTCGTGGGGCGTCCTCGGCGGCGACGCGGCCGACCTTCCCCTCGTCGACGACGCGGTCGACGGCGTGGTGTTCGACGCCCCCTACGGCCGCCAGTCGAAGATCGCTCGCCACGAACTCGCCGATCTCGTCGGAGACGCGCTCGCGGAGGCCGCCCGCGTCGCCGACCGCGCCGTCGTCGTCGCCGACCGCGACTGGCGCGGTCCCGCCCGAGCGGCGGGCTGGAGCGTCGTCGCCGGGTTCGAACGCCGGGTTCACCGGTCGTTGACGAGACACGTGCTGGTCACCCGGCGGGAATGAGTTGGCCGTCCGAGCGGCGTGAGAGTGAAACCGAACGTCCGGGTATCGGGACCCACGGCGGCTCTCGAACCCGCGTTCAGTTTCGCCCCGGTGGCGGGCAACCGTTAAGTGGGCAGCGTGAGGTGGTTGCTCCATGCCCGGGGACGCCGACGACGACATGCTCTCGTGGGACGAGTCGGTGTTCCGCGAGGAGTCGGTGTTCGAGATCGACCACGTGCCCGAGACGTTCCGCCACCGCGAGAGCCAGCTCGAGAACCTGAAGTACGCCCTCCGGCCGGCCGTCCGGGGCTCCCGCCCGCTCAACACGGTCGTTCGGGGCCCGCCCGGCACGGGCAAGACCACGGCGGTCCAGAAGCTCTTCGCCGAGTTGCGCGCGCGAACCGAGGTGCGGACGGTCCGCGTGAACTGCCAGGTCGATTCCACGCGGTACGCCGTCTTCTCCCGGCTGTTCGAGGGAATCTTCGAGTACGAGCCGCCCTCCTCTGGAATCTCGTTCAAGAAGCTGTTCGGACAGATCGCCGACCGGCTCGTCGAGGACGACGAGGTGCTCGTGGTCGCACTCGACGACGTGAACTACCTGTTTTACGAGAACGAGGCCTCAGACACCCTCTACTCGTTGTTGCGCGCCCACGAGGCGCACTCGGGAGCGAAGATCGGCGTGATCGTCGTCTCCTCGGACCTCTCGCTCGACGTCATCGACGACCTCGACGGCCGGGTCCAGTCGGTGTTCCGTCCCGAAGAAGTGTACTTTCCGGTGTACGACGCCCGAGAAATTTCCGACATTCTCAGCGAGCGCGCGAAACGCGGCTTCCACGACGGCGTGATCGGCGACGCGGAGCTGGACCGGATCGCCGACCTGACCGCCGAGAGCGGCGACCTCCGGGTGGGTATCGACCTGCTCCGGCGGGCGGGGCTCAACGCCGAGATGCGCGCCTCGAAGACGATCACGACCGAGGACGTCGAGTCCGCCTACGACAAGTCGAAACACGTCCACCTCTCGCGGTCGCTTCAGGGGCTCTCGGCGTCGGAGCGCGCGCTCGTCCGGGTGCTCGCCGCCAACGACGGCGAGCGCGCGGGAACGGTGTACGAGGCGTTCCACGAGGAGACGGAGCTCGGCTACACCCGCTACTCGGAGATCATCAACAAGCTCGACCAGCTCGGCGTGATAGACGCGAAGTACGCCGACGTCGAGGGGCGAGGCCGCTCCCGCGAGCTCTCGTTGGCGTACGACGCCGACGCGGTGCTCGAACGGCTGGAGTGAACGGGCCGACGGCTTTTCAACTCCCCCGCACGCACCGGAAGATATGAAGACGAGCGGCGGCAGCGACGCGGCGAAACGACGCGCCGGCGAGTCGGCGGCCGAGGTCGTCGACGACGGCAGCGTCGTCGGCCTCGGCACCGGGTCGACGGCGGCACACGCGATCCGGCGGCTCGGCGACCGCGTCGAGGCCGGCCTCGACGTACGGGGCGTGGCCACCTCGTTCGCGAGCCGCGAACTCGCCGTCGAGCAGGGGATTCCGCTCGTCGGCCTCGACGAGGCCGTCGGTCCGGACGCGCCCGGAATCGACGTGGCGATCGACGGCGCAGACCAGGTCGCGGTCGGCGACGGCCCGAGCGCGCTCGTCAAGGGGGGCGGCGCGGCACACGCCCGCGAGAAGCTGGTCGACGCGACGGCCGACCGGTTTCTCGTCGTCGTCGACCCCTCGAAGGAGACCGGCGTGCTCGACAGGGCGGTACCGATAGAGGTGTTGCCGGACGGCCGGTCGGTCGTCGCCGAGGCGGTGCGGGCGGCCGGCGGAGAACCGACGCTCCGGCGGGCGAAACGGAAGGACGGGCCGGTGGTCACGGACAACGGACACGTCGTACTGGACTGTGCGTTCGGCCCGATTCCGGAGCCGGGATCGCTGGCGGCGACGCTCGCCGGAATCCCCGGCGTCGTCGAACACGGATTGTTCGTCGGACTCGCCGACGCGGTCCACGTCGGGACGGCCGACGGCGTGTGTGTGCGCGAGCCGTAGCCGCCGCTGTCGGCGGGCCGGGGCCGGGAGTCGAAGGCGAAATAAAAAACGGAGGTTGTAGACGCCTTACAGGTCGCGAGGCTGGACCGTCTTCCGGTCGTTGGCCTCGGCGCGGCGTGCGGCGTCTTCGAGCAGCTCGTCCACTTCGTCGTCCAACGCGTCGTAGAAGTCCGAAGCGACGTTCTTGTCGTCCAGCGCTTCCTTGACCGCCGCTTTGACAATGAGGTCTGCCATGCGATCGGGGGTATCCGGCGATAGTTAATAAGAGTTCCTGAATTCGCCCGCGAGGGGCGTCGTGCGGGCGGTTCGCGGCGGGTAGGCGAAAACCCAGTATATATGTTTTGTGGAGCGGCGGCGACGAGAACGGATCGACGGCTACGAATCCGTGGGTCCCGAGGCAGCGACCATGCGCGACGAGGAGCAGACCGGAGCGGATGGCACTGACACGCGGGCGGTGCTCGAGGCGCTCGCGGCCGGAGAGATCGGTATCGCGGAGGCGGAGTCTCGGATCGCGGGCTACGCCACGACGGCCGTGGGGCGGTTCGACGCCGACCGCGAGCGGCGACGCGGAATCCCGGAGGCGGTGCTCGCCGAGGGGAAGCGGCCGGCAGAGACCGCGGCGCTGGCGACGACCGCCCTGGAGACGACGGGCCGGGCGGTCGTGACCCGCGCCGAGCCCGACCACGCGGCGGCGGTCGTGGACGCGGTAGAAGCGGCCGCGCCGGACGCGTCGATCGACCACGACGAGACCACCCGCACCGTCGTGGTTCACGCGGCGGGGTTCGAGCCGCCGGCGCTCGACGCGACCGTGGCGGTCGTCGCCGGCGGGACCGCTGACGCGCCGGTCGCCGGCGAGGCGGCCGTCGCCGCCCGCGAGGTCGGCGCGACGGTCGACCGGATCGCCGACGTCGGCGTGGCGAACCTCGACCGGGTGCTCGACCAGCTCGACCGGATCCGCGAGGCCGACGTCGTCGTCGTCGCCGCCGGCCGCGAGGGGGCGCTCTCGACGGTGCTCGCGGGGCTGGTCGCCGCGCCCGTCATCGCGGTGCCGGTCTCGGCGGGATACGGCGCGGGCGGCGCGGGAACGGCCGCGTTGTACGGGGCGTTGCAGTCGTGTACCGTCCTCACGACGGTGAACATCGACGCCGGCTTCGTCGCCGGGGCGCAGGCGGGGCTGATCGCCCGGGCGGTCGACGGCGGCGACTGACCGTGACAGACCACTACGTGTACGTGATCGAGTGTGCCGACGGCAGCTTCTACACCGGGTACACGACGGACGTGGACCGGCGCGTCGCCGAGCACGACGCCGGCGAGGGAGCCAAGTACACCCGCGGGCGGACGCCGGTGACGCTCCGGCACGTCGAGTCGTTCGAGTCGCGGTCGGCCGCGATGTCGCGAGAACACGCCATCAAGTCGTTGTCGCGCCGCGAGAAGGAGCGGCTGATCGGCGAGGAGTGAGCCGGCTACGACACCAGCCGCTCGATTTCGGTGACGAGGATGCCGCTCGCGCCGACCGCCTTCAGCTCCGAGATGGTCGCGAACACGTCGCGCTCCTCGACGACCGCGTGGACCGCGACGGTCTCGGTGCCGGTCTCGTCGGCTTCGACGTTCATCACCGTCGGGCCGCCGAGTCCGGGTATCACGTCTTTTACCTGGTCGAGGCGCGACTTCGGCACGTTCATCATCAGGTACCGGCGGCCGTCGGCCGCGAGCACCGACTCGAAGGCGGTCAGCACCTGGGTGACCTTGTCGGCAGTGGCGACGTCCGGGCGGGCGAACAACCGCACCGACGAGTCGAGCACGTCGTCGATCACGGCGAGGCGGTTCACCTTCAGCGTGGTCCCCGTCGAGGTGATGTCGACGATGGCGTCGGCCATGTCGACGTGCGGGGTGAGCTCTGTCGCCCCGGTGACGGTGACGACGTCGGCGTCGACGCCCACGCGGTCGAGGTAGTCACGGGTGATGTTCGGGAACTCGGTGGCGACGGTTCCGCCGGCGAGACCGTCCACGTGCTCGATCGCGTCGTCTTCCGGCGCCGCGAGGACGAGCCGGCAGGAGCCGTACTCCAGATCGAGCAGGTCGACGAGGTCGTCGTCGGCCGCCGCGCCCGGGTCGGCGGCGACGCCGCCGGACTCCGCGGCCTGATCGAGACCGGTGATCCCCACGTCGGCCGCGCCGTCGCGGACGTACTCCGGGATGTCGGCCGCTCGCGCGTAGAGGACGGAGACATCGGGGTCGACCGTGTCGGCGTACAGCTGGCGGTCGGCGGTCTCCTCGACGTGGAGCCCCGCGCGCTCCAGTAGCGAGAGCGTCGGCTCGTGAAGGCGGCCCTTGTTGGGGACGGCGATGCGCATACCGGAGGCTCACGCGGGGAGCGGGAAACGTTTTCGTCCGGGAAGCGGCGGCGAGCAACGACTCGCAGGCGCTCGCAATCAAAAAACGACGACGCGGTGGCGCGCGCCTCCGAGCGCCCGTCGGGCGCGAGGAGCGCGTGCGAGGGACGCGGTGAGCGCTCGACGAGCGCGAACCGCGAGGCTGGGGAGGCGTGAGGTGCGGCCGCCGTGCGGGGCGGGGCTCAAAGGGGCAGCCGCGAGGCGGGCGCAGGCGACGTAAGCACCGCAACGAGGGAGCGAACGCAGTGAGCGACCGAGTGAGGAGCACAGCGAGCGTGCGCCCGCCTCGCGGCTGGGGCTTTGGCGGTGTTCGCCGTCGATCTCCCAGCAGCCACATATAGCC
>CAZKXC010000065.1:0-12195 GCA_964556645.1 uncultured Halobellus sp.
CGAGCACGAAGACGACGCCGGTCGTCAGCCGGAGCGAGGCAAAAAACGCCCGCCGTATCCGAAGGGCGGCCACCTTCTCGTCGTGGTACCGCTGGCTCTGCTCGGCGACCCGGTCGTGTTCGAACGCGTGGCGGTTGAACGTCTTGATCACCGCGGTTCCGCCGAGGTTGTTCTCCAAGCGCGTGTTCAGCCGCGCGACCGTCTCGCGGATCGACTGGTAGCGGGGTTCGATCCAGCTGAGAAACACCCCGCTTGCGAGACCGATGACCGGGACGGGCGCGAGCGCGATCAGCGTCAGCTTCGGCGAGTACGTCCAGAGCACGACCGAGATGCCGCCGACCGTTGCGACGACGCGGATCAGCTGGCGAAACTCGGTGTTGAGAAACTGCTCGAGCCGGTTGATGTCGCTGTTGAGAATCGACATCATCCCTCCGGTCTGGTGGGAGACGAAGAAGTCCATCGACAGGTGTTGGAGGTGATCGTACGTGTCGTTCCGGAGGTCGCGTTGGACCTTCTGGGCGGTCGACTGGAGCAGATACCGCGACCCGAACCGCGTCGCGGACCGGAGCAGGTACGCGATCACCGCGATGACGACGAGCCGTTCGAGCAGCGCGACCCGAGCCGCCTCTCCGGCTATCGCTCCGCCGGGGACGAGCCCCGCCTCGGCGAGGAGACCGGGCTCGCCCGATCCGAGGACGACGCGGTCGATCGCCGTCGCGACGACGATCGGCGGGACGAGCCGCGCGAACCGCGTACAAAACGAGGTGAACACGCCGGCCGCCAGCCGGAGCCAGTAGGGTCTGGCGTACGCGAGCAGACTCCGGATCGGGTGCCCGTCTAGATTCTCGCGGGCGTTCTCGAACCCGCCCTCGTCTTCGGCCATGTTCGACCGTGTGGACACGCCCTGAAAGGTCTCGCGTTCGCGGACGACGCCGGGACGCCCGCGGCCCGTCGGGCTCGGAAAACGGGTCCTCGCTCCGGATCAGTCCGTCGCGGTGAACTCGAGGGCGACGCCGTTGATACAGTAGCGTTTCCCGGTCGGGTCCGGCCCGTCGTCGAACACGTGGCCGAGGTGGCCGTCGCACTCGCCACACCGCACCTCGATGCGGGAGCCGAGCAGGCCGGTTTCGCGGCCCGTCTCGACGGCCTCGTCGGCGATCGGATCCCAGAAGCTCGGCCAGCCGGTGCCGGACGTGTACTTCTGGTCGGTGTGGAACAGCTCGGTCCCGCAGCCGGCACACGCGAAGACGCCGTCGGCGTCGACGTGGAGCAGGTCGGAGGTGCCGGCGGGCTCGGTCCCCGACTCGCGAAGCACCCGGTACTCCTCGTCGGACAACGCCCGTCTCCACTCGGCGTCGGTCGTCGGCCGCGCGTCGTCCGGTTCGTGCTCACTCATACCGGTATTTCGGCTCTCAGCGCAATGAACGTTGTGCGGCCGCCCGGCGACTCGGCCGCGCCGACGACTCGCCACGCCGTTCGCGGCCGAATCGGCGTCGGCTCCCGCGGCCTGCCCGTAGTGGCGAGGTTATACCCGCTCGGCCCGTCGTGTGCGTATGGAGACGATCGTGACCGAACACGACGGACGCATGCTCGCGCGGATCGAGGGCGACGACCGCGTGTTCGAGGTGAGCTTCGACTCGATCGAGGCGACCGACGTGACGCTTCGGTTCAGACGAGACGGCGACCGCGTCGGCAGCATCTACAACGACGACGGCACCGACCGAACGATGGCACGGCTGACCACGGGGAGAGAGGGTGACGACTTCATCGGCGTCGAGGTGCCGAAGTCGTTCGTCGCCGCGGTGCTCGACGCCGCGGTCGAGGCCGGCCGCGTCGCCGACGAGACCGCGGTCGAGGGGTATCGGCTGCGGGTGTTGTGAGCGCCGCGCGGCCGCCGCGTCACGACCGCCTGTCGTCTCCCGGGTTGTCCCGGCGATTTATATCTGGCCGTCCCCGAGATTCGTCACATGACAGTTGCGTTCGATTTCAGCGGGCAGGTCGCGGTCGTCACGGGCAGCTGTGGCGCGCTCGGGAGCGCGGTCACCGAGGCGTTCGCCGAGGCGGGCGCGACCGTCGCCGCGTGTGACGTCGTTCCGATCGACAGCGAGGACTCACAGCTCGACCCGGCCGACGGCATCGAGTTCTATCAGGCCGACTTCACCGACGAGCCGGCCGTCGCCGAGACGATCGACCGGATCGTCGCGGACCACGGCCGGATCGACCACCTTCTCAACATCGCCGGCACCTGGCGCGGCGGCGACCCGGTCGAAGAAACGGAGGTAGACCAGTTCGACATGTTGTTCGACGTGAACCTCAAGACGATGTTTTTGGCCTCGAAACACGCGCTGCCGCACCTCCAGGACGCCGAGGGCGCCGTCGTCAGCGTCTCGGCCCGCTCCGCGCTCGAGGGCGGCGCCGGCGACGGCGTGTATCGGTCGACGAAGGCGGGCGTCCGGATCATGACCGAGACGATCGCCGAGGAGAACCTCGGCACCGTTCGAGCCAACTGCGTGCTGCCGAGCGTCCTGGACACGCCGATGAACAGAGACATGATGACGCCGAGCGACGAGTGGGTCGAGCCGGCCGAGGTGGCCGAGGTCATGCAGTTCCTGTGTTCCGACGCCGCCGCGGTCACGAGCGGCGCGGCGGTTCCCGTCTACGGCGAGGCGTGACCGACCCGGCTCGACGCGGATTACACCCCGTGACGACGGACCTCGACCTCCCGCGGAGTGACGTCCGCGACCTCGCCGTCGATCGGCGCGTGGTGAGCGACGCTGAACCCGCTCGCGTCGGCGCGGGGTTCGGCCACGGGCTGGCCGCCGGCGACGGGGTCGCCGAACTCGACGAGCGGGGCCGACTCGTCGACGAGGTCGCCGTACGTCTCGTTGGTGACGATCGGCACGTGAACGCGGGACGGGTCGATCGTCGTCGGCTCGGTGTCCGGATCTGAGTGCGTCCAGTCGAGCGGTTCGATGACGTTGATCCGGCCGTTTCCGTACGTGTGTCGCTCGACGTCCGCCTCGTCGAGCAGCATGAGACAGTTCGTGTGTTTGCTCACGCCGTACCGGTCCGCCGGTCGTTGGACGGTGAAACACCACCCGGGGCCGCCCTCGACGAGGGTTCGGTCGCTCGCCAGCGTGTCGGGGTCGACGCCGGCGGCGGCGAACAACGCCGCGGCCGACGTTCCGATCGGTGCCTCGAACATCCGGTGTGGAACCCTGCTCCCGTCGGCGCGATAGCCGTCGACGTGGACGAGTTTGTGAAGCACCGGCTCGTCGAGCGCCAGCGCGCGCCAGACGTTGTACATCGTCTCGGTGTTTTGCACGATCCACCCGTAATCGACCGGGAGGTCCTTGCCGATCACCGTTCCGGTGGTCTGCTGGAGCAGGACGTTCTCCATGCCGTACTCGTAGGTGTCGTGGGTGTACGCGACGACGACGCCCGCCGTCGACGACGGGTCTATCGGGAGCTCTGCCGGCGTGTAGACGGTCGCGTCGGTCGCCTCCTCCAGCGGCCGAAGCCACGGATCGCGGTCGCTGTGTTTCGCGCCGATCACGACGGATTCGAGCGGACCGGCGAGCAGCGCCTCGAACAACTCCGCGAGCGCGTCGGCGTGCTCGCGCCCGATCCACTTGTCGACGTAACAGTTCGGTTCGCTCTCCTGGTGGTTCACGAGAAGCCGATCGACGTCCGCCAGCGAGCGCCACTTCGCGTACGTCGGGAATCCGCCGCCGCCCGCGCCGGAGAGTCCCGACCGCTGGAGGATCTCCCACATATCCGTCTCCGAAGACCGGATCGTTTCGAGAATCCGTGACATCGATGTACGGTTTGGTACGTCCAGCGGTATAATAAGTCGTGTGTTCACATGGCACGGTTGCCGGGCGCGGGCAGCGTCCCAGGGCACGACGGCCCGTGGCCCTCGCGGGCCGGACAACGCGTGGCCATCCGCCCGGGGATTGTCGTGACGTTCACGCGCCGTCTGTCGCACACGGCTCACGAACGTGTGCCGTTTCGCCCGTCGTGCGTCAGATCTTATGTCGGTCGAACACGTATCGGCGGTATCCGAATGAGCTCGAGTCTCCGCGTCGGCATCATCCAGTCCGACCCGACCGTCGGTGACGTCACCGGCAACGCCGAGCGAATCGCCCGCGAGTACGACGCCTTGCTCGACGCCGACCCGGACGTCGTCGTCACGCCGGAGCTGTCGCTGCTGGGATATCCCCCGCGAGACCTTCTCCATCGGTCGGGGGTGCTCGACGCACAGGCGGCGGCGCTGGACGCGTTGTCCCGGCGAACCGCGACTGGCCCGCCGCTGCTGGTCGGGACGGCGGCCCGAACCCGCCACGAGACCGGCCCACCGGTGCACAACGCGGCGGTCCTGTTGTCCGACGGCGACCGAGACGCGACGTACCACAAGCGGTTGTTACCCACGTACGACGTGTTCGACGAGCACCGGTACTTCCGGGCCGGCACCGAGCCGCTGGTGACGACGATCGACGGCGTCGAGGTCGGCATAACGATCTGTGAGGACGCGTGGGACGACGCCGTCGTCACCGGAGCCCGGCGCTACGACACGACGCCGCTGGCGGAGACCGCCGACCGCGGCGCCGAGGTCATTCTCACGGTTTCCGCGAGCCCGTTCAGCCTCGACAAGCCCGCCCGACGGGAACGGCGGTTCTCGGGACACGCCGCGCAGACGGGGTGTCCGGTCGTGTTCGCGAACCAGGCCGGCGGCAACGACGAACTGGTCTTCGACGGTCACTCGTTCGCCGCGACAGACGACGCCGTGATCGGCCGACTCGACGGCTTTCGGCCCGACTCGGCCGTCATCGACGTTCCGCTCGACGGCGACCCCGACCGATCCGTCTCGGGATTCGACGTCGAGCCGGTGGCGCAGGCGCGGAGGGCGCTTCGGCTCGGAATCAGCGATTACTTCGCGAAGACCGGGTTCGAGGAGGCGGTGATCGGGCTCTCCGGCGGAATCGACTCCGCCGTCGCGGCCACGCTCGCGGTCGACGCGCTCGGGGCGGACGGCGTCTACGGCGTCTCGCTGCCGAGCGGCGTCACGAGCCACGAGAGCGTCGCCGACGCGCGGGCCGTCGCGGCCAACCTGGGAATACATTTCGACGTGGTGCCCGTCGGCGGCGCCGTCGAAGAACTGTTGGGCGTTCTCGGCGAGCACGCGCAACCGCTCAGCGGCGTCGCGCGCGAGAACCTCCAGGCGCGGATCCGCGGCGACGTGCTGATGGGGCTGGCCAACCAACGCGACGCCCTCGTGCTCACGCCCGACAACAAAAGCGAGGCGGCCGTCGGCTACTGCACGCTGTACGGCGACACCGTCGGCGCGCTCGCTCCGCTCGGCGATTGTTACAAGCGGCTCGTCTACGAGCTGGCGGAGGCGTTCAACGCGTCGCCGCCGCCGTCGGTGCCGGCCGACGCTCCGAGCCCCATCCCCGCGTCCGTCATCGAGAAGGAGCCGAGCGCAGAGCTTCGGGAGGGACAGACCGACGCCGACGAGCTGCCGGCGTACGAGCGGCTCGATCCCGTTCTGACCGGGTACATCGAGAACGGCCGTGACGGGAGCGACCTCCGGCAGGAGCACGACGAGCGCGTCGTCGACGACGCGCTCTCCCGGCTGACCCGCGCGGAGTTCAAGCGCCGTCAGACCCCGCCGCCGCTGCGGATCACTCAGAAGGCGCTCGGTCGCGGGTGGCAGTACCCGGTGGCGGCCGAGTACGACCACGTCACCGACGGCGACTGAGGGCTCAGTCCTCGGCGACGGACCCAGATTCGGCGTCGACGCCGGCCTCGTCGGCGTATCCGTCGTCGACGAGCGCCTCGTCGCCGGCGGCGTCCGGCTCGATCGTCGACCCCTCCGTGAGATCCGTTCCGCGCCACCCTCCGAGTTCGAACCAGCCGGCGGCGACGACAGCAGCGACGATCCCGGAGACCGCGAAGGCGAACCAGATGCCCGACGGCGTCGGGGCGGCGAAGATCCAGACGTCGAGGGGAACGAGCCCCTGAGAGGCGACGTAGGCGATCGGCAGTCGGATGACGCCGAACAGGACGACGGCGATCGTCGCGGCGGTCAGCGTTTTGCCCGCGCCCCGGAACCCGCCGCTGTACGCCCGAAGCACCCCGACGAAGCCGAAGGTGGGGGCGATCCATCGAAGGAACGTGGCGCCCTCGGCGACGACCGCCGGAGAATCGTCGAACAGCCGGACGATCTCGGGAGCGAACAGGAAGGTGACGACGCCGAGCGCGGACAACACGAGAAACGACGCCTTCGCGGCGAAGCGGTTCGTCTCGACGACCCGGTCTCGCCGCCCCGCGCCGATGTTCTGGCCGGTCATCGCCTCGACGCCGCGGTCGATGGCGATGGCGGGCATAAACACCATCGAGAAGACGCGGATCCCCACGCCGAACGACGCGACGACCGACGTCGAAAACAGGGTCACGATGACTAACACCGCGTTGACCGAGATCGCTCGCCCGGTGTTTTCGACCGAGGCCGGAACCCCGATCCGTAGCAGTTTCCGGCTGTAGCTCAGGTCCGGAACCATCTGGCGCGGGTGAATTTGGATTCCCCGCGCGCCACGAAGCATGATCCAGAGCCCAACGACCATCGCCGACCCCCGGGCGAAGACGGTCGCGATCGCCGCTCCCTCCACGCCGAGTTCGGGGATCGGGCCCACGCCGAAGATGAGCAACGGGTCGATGACGACGTTGACCACCACGGTTCCGAGCATGACGAGCATCGGCGTGACCGTGTCGCCGGCGCCTCGCATCAACGCGATGAAGACGGTGAAGCCGAAGAGGAACGGCAGCCCGAGGCTGATGACCTCCATGTAGTCGACCGCGAGCGCCAGCACGGTCGGCTCTGCCGCGAAGACCTGGAGGAGGGTCTCGACGAAGCGGAAGCCGAGCACACCCAGTCCGAGTCCCGCGAGGAGCGTGAAGACGACCGTCTGTGAGGCGGCGTACTCGGCCGCGTCCGACTCGCCCGCGCCGGTGTGTTGTGCGACCAGCACGCTGCCGGCGACGGTCAGCCCGAGTCCCAGCGAGATGAAGAGGTAGACGAGCGGAAACCCGAGGCTGATCGCCGCGAGCGCCTCGGTGCTGTACCGGCCGAGCCAGAACGTATCCGCGAGGTTGTACCCGACCTGAAGCAGGTTCGTGATGACGATCGGAAACGAGATGAAAAACAACGACTCGGGGATCGACCCGTCGGTCAGGTCCAGTTCCGACTGGCTTTTGAACAAGCCACCGAGGCGGCTCCGAAGGCTCACGGCGACCCCCTACCGGCCACGGTGACGACCTCCACACGGACGCTCGACGCTCGGAGAACGGGGACTCGGTACAAACACGTCTACGTATTGTAGGTGACTCACACGAATAAATTGTGGCGTGATCGATCCGGCGTCGCGACGGCGTCGCGGCGCGGCGGCGCTCGCATTGCGGCCGGGAGCGTCGGTGGGCCGGACGGCGGCCCGGCTCAGTTCTCGGTCTCTTCGAGCAGTTGTTTGATCTCCTCGAGCCGGAAGTACGACGCGAGTCCGAGTATCGTGACGGGCCAGAAGCCGATGAACTGGCCGCGTTGTTTGTCGCCGCGCACGTAGTAGAAGTACAACGCCAGGACGACGGAGCCGACGGATGCCAGCACGGCCGGTCCGAGTCCGCCGGCGTCGATATCGTCTATCGCCTCACTTGCCGCTTCGTCTGTTGAGTCGCTCACGTATGAGCATCCGTCCGTACAGGGAAAGCACTTCCCATGCCGCCGCGAGCGGGTCCTCGGCCAGCGGCCGTCGATCGACGTAGCGTCCGGTCAGCTCGCCTTCTCGCTCCTCCGAACCACGAACAGGATGAGCAGCGAGAGCGCGATCATGACGACGGCGAACACCGCCTCGCTGCCGTCGGTTCCGTCCCGATTGTCGTCTTCGGTGTTAGCCATGTCTCGAAGAAACGGTCGCCGCACAGATGTACCTTCGCTCGGCGACGCGGCGTCCGGATCGAGCGAACGCTCGGCGACGATCGGTACGGTGTCGGCGCGTACCGGTCGTCGACCGACGAGACGACCGATGCCAAACGGTATGCCCTCGACGCTCCTAGGCGTTCGTATGGACGACATCGATCCGGACACGCTGATGGTCGCCGCCGGCGTAGTGCTCAGCCTGATCGCCGTGATGGAAATCTACCCCATCTGGAAACGGAGCCGCGACGACTGAGCGCGCTCGGGACGTCTCATCGCCGACGGCGTCTCGTCGCCGGCGCTCCGTGGCGCCCGCCCAACGACCGGAGTCGCGTGGGGTTCTCGGTCGATCGAAGAGTCGTTCGATCCGGGAGGTTTTTAGTGAACAGCCGCGACGTACGATCATGCGACTGCGGTGTTTCCGGCGGTTCATCGCCGGCGACGGGCCACTACGCCGGGGGCGGGACGCTCGTGACTGGTGACGGCGGCAGAGACGCCGGGTGGATCGGGCGCTCCGGCGTCGTGTTGTCGTCGTACTACCGGCGGCTGTTGTCGCCGCCGCTCCCGGGAGACGGCCTGTTGTTGTTCGGCTTCGTCGAGGGCGTGATCGGCTGGGGGCTCTCGTGGACGTTCAGCACGAATCCGAGCATCGCCCCGTTCGGGCTGATCGAGTCGATCGTGGCCGTCTGGATCGCCCTGACCGTCGGGATCGTGTTGTTCGGCATCGCGTACACCGCGCCGACCGTGCGCCGGAACCGGGTCTGGCTGGTCTGGGGCGGCTTGAACGTCGCCGCGACGCTGATCAACGTCGCGGCGCTCGCCGGTATCGTGCCGTCGAGCGGGATCCAGTACGCCTACTGGCACCCCTGGCTCGTGGTCCTCGGGGTCGGCTATCTCGTGACGGCGTTGTACAACCGTGACAGCCCGCAGATACGGCGCCGAGAACGGATGGTGTACGCTGGCGCCGGAGTCGCGTCGCTCGGCCTCTTGGTCGGGAGTTTCGGCCCGTTGCGCGCCGTCGTCACGCTCAACGTCTTCGTGATCGGCGGACTCCTCCACCTCGTTCCAATGGGGTACGACGTGGTCGCAGACGCGGTCCTGATCGCCCGCCGGCAGTGATGCCGGCATGAGAGAATACTTGTCGGCCACAGAACCGAAGCCGTGCGATGAGACCCGCTGTACGACCTACCCCGAGAGGCTCGCCTCGTCGAGCAGCCGTCGCGTACACTCCGGGTGAAGCACGCCCGTCACCTCCTGTTCGGTGTTGGCTCCCTGTGCGTTCAGCGTGAGTTCGTAGTGGTCCGTGGTGGTGACCTCGCCGTCACAGATCAGACACGTCGGCGACTCGGGCCAGTAGGTGAGACGATACGCGTCCGATCCGCTGAGCTTTCGAACCACCTCCTGTCCGCGGAGCGTCGCCAGCGCGGCGTCGAACCGGTCCGGCGAGAGGTCGACTCGGGTCCGTAGCTCCGCCCGTTCGAGCGGCCTGCCGGCCGCCTCGATGGCGTCGACGATCCGAGATTCCGGAGATGTGTCCTCTGGCATGAGTCGATGTGTGAGAGACGTTCCGAACGATCATGTAGTTACTGCCGGAGACGTGCGTCGCGTCGGTGATCGGACGGTCGATCACGCCCAGCTGGCCTGAGTTGGTCGGCCCGCGCGAGGACGGCACTCACCCCCGCTCTCCCGGCGAACACCCGTTCATGTGAGGTCGCTCATACATGGCCGGGGGGAGTCCAGTACGACCCGAGATGACGGACCACGCTCCGGTGTTCGACTTTTACCCACGCGGCACGCCGTTGCTCGTCACAGACCGGATCGAGTCGGCCATGCGGGCGGCGCTCGACGCCGGGCGGCCGGCCGGCGGCGCGCTCGACGCGATGGAGGACGAACAGGTGCGCCTGTTACGGACCGATCCCGACTTTCGCGACGACCTCCGGGCAGCGTACCGTGAGGCGGGCGTCACCCTCGTCTCGGCGACGATGGGCAGTCTCGATCCGACCACGTCGTACGCGACGGGGGTTCGCGAGGACCTCGCCCGCTGGCAGGCCAGAATCGACGCCGTTCCCTGGCTCCGGAAGGCGACGTCGCCGGCGACCGCCCGCGAAATCGTCGCCGACGGCGACGTCGGCGTCGTGTTCACCACCCAGAACCTCGGGCTCGCCATCGAGGGCGACGTCGACGCGGTCGAGACGTTGTACAACGCGGGGATCCGGATCGGCCAGCTCACGTACAACTCGCAGAATCTCATCGGACACGGCTGTACCGAGCGCGTCGACGCCGGCCTCTCACATCACGGCGTCGCCGTCGTCGAGCGGATGAACGAACTGGGCATGATCGTCGACCTCTCACACTGCGGCCGAGAAACGACGCTCGACGCCGTCTCCGTCTCCGATCGACCCGTGGCGTACACGCACACGTTCTGTGACGCGCTCTCGGACCACGACCGCGGCACGTCCGACGAGGAGCTGGAACGGCTGCGCGAGAACGACGGGTACGTCGGCGTGCTCGCGGTGCCGTTCTTTCTCGACCCCGGCAACGCCGACGCCGACTTCGAGACGTTCTTCGACCACATCGACCGCATGGTCGACCGCGTCGGAATCGACCGCGTCGGCATCGGCACCGACTGGGGCTCGTGGACGACCGAGCTTCCGGAACCGCTTCACGAGGGGATCATGGAGGCGTTTCGGGCGGCCGGCTTCCGAGAGGAACACGGCCTCTCGATCGGTATCGGCTACGGACCGATGGACAGATACGAAGACTGGGCGGCGATCCCGGACGGACTGCGTGACCGCGGATACGACGCCGACGAGCGTCGGAAGCTCCTCGGCGAGAACGTTCTCGACTTCTGGGCGCGCGCGACGGCCTGACGTCACGACAGCCACGCCTCGGAGGAGTCCGACCACGAACTGATCGCGTCACGATCCGTCCGTCGCTGCGAGCGTGGCTCTGTCGGAGAAACGAAACGGTTTCACCCCGGGGAGCCGTTCAGACGACGATGAGAGGCCTCCGTCGACGGCTCAAGGGCCCGTTGTTGCTGGTGATGGGTCCGATGTACGTCGTCGCCGGTATCTTCCACTTTCTGGTGCCGGGGGTGTACGTCCAGATCGTGCCGCCGGTGTTTCCGGCGCCGTCCGCGTTCGTCTACCTCTCGGGGCTCGCCGAGATCGCCGTCGGGATCGGGCTCTTGATTCCCCGCACGCGACGATACGCGGCGTGGGCGACGATCGCGCTGCTCGTCGCGGTCTTTCCGGCGAACGTGTACATGGCGACGAGCGGCGTCGTCGTCGAGGGGATCCCCGGCGGCGGCGACCCTTCTGCGCTCGTCCGGTGGGGACGGCTGCCGCTTCAGGCGGTGTTGGTCCTCTGGGCGTTCTGGTACACGCGCCCCTCCGATATCGACCCCGCGTAGCCCGCGGGTCCCCGTGCCGTCTCGGCTCCGTCGGCTCGCCGAGACGAGACGCTTTTGTCCGGCAGCGCTCGTGACCGGCCATGGACGCACGAGCCACGATCGCGGCGTACTACGACGCGCTCCGCGCGGGCGACCCGCTCGGGCCGTACGTCGCCGACGAGCGCCCTGACGACGACAGCTTCGTCAAGTTCGGCATCTCCGAGCGGCTGACCGGCGACGACGAGATACGGCGCGGGCTCCGGAGACAAACCGAGACGACGACGGACTGGACCGTGACGAGCCACGCGCTCCGGGTGTCCGAACGCGACCGATGCGCGTGGTTCAGCGACGACGTGTCGATGGCGTGGACGGCGACGGAGACGGGCGCACGCCGCGACTACCGCACCCGGTGGAGCGGAACGCTCGAGCGAACGTCCGACAGTTGGCGGTTCGTCGGCATCCACGTGAGCACGGCCGATCGGATGTGACGACCGCCGCGACTCGTACGCGTGCCGAAGGAGGCGGCGTGCCGTCGGTGTTGTGGCCGAGCCGCCCCGCCGCGGTCGGGTCTCGATTGCGCTCAGACAGTATTCGACACCGCTGAACCACGATGGGCATCTATGCGTATTATTTCACAATAACATTTTCAACTGACAAACCCGTACTTTACGCCGAAAACGGAGGTGACAACGCGTGAGCCTCGTCGACGAACTTGAAGACAAACTGGACGATGAGGTGGACAGCGACGACGACGAGACCGAGTACGGGTGGGGAAAAGACCCAGAAGACGGCGACCACGAGTGGTACTGACGAGTCCAAGCGATTCGATCGGACG
>CAZKXC010000066.1:0-8851 GCA_964556645.1 uncultured Halobellus sp.
GGGTGGCATCGCGAGGTCGTACAGCGGGGCGATCCGGTCGAAGAAGCCGACGTCGCCGGTCCCGTACATACCAGTTCCGGGGCCGCGAGTGGCTTGTATCGGTCGATCGTCGACAGCCTGCACCAGCAGTTGCCGTCGGAGTCGGGGGTGGGCCCGTGCGTTTTTCGCCCGCGCGTGACCGAGACACCGCATGGAGTTCACCGTCCTCGGTGCGGCGGGCACGGGCGCGTCCTGCCGACTCGACTATCGAGCGTTCGCGTACGCCGGCAAGTTCGTCACCGGTGACACCGGGAAGGCGGTCCTCGAGACTGGAGACGGCTCGGCAGCAGCCCCAGCGTGGACACCAGACCGGTCGGTGCCGGAGACCGTCGACCCCGCGGACTTCGACGAGTCCGTCGTCGCCGCGGTGTCGTTTTCGCCCGACCGAACCGACCCCACGTGTTGTCGACTTCGGTACGTCACCGTCCACGCCGCGCGCCGCGGCGAGGGGATCGGTCCAGTGCTCGTCAGTAGGACGGTTCGCTGGCTGGCCGACGCAGGATACGATCGGGTCCGAATCGCGGTCAACAACCCGTTCGCGTACGAGGCGCTGTACAAGTGTGGGTTCGCGTACACCGGCGAGCAGACGGGGCTCGCCGAACTCGAACTGGCGCGCCCCGCGGCGACGGTGGCAGCGACCCGTGCCGACGCCGGCCGCTATCGGGCCGGGCTCCGGCAGTTCTGCGACGACGACACCGAGCGGTCGGACGCCGAACGGACGTTTCTCCGATCACGACTCGACGACACGGACCCGGCGACACCGCCGGCACTCGGCCGAGTGGGTGCGAGAGACTCGTAGGCGTTGGTGTGTCGGGTGGCCCCGCTCGCCTCTCAGGCGCTCGCCTCGTCTTCGTCGATTCCTGGGGCCACGGTCGGGTCGACGTCGGCGGGCTCTTCGGTGCCGCCGACGACCGTCTCGCCGGATTCGGTCTCGACGTACACGTCGTCGGCGAAGCCGGCGAGAGCGTTCTCGTACGCCGGCGTCTCGAGTCGCTCCGGCGTCGCTGGGGCGTCGGTCACGCCAGCCGCGGGGCGGAACGTCCCGAGCGGGTCGTCGATTGTGATGTCGTGGTCGGTAAAGAACGCCTCGTAGCGGCGATAGTGCGCTTCGAGCTCGTCGGCCGGTATCTCCATCATCTCCGTCCACCCGTAGGTGAAGAAGTCGAAGTTGGCCTGCACGTGGGTGATCTCACGCGCCTCCGCTTCCGCGAAGCCCGCCTCCAGTGCGGCGACGTAGGTGTCCATCGTGGCGTCGAAGAAGTCGTCGAGGTGCTCGCGACGCTCCTCTCGGCGGTCCTCGTCGGCCTTGTTGAGAAAGATGCTGGTGTGGAGGTCGACCAGCTTGTCGTTGGCGACGTCGCCGATCATCGGCGTCGTCAGCGCCTTTTTCGCGGCCCAGTGGCGGATGTTCTGCCGGATCTTCATGCGGCCAGTTGGAGACCGACGCTATTGAATGTATGCCGATCCGGGAGCCAGATGCGATGACAACCCACATTAACCCCCAATCCGAACGCCCCGGTATGAGCGATTCGTACGTGATCGTCGGGGACGGAATCGCGGGGTCGTCCGCGGCCGAGACGCTCCGTGAGGAAGCGCCTGACGCCGAGATCACGGTCATCACGGACGAGGGCGAGGCCCTCTACAACCGGATTCTGATAAAAGAGTACGCGAAGGGGAAGCTTCCCGAGGCGCCGATCTCGATCCACGACGAGTCGTGGTACGACGACCACGACGTCGACCTGCGGCTGAACACCGTCGTCGTCGACATCGACGTCGACCGCGACGCGGTCCGGACTCACGAGGGCGAGACGATCGAGTACGACAAGCTCCTCTTGGGGATCGGCGGGACGCCACAACAGCTGCCGGTCGAGAACGCCGACGCCGAGGGAGTCCACCACTTCTGGACGTTTCAGGACGCTCGCGCGATCAAAGACAGCGTGGAGAACGCCGAGCGCGGCGTCGTCGTCGGCGCGGGGCTGCTCGGCGTCGACTTCGCGGCGATCTGCGGCGAACAGGACGTGGAGGCGAAGTACCTGATGCGCGGCGACTCCTGGTGGCGGTACGCCCTCTCGAACGAGGGCGCGGAGATCATGCACCAGGCGATGCGCGAACGCGGCGTCGAGCCGGTTTTCGGCTCCGGCGTCGAGCGCTTCGAGGTGGACGACGAGGGGCGCGTCGAGGCGGCCGTCGACCCGAACGGCGAGCGGTACGCGTGTGACTTCGCGGGCGTCGCCATCGGGTTAGACCTCAACACGGAGCTCGTCGAGGACACGCCGATCGAGACGGACGACGGCGTCGTCGTCGACGAGTACATGCGCACGAGCGTCGACAACGTGTTCGCCGCCGGCGACATCACGCGGTTTTACGACCGGATTCTGGGCGAGCAGGCGCAAAACGGGGCGTGGGGCTCCGCGAAAGAACAGGGAACGATCGCCGCGCGCAACATGATCGAGCACGGCAGCGAGCCGTTCGAGTGGGTCTCGTCGTACTCGATCACCCACTTCGATTTCCCGTTTCTCTCCTTCGGCCACCCGACGCTCGGCGACGACTCCGTCGAGGCGACCACCGGCGAGGGCGAGTGGCGGCGCGTCGCGTTGAAAGACGACCGGGTCGTCGGCGGCGTGCTCATCGGCGACCTCTCGCCACAGTCGGCGTTCAAACAGCTGATGCGCGAACAACGGCCGGTCGGCGACCAGCGGGAAGTGTTGATGGAGCCCGGCTTCTCCGTCGACGACCTCGCGCCCCCGACCGAGCAGTAGTCCTCGGCGGGCTCTGCGGTCGCCGCCCCGGCGAAACGTTTATGATCATTAATGACATGTGTTACCACATGTCTATTCGCGAGCGGCGCAGGCGAATGCGGCTGCGGCAGACCGGGTGGATCCCGCCGGACGCGCGGGTGCGTCACTACGACCAACTCTCCGACGACACACAGGCGACCGTCGCCGCGCTGGCGAACGGGTCGTGGACCGCCCCGGAATCGGCCGACCTCGACGACGGCGACGTGGTGAAGTTCACCGACTACTACGAGGTGCGCACCCGGTGACCGACCGGCGGAGCCGACCGCGAGAAGCGAAGTTGTTTTCGCCCGGGGCGTGAAACGGTCGGCATGGACAGTGGCGGATCAAGCGACATGACGCTGGCGTTCGAACTGGAGGCGTTGAAGACGCTCGCGGACCCCAACGCCGTCTTCAACAACGCCCGACAGTGGACGGAGTACGTCGGCGTCGTGAGCGAAAAGCCGACGTACGTCGTCACGAACTTCACCCGCAAACACCGCGTGCGCCAGGACTTCTTTTCGGGACCGCGCGGCGTCGAAGAGAGCCTCGAAAACATCAAAAGTCAGTTCGACACGGACAGACACGTCTTCGTCGGCGTCGACGAGGGCGACGAAGCCGTCGCGGCGGCGACCGACTGGGAGTTTCTCCACGTCGAAAACGCGGCCGACGCCGCCGGCTGGTCGCTCGCGACCCCCGAGACGGCCGACGAACCCGAGGAGGCCGCCCGCGACGACTGGCCCTGAGACGGCCCACGCCGCCGGGCGAGACGCATCGTTTTCAGTCGTCCGGACGAACGACCGAGCATGAGCGACGAGGATCACGACCACGGCGGCTCCGACGACGAGGGTCACGAGCACGATGGCCACAATCACGGCGGTCATGACAGTCACGAGCACGGCGATCACGACCACGACGGCCACAATCACGGGGATCATGACCACGGCGGTCACGAGCACGACCACCACGCACACGACACGGAGACGGTCTCCGTCGCGGTGCTCACGGTCTCGTCGTCCCGTTCGCTCGAGGACGACGCCTCCGGCGACTGGCTCGTCGACGCGTTCGAGGACGCGGGCCACGAGGTGGCGGTTCGCGAACTCGTCGGCGACGACTTCGAGACGGTTCAGGCGACGGTCGACCGGCTCGTGCGACGCGGTGACACCGACGCGGTGATCACCACCGGCGGGACGGGCGTCACGCCCGACGACGTCACGCCGGAGGCGGTCGCGCCGCTCTTCGAGAAGACGCTGCCCGGATTCGGCGAGCTGTTCCGGCGGCGCTCCTACGAGGAGGTCGGCACCCGGACGGTCGGGTCGCGCGCGACCGCGGGAATCGCCGACGGCACGGTGGTCTGTTGTCTCCCGGGCTCGGAGAACGCGGTTCGGCTCGGCGCGGAAGCCATCCTGCTCCCGGAGCTCGGCCACCTCACCGGGCTGGCGGCGCGAGACGCGTCCGCGGAGTGAGCCGGCTCACGCAACCGAGTCGAGGAAGTTGCGGATCACGTCGTGACCGACCGCGGTGAGCACGCTCTCGGGGTGGAACTGCACCGCCTCGATCGGGTGCTCGCGGTGACGCACTCCCATCACGATCGGCTCGCCCTCGTGGTCGGTCCGTGCGGTGACCGCGAGCGCCTCCGGCACCTCGGTGGCGATGAGCGAGTGGTACCGGCCCGCCCGGAACCCCTGGTCTAACCCGCGAAAGACGCCGCTGCCGTCGTGCTCGACCGGGAACGCCTTGCCGTGGATCGGCTCGGGCGCGTGCCCGACCGTCCCGCCGTACTCGTGGACGGCCGCCTCCAGACCGAGACACACCCCGAGCGTGGGCACCTCCGGAGACAGCTCCCGCAAGACGGGTGCCGTGACGCCCACGTCGCGCTCGTTTTTCGGGTGGCCCGGACCGGGGCTGATGATCACGGCGTCGGGCGCCTCGGCCTCGACCGCCGCCAGCGACGCGGTGTTTTTCTTCACCGCGATGTCGACCGCCTCGTCGCCGTCGCCGAGCGACAGCTCGGAGACGTACTCGACGAGGTTGTACGTGAACGAGTCGAAGTTGTCGACGACGACCACCTTCATTGTTCGACCTCCTCGCCGACCGGCTCGTCGTCGACCGCCTCCGACAGCTCGCCGTCCGTGCGAATCCGGTCGATAGCGGCGAGAACGCCCTCCATCTTCCGCTCGGTCTCCTCGTACTCCGCGGTCGGGTCGGAGTCGGCCACCAGCCCCGCCCCGGCCCGAATCGTGACCTCGTCTTCGTCCCGGTCGCCGACGCCCCGCCGGAGCGTCGCCGTCCGAATGACGATGGCGAAGTCGGCGTCGCCGGTCCACGAGTAGTACCCCACGCCGCCGCCGTACGCCTCCCGTGGCGTGGTCTCGAGGTCGTCGATGATCTCCATCGCGCGCACCTTCGGCGCGCCGGTGAGCGTGCCCGCGGGAAACGCCGCCCGGGTCGCGTCGAACGGGTCGGCGTCGGCGGCGAGCCGCCCCGTCACCGTCGACTCGATGTGTTGAACGTGGCTGTACTTCAACACGTTCATGAACTCCTCGACGCGGACCGAGCCCGGCTCGGACACCCGGCGAACGTCGTTTCGCGCGAGGTCGACCAACATGGTGTGTTCGGCGCGTTCCTTGCCGTCTGCGAGCATCTCGCCGGCCAGCCGACGGTCCTCGACCGGGCTCGTCCCCCGCGGACAGGTGCCCGCGATCGGGTTCGAGACGACCCGGTCGTCTTTCACCGAAACGAGCGTCTCCGGGCTCGCGCCGACCACCGTCCGGTCGTCGTGTCGCAGAACGTACATGTACGGCGAGGGGTTGACGTCGCGAAGCGCCGCGTACAACCCCAGCGGGTCGACGTCGCCGCGGAGCCGCCGGCTCCGCGAGATCACTCCCTGATAGATGTCGCCGTCGAGCACGTGGCGCTTCGCGGCGCGAACCGCCTCCTCGTACGCCTCCCGTGGGTCGGCCTCCGTCTCGCGCACTCGGATCCCCCCGGGGTCCGGCGGGTCGGCGTCCGCCAACTCGGCGGCGACGCGGTCGGCCTCGGCCGCGAGCGCGTCGTACACCTCGGCGGGGTCGTCGTCGGCACCGATGACGGGCGTACACACCAGCTCGACGGTCCCCTCCTTCTCGTCGAAGACGACCGTCCGCGTCGTCAACACGAACTCGGCGTCGGGAAAGTCGGTGTCGGGACGGTCGATTCCGACCTCGTCCAGCCAGAGGTCGTACACCGCCTCGTACGCGAGAAAGCCGACGAACCCGCCCGACAGAATCTGCCGGTCGGTGTCGGGAAACCCGCGGCGGCTCACGTCGGGGAACGCCGCGCGAACCCGGTCGATGGCGTCGCCGGCGGCCGGGCCGAGCGGGTCGCCGTCGGCGTCGTCCGGGTCGCCGATGAACTCCGCCGCGGGCCCGAGCCGCGTGACGCGCGTCTCCGTCGGATGTACCGAGACGACCGCCTCCGGGTCGTAGCCGACGAACGAGTAGCGGGCGTGTTTGTCCGCCGTCCCGCCGGCGGTGAACGCGCCGTCGGGGTCGCTCGACGCCACCTTCTGGCCCGACTCGAGGAGGAAGCCGTAGGGGCTCTCGCCCACGAGCGTCGCGTACGCGGACGACGGGGTGAGTTCGGGGTCGAGCGACGCCGCCGCGCGGACGACGACCGGCTTCTCGGCGTCGGCGGCGAGCTCGACGAACTCCCGGCGCGACCGGTCGAGGTCGGTCATACGATCTCCACCTCCCGACCGGCGTTGGCGACGAAGCGGGCGACCGCGTTGTGGTCTTTCCGCCCCTCCGAGAGCTCGACGCCCGACGAGACGTCCACCGCGAACGGGTCGGCGGCCCGGACCGCCTCGCCGACGTTTTCGGCCGTGAGCCCGCCGGCGAGCACGACCGGGACGGTCAGTCGGGCGGCCAGCTCGCCGGTCATCCCCCAGTCGTGCGTCTCGCCCGTCCCGCCGGCCCCGGAGTCGCGGGTCGAGTCGACGACGAGCGCGTCGGCGACGCCGTCGAACTCCTCGGCCTGAATCGGGTCGTCGGCGTCGACGGCGAGCAACACCTTTCGTTCGGTCTCGGCACGGATGTAGCCGATCTCGTCCGGCGTCCACTCGCCGTGGAGCTGTACCGCGTCCGGCCCGACCGTCCGCACGAGCTCGACCGCCCGTTCCGGCGACGCCGGCATGGTGACGAGCGTCGCCGTCACGAACGGCGGCACGTCGGCGAGCAGCTCCGCGGCCTTCGCCGGATCGACCTCGCGCGGCGTGTCGACCGGCACCTCGGAGATCACGCCGACCGCGTCCGCGCCCGCCTCAACCGTCGCCTCGAGGTCCGCGCCGCGGGTGAGCCCGCACACCTTCACGCGCGCCATCAGTCGCCCTCCGATTCCGAGCCCGCGGCCGTCTCGGCCGGCGCCGAACCCTCCGCGGGCTCGCCGCACAGCGCCGCGAACTTGGCGGCGGCCGCCCCGGAGTCGACCGCCGTCGCGGCACGCTCGACGCCCGCGGACAGGGAGTCGGCCTCGCCGGCGACGTAGATGGCCGCTCCCGCGTTCGCGAGCACCAGGTCGCGTTTGGGTCCGGTGAGGGAGCCGTCGACGATCCCGCGGAGGTCCGCGGCGTTCTCCGACGGGCTGCCGCCCGCGACCGCCTCGATCGGAGCGGGCTCCACGCCGAGGTCCGCGGGCGCGATCGTGTACTCCGTCACCTCGTCGCCGTCGACCTCGGCGGCGACCGTCTCGTCGTGGAGCGCGATCTCGTCTAACCCCGCGCCGTGGACGACGAGCGCGCGCTCGACGGGCATGTGGGCGACGGCGCGGGCGATCGGCCCGACCAGCTCGGGATCGTACACGCCGAGCAGCTGCGCGTCGGCCCCGGCGGGATTCGTCAACGGCCCGAGCACGTTGAAGATCGTCCGCATCCCGAGCTCCTTGCGGGGGCCGATCACGGCCTTCATCGCGGGGTGAAATACCGGCGCGAGCATGAAGCCGATCCCGTCGTCTTCGATCGCGGCCTCGACCGCGGCCGGCTCCGCCTCCACGTCGGCGCCGGCGACCTCCAGAACGTCCGCGCTCCCGGAGGAGGACGACACGGAGTAGTTGCCGTGTTTGGCGATCGGGACGCCGGCGCCCGCGGCCACGATCGCGGCGGTCGTCGAGACGTTGATCGTGTCGTGGTCGTCGCCGCCGGTGCCGCAGGTGTCGACGAGCGGCGAGCGGTTCGGCTCGATCGTCCGCGCGGCGTCGCGCATTCCGCGTGCGAACCCCGCGATCTCGGCTTCGGTCTCGCCTTTCGCGCGCAGCGCGGCCAGCAGCGCGCCGATCTGCGCGTCGGTCATCTCCTCGAAGACGAGGCGAGCGGCCTCGCGGGCCTCCCCGAGCGACAGGTCCTCACCGTTCGTCACGCGTTCGACCGTGTGTTGGATGTCCATGATGTTCACCGATGTATGTGTTCGGGTTGTGATGTACAAGTATGTACACTAAGTTAACCCTGTCGCCCGGCCGCTATGGGCCGCGGCGTCGGATCGCGGCGAGACGCCGGCTCAGGTGAGCGACGTTGACCCGTCGGCCTCGACCACGACGACGGGGACCGACGCCCGCTCGACGACGGCGTCGGTCGTGGAGCCGAACACCAGCCGTCCGACCGTTCCGGCCGTCGGAGCGCCGACGACGACGAGGTCGTAGTACGGCGACTGATCGACGATCGCGTCCGCGACCGCGTCGTTCTCGACGAGCCAGCGGTCGACGCGGTCGAACTCGCCGAGTCGGGCGCCGGCGGTCGCGAGAAGCCGCTCGCCGGTCGCCCTGGCGTCCATCGTTCGGTCCCCGGAGACGGCGGTCTCAGTCCCCTTGGGGGCGTCGTCGGACGAGATCACGTGAAACAGCTCGATCCACGCGTCGGTCGTCTCGGCGATGCGTTTCGCGACGTCGACTGCCGCGCCGGAGTGGGGGCCGTCCGCAACGGCAACGAGAACCGAACAGACGTGCCCCGGCCGCTCGGCCCGGTCGACCCCGTCGAGCGTCACCTGGCCCGCGGTCGCCGTCTCCGCGGC
>CAZKXC010000066.1:8951-11969 GCA_964556645.1 uncultured Halobellus sp.
CTCACTCCCGGAAGAACGCCTCGCGCTCGAACGGCTCGTCTTCGCCCTCGACGGCGAGCACGTCGAGCGCGGTGACCTCGGCTCCGACGCCGAGCAGCCCGGCGAGACTCGGCTCGGTCCGGCCCTCGTCGCCGGAGATCAGCTCCTTGACGTAGAGGCCGCCCGCCCCGTGAATCTCCACCGTCGCGTACCGGGGGTCGGCGAGCTCGGCGGTCGCCTCGTACACGTCCCGCTCGCGGGTGAGACTCGCGCGCCGGTGGTCGACCCGGTTCGGCGTGTACTGCTCGACTGTCGCGCCGTCGATCTCGGCGACCGCGTCCGCGAGCGCGTCGGCCGTCACCGCCGTCTCGAAGGTCACCTCGGCCTGGTAGCGCTTGGCGGCGTCCAGCTCTTTGACCCGCGCCACCATCTCGTGGGTCGCCAGCCGGAGTCCCGTCACCTCGACGGCGCCGTCGGCGAAGGCGTTGATGTCGGCCTCGAGCCGGTCCGTGTCCACCCGGCGGCGACGGGGCTCTTCCACCTCGATCACGAACGGCCGGCCGGTGTCGAGCATCCGCGCGTCGACGTCCTCGCGGCCCGCGCCGTGAAACGTCGCCTCGGTGCCGTCCATCACGTCTTCGACGATCGGCGCCGTGTACTCTTCGACGCTGTCGTCGTAGAGATACCCCGAGCCGCCACAGTGGTCACACGGGTCGACGCCGCTGCGCCCGGAGCCCTCACACTCCCGACAGGGCCACTCCGTCTGTGGAATATCGCGCTCCAGCTTCCGGTAACGGCCGTACACGAACGTCGAGTTCACCGTCGCGTCGAGGTCGTCCGCCGCGAGGTCGATCGTGAACTGCACGTCGGGACGGTCGAAAGAGACCGTCGTCTCCGTCAGCCGCCCGACGCGTTTGCCCACCTCGCGGTTGAACTCGGATTTGAACCGCTCGCCCGCGTCCGCCGCCAGACCGGCCTCCTCGCGCAACAACGCCTCGTTCTCCTCGATCAGCGGCGGCGGGCGCGTGCCGACGTTGTAGGTGGCGAACTCGGTTCCCTCGACCGCCTCGGCGGCGCGGCCGGCCCACTCGTCGAACTCGTCACACCGCCCCTCACACACCCAGCAGTCCGCGGTCGCGACCGGCTCGTGGTCGACGTCCTCGCGCAACGCGAGCGCGATCCGGAGCGCCGACCCGCGCTCGGCGTTCGCCAGTCCGAAGCTCCGGTCGGCGACGAGCCGACCCAGACAGGCGTCGCACACCGGATCCGTCGCGGTCGCGCGCGCGGCGACCTCCAGTACGTCCATACGGAGCGAAGTCGGCCGGGCGGTAACTGTCTTCCCCTTGCGTGTCCCGGCCGACTTATGTTCGCTCCGTTCGTCGGTCAGAGCGTGAGCGAGCGGGCGAGCCGCGACCGACGACGCGAACTGGGCGTCCAGCTGTTGGCACACCTCGAGGACGGCGAGCTGTCGCTGGCGACGGCGATCGACCGGCTGGAGACGGTGACGACCAGCCCCGCGCTCACCCGCGACATTCTCGACACGGCGGAAAAACGCGGTATCATCGAGCGCGAGGACGCCCGGCTGCGGGTTCGGCGCGGCGGGACCTACGTCGACTACGACAGCCAGGTCGTCGCCCGAGACGGCGAGTTCGAGTGTCGGCGGTGTGGCGCGACGATCACGACCGGCCACTTCCTCCGACTGGACGCCGGCGAACTGGGGCCGTTCGGCTCTTCGTGCGTGCGGAAGGTCACCGGCCGGGAGTCGGCGTGACCTCCGCCGGGCGACTGGCCGGTCACCGCCCCTGCCGGAGCTCCTCAATCAGCCGCTCGAGCAGGTCCGCCTGTTTGTCGAGTCTGGCCGACTGTTCTTCGACGGTCCGGCGGAGTTCGGCGACCTCCGTGGCGAGGGCGTCCTCCTGTTCGACGCTCGCGTTCTCGAACGGCGACCCTTCGAACCCGTCGCCGCCGGTCGTCTTCTCGCCGGTCGACTGCCCGCTCGCCGCCGTCCCGCCCGTCTCCGCCCGCGGTTCGCTCTCGATGCCGTCGTCCGCCGGCGCCGACCCGTCGGTCTCGGCGTCCGATCCGCTCGCGGGGACCGACCGGGTCTCCGCGGCGTCGCTCGCGGCGTGGTCGGCGGCCGGCGACGCCGACAACGGGTCGGGGCCCTCGCCGAAATCAGTGGTGTCTCCCGCCGCCTCCGCGTCCGTCTCTTCCTCGTCGACGGCGACGGCGGCCCGAAACTCCTTGAGGCTCCCGACGTCGTGGAACTCACACACCGCCTCTACGAGGCTCTCGCGGACCGCTCGGGCGGATTCGTTCGGCGCCTTGAACCGTTCCGGGCGGCCGTCGTGGGTGAGCACGACCGTGGTCGCGACCGTCCCCTCCTCGAAGCCGAGGTCGGTGATGTCGGCGTACGAGAACGCCTCGAACTCGCCGTCCCACACGGCGGCGCCGACGTGTTTCACGAGGCGGGTCTCGGTGACGACGAGGGTGAGCTCTGAAAAGCGGAACGTGCGGACGACCGACTCGCCGGGATCTGTCACCCCGCGCGCGGAGAGCACGCCGGCGAGCACGGGGTGGACCACGTCGTCGAGTCGCTTCGTCGGGACCGAGAGCGGTTCCTCGCCGTCGAGGCCGTAGCCGAAGACGACCTTGGATTTGCGGCGGCCGGTCGAGACGGCGAGTCGCTCGGCGTCGTGGGCGTACTCCTCGACCGTCTCGTCGGAGAGCAGGCCGTCGGCCCGGTAGACGAGCGTCCGCGTCGGCGTGACCGCGAGGATGTCGTCTCCTCCGAGCGGGACCCGTGCGATGACGTCGTCGTCGCCGACGGCCCCCGACAGGAGTTCGGGAAGGCTCATACGGCGAACGTCCGCGGGGTTCGGCATAAATCCGCGGGTCGGTGGCGGTCGGTCGCCGGCCGTGTGGACCCCTCGCACGCCCTCGATGGATGGGAAGGTTAAAGAGTCTCATCGCGGTACGTGAGGGTGAGGCCGGGTGGCTTAGCTGGACATAGCGCCGCACTCATAGGGTTCAGAGATT
>CAZKXC010000067.1:0-11851 GCA_964556645.1 uncultured Halobellus sp.
GAATCGAGGTGAGTAGTCATGGCCTTGTCGCCGACCACCGCGAGTTCATGGCTACAGAGCACCGGCTTCCCGAGTAAACTGTTCGAGTGGGGTCGCATGGAGTACGAACTGTACGAAGAAGACGACGCGTTCGTCCTGAGCGTCGAGATGCCGGGCTTCGACTCCGACGAGATCACCGTCTCGTGGGACGACGGCACGCTCGACGTGGCGGCCGAACGCGAGGACGCCGAGGACGGCTACCGGCGGACCTACCACCGGCGGTTCCGGTTCCCGAAAGCCGTCGACGAAGACGCGATCGCCGCCGAGTACACGAACGGCGTCCTCGAGGTTCGGCTGCCGGTCGCGGCGGACGCGGCCGAGCAGGGAACGGAGATCGAGATTGCGGCGTAGGGGCCGTGCCGTCCCCGCGGAAGCACAGTCGTCGGACCGACCCTTCTTATCCGAAGCGAGACGCGTGCGACCGAGCGTCGAGCAGTTCGGAGGGCCGCGACCCGGGAAGCGGCGCGGCCGTCAGCGATCGCACCGCCCTCTCGGCGGTCGGCATCACCCCTCGTCGACGGCGGCCTCCACGTGATCGACGGCGGCCGCCGGCGATCCCACCGCTTCGACGCCGTCGACGTCGTGGGTGTCGAGTCCGGCCACGGGCCGGCCGTGTGCCAACGCGAGCCCGATCTCCGAGAGGGTGCCGCCAGAGCCGTCGACGGCGATCGCGGCGTCGCCGTTCGAGACGACGAGCGCGTTGCGGGCGTGTCCGAGCCCGGTCGCGATCGGGACGCTCACGTGGGGGTTCGCGTCCGCGCGTCGGTCGGTCGGGAGGATCCCGATCGTCTCGCCGCCGGCCGCGCGGGCGCCCCGGCACACTGCCTCCATCACCCCGCCGAGCCCGCCACAGACGACGGTGTGGCCGCGGGTCGCGAGCGTTTCTCCCAACTCTTCTGCGACCGTCGCCGTGTCCGGCGGGACGGCGCTCCCGCCGATGACGCTGACGCGCATGGGTCCACGGCGGCACCGCGCAGACATAAGTCGGCCGGCGGCTCAGTCGTCGGGGGCGCGAGACGCGTCGTACGCCGAGCGGAGCGTCGGGACGATCCCTCGCCGGAACGAGAGGAACAGGACGACGAGGAGGGCGCCCAACAGGGCGGTCCGCCACTGGCCGATCTCGGCGAGCAGTTCCTCAAGCGCCACGACGGCGCCCGCGCCCACGACGGGGCCCAGCAGGGTTCTGGCCCCGCCCAACACGAGCATCACGAGAACGAGCACGTCGACGGCCCGGAAGCCGAACTGCGACGGCAACACGTAGCCTTCGGCGTGAACGTACAACGGCCCGACGGCGCCGACGAGCGCCGCCGCCAGAAAGCCGGCGAGGACCTTCGTTCGAACCGCGTCGATTCCGGCCGCCTCGGCGGCGACGGGGTCCTGGCGAACCGCGTCGAACGCCGTTCCCCACCGAGAGGCACGAAGGCGGCTGTAGCCGACGAGCGCGGCGAGCAGCGCCCCGACCAACACGTACGCGAAGACCACCTGCTCGTCCGCGCCGAGCGGGTCGGCGACCGCAGCGACCGAGAGGCCGTCGAACGGAAATCCCGTGCTCCCGCCGGTCAGCGAGCGCGCGCCGACGAACGCCTCGGTCGCCGCGAGCTGGAGCGCCAGCGTGAGGACCGCGAGCACGATCACGGTCATGCCGCGTCTGGCGGCCACGTAGCTCACGACCGCGCCGAGCGTGCCGGCGAGAAGCGCCCCGAGCGGGAGCGTCAGCCACGCCGAGACGCCGAGCGCGTCGGCCGAGAGCGCCGTGGTGTACGTGCCGATCCCCGCGAGCGCGCCCAAGAACAGAAACAGCTGGTCGGTGTGTGCGAACGCGACGTTGAGCGCGACGGTGAACGCCGCGAACGCCACGAACGCCACCAGAATGCGGAGCTGGTAGGTCGCCCCGCCGGCGGCTGCGAGCAGCGGAAGCGGCACGAGCACCGCGGCGACCGCTCCGATCCGTTTCGCGTCGGCGGCGGGGATCACGAGATCACCTCCGGTCGGGCGACGAGCACCGCGACCGCCACCCCGAACAACAACACGTTCGAGAGGTACGACCCGACGAGAAACCCGGCGAACGTGGCCACGACGCCGAGTCCGAGCCCGGCGACGACGGTGCCGCGCAGGTCGCGGACGCCGCCGACGATCGCGACGACGACCGCGAAGACGGTCAGTTCGAAGCCGGCGGCGACCGTGACCTCCGAGCCGGCCGCGCGCAACAGCCCGGCGACGCCCGCGAGCGACAGGCTGAGCAGGAACACGACCGTGCGGATCCGGCGCGGGTTCACCCCACACAACACCGCGCCCGTCTCGTCGTACACGACCGTTCGCGTGGCCGTTCCCAGCCGCGTGCGGCCGAGAAAGCCGAACAGGCCGGCGAGCAGGGGCGCGGCGACGACGAGGGTGAGAATCGTCGATCCGCGGATCCCGACGCCGGCGGCCTCGACGCCGGGCACGCCGTGTGCGAGCGAGTAGCTGAGCGGAAAGTAGACGAACAACACGCCGTCGAGGGCGATCCCCAGCCCGAGCGTCACGAAGATGCCGAGCAGGACGCGTTCGTCCCCCGCCGAACGGTACACGCTCGACAGGAGGGTGCGGTCGACGACGAGTCCGAGGACGACGACCGCGACGAGCCCGGCGAGCGCGCCGGCGACGCTCCCGACCGTTCCGGCGACGGCGGCGGCGACGACCACCGCCACCACCGCGAAGCTTCCCAGCGCGAGGTTCAACACGCTTCCCAGCCCGAACACGAGCGTGATGGCGGCGCCGAGCAGCGCGAACGAGAGCCCGCGGGCCAGCCCGTCGACCGCGAGTTCGACGCCGGTTGCCAGTGTCATCGATGCTCGGATTCACCTTCGCCCCGGGCGTTAACTCACCTTCGATACGTCGGCATCGACGATCGGTTTCGATCACTCGTGACCGAACACCGCCAGCAACGAAAGGGATTTGCCGACGGCGGCGGCAGTGATCGCATGCTCGAAGTCGAGGGGATCACGAAGGCCTACGGCGGGTTGACCGCCGTCGACGACGTCGGCTTCACCGTCGACGCCGGGGAGATCGTGGGCGTCATCGGTCCGAACGGGGCCGGCAAGACGACGCTTTTCAACGCCGTCACCGGCGTCGAATCCCCGGACTCGGGATCCGTCGTTCTCCGCGAGACGGAGCTCACCGGCGCCCGTCCGAACGCGGTGTGTCGTTCCGGGATCGCCCGAACGTTCCAGTCGGTTCGGACCTTCGACGAGTCGACCGTGCGCGAGAACGTGCTCGCGGGCGCGGTGTTCGGCGGACGGCGCCGCGACCGTGACGCCGCGAGAAGCGCCGTCGACGCGGCGCTCGATCTCGTCGACCTCGCCGCCGACGCCGGCCGTCACGCCAGCGACCTGCCGATCGCGGCCCGCAAGCGGGTCGGGCTCGCCCGGGCGCTGGCCACCGACCCGGACGTCTTGTTGCTCGACGAGGTCGGCAGCGGGCTCACGCCCGCCGAGATCGACGATCTCACCGAGACGGTGAGCCGAATCCGGTCGGAGCGCGGCGTCGCCGTCGTCTGGATCGAACACGTCACCGACGCGTTGTTCGCCGTCGCCGATCGGGTGCTCGTGCTCGACGACGGCTCGCTCATCGCGAACGGAACGCCCGCCGAGGTCCGGACCGACGACCGGGTCGCGGAGGCGTATCTCAGCGGGTCGGTCGGCGGCGACGCCGTCGGATCGGCGGACCGCGACGCCGTCGGATCGGCGGACCGCGACGCCGCCGACGCGAGAAGAAGCGGAGAAGCGACGACCGGAGGCTCGCGGTGATACGGGTCGAGAACGTCGACGTGGCGTACGGCGACCTCCAGGTGTTGTGGGACGTGTCCGTGGCGGTCGACGCGACGGACGACATCGTCGCGCTCGTCGGGCCGAACGGCGCGGGCAAGTCGACGTTGTTGCGAGCGATCTCCGGGCTCGTTCCGGTCGCCGACGGACGGATCGAGCTGTTCGGCACGGACGTCGCCACGCTCCGGCCGGAGCAGGTGGTCGAGGCGGGGTTCGTCCAGGTGCCCGAGGAGCGTCACCTCTTCGACGGGATGACCGTTCGGGAGAACCTCCGAATGGGCGCGTACACGCGCGAGACCGCTCCGGAGGCGGAGTTCGAAGCGGTGTACGACCTGTTTCCGGTGCTCGCAGACCGCGCCGACCAGCGCGCCGGGACGCTCTCGGGCGGCGAACAACAGATGCTCGCCATCGGCCGGGCGCTGATGGCCGATCCGACGGTGTTGGCGCTCGACGAGCTCTCCACGGGGCTGGCCCCGCAGCTCGTGCGTCGGACCTTCGACGCCGTCGCGGAGCTGAGCGAGGAGATGACCGTGATCCTCGTCGAGCAACACGTCGACGAGGCGCTCTCGCTTGCCGACCGGGGGTACGTGGTGGAGAACGGCCGGATCGTGGCCGCCGGGGAGGGCGACGAACTGCTCGCCAGCGACCGCGTGCGGGCGGCGTACCTCTGACCGCCGGCGTCAGCTCTCGACGAAGTCGTACGCGTCCGGATCGAAGCCGTCGATCGGCGAGGAGCGAACCGTCTCGGTCAGCCGCCAGTCGCCCTCCGGGTAGTACGGCGGCGCCCCCGACTCGAAGCCGCTGAGCATGTGAACCAGCCCGTCGATCTCGCCCCACTCCGTGTAGGTGAGCGGCTCCGCGAACACGGTGTCTAACTCGATCGCACGTATCGCGTCGGCGACGGCGACGGGGTCGGCTTCGCCCGCCTCCTCTGCGGCCGCGGCGATCAGCGTCCCCGCCACGTAGCCGTACGCCTCGTGGGTGTCGAACCGTTCGTCGCGCGCGCTCGCGAACCGTTCTGCGACCTCGAGGAAGGCGTCGCCGTACGGGTCACTGGAGTGGAGATGCAAGAACCCCTCGGCGGCGTTCTCGCCGAGACCGCTGTTGAGGACGCCCGGCGGGAAGCCGGCGCCGGTCGTCACCTCGGGGCCCATGCCGAGCTCGATCGCCTGGTTGTGGATCGCGATAGAACCCGGGGGGTGGCCCGTCGCGACGAGCATGTCGGGGCTGTCGGGCAGCTCGCGCAGGGCGGGCGTGAAATCGTCCTCGCCGACGGGCGCGGTCGTCATCGTCAGCTCCACGTCGTCCGGGATGAACGCCGAGAGCCCCGCGCGCAGCGAGTTGCCCCACTCGTAGTCGCCGATGACCGCGCCGACCGTGTCGTAGCCGCGGTCTTCGATCAGCTCGATCTGCGGGAGCACGTCGGTGGCCGCCGGCTGCGAGCCCATCCGGAACGTGTAGCGGGTGTCTTTCGGCAGGATCGTGTGCGAGCCGGCCATGTGAAGCACGAGCGGGACCTCGAGCTCCTCGGCGGTTCCGCGGGTCACCACTCCGACGTCGCTCGACACCGGCCCCGTGACCGCGAGCGCGTCGTCGCGCTCGACGAACCGCCGAAACGCCGTCTCCGCCTCTCCGGCGTCGCTGCCGGTGTCCGTCGTCTCGATCTCGACCTCGCGGCCGAGCACGCCGCCGTCGTCGTTGAGCTCGTTGACCGCGAACTCGAGGCCGGCCTCGTGGGCCTGCCCCCACGCCGCGAACGGCCCCGAGAGCGGTTGGAGCGCCCCGATCGTCAGCGTCTCGTCGGCCTCGTTCCCGCCGAGACAGCCGGCCGCCGTCGCGGCGAGCGTCGCCGCCCCGCCCGCCCGCAGAACCGACCGTCGGGTCGCGCCGTCGCCGAATCCGTTGTCGTGCGCCATGAACTCCGATCCGTGGCCGCACCTTAGTAGCTGTCGGAGTCGTACATCGATGTACATATTTGGCCATCCATCCGGGAGGCCGGCGGCCGGCGTCGCCGACGGGCGCCCAGTGAAACGCTTTTATCAGTCGGGCGAGGACGTGTCGTATGAGATACGATACCGTCGTCTTCGACAACGACGGTGTTCTCGTTGGCCGCACGCGCTTCGACGTGCTCCGGGACGCGACCCGGAACGCGTTCGAGGAGTGTGGCGTCGACGATCCCGACCCGGACGACGTAGAACAGATGACGATCGGCGCGACCCCCGGCAGCGTGGGAACCGTCTGCCAGACGTACGACCTCGACCCGGGCTCGTTCTGGCGAACCCGAGACGACGTGGTGTCGCGGGCCCAACAACGCGAGGCCCGCGCCGGCCGCAAGACGCCGTACGACGACCTCGACGACCTCGAGGCGCTCGACGTGAAGATGGGGATCGTCTCCTCGAACCAGCAGGCCACCGTCGACTTCCTCGTCGACCACTTCGACGGCTTCGAGCGGTTCGGCGCCGCGTACGGCCGCGAGCCCACGATCCACAGCCTCCAGCTCCGGAAGCCGAACCCCCACTACCTCGAACGGGCGCTCGGCGACCTCGACGCGGGGTCGGCGTTGTTCGTCGGCGACAACGAGTCCGATATCAAAGCCGCCGAGAACGCGGGGGTCGACTCCGCGTTCATCCGCCGTCCCCACCGACGGAACTGGGATCTCAACGTCTGGCCGACCTGGGAGATCGAGTCGTTAGACGACCTCTTCGACGTCTGTGGGGTGTGACCGCCGAGCGAGACGCCGGGTCCCGTCTCTGAGACAGGCCGCCGCTCGACAGCCCGGATGACCCGTCGAGCCTTCGGCACGCTCTGTGGGCTCGTCTTTCTCGTCAACCTCGGACGCGTCGCGTTCGCGCCGCTCGTCCCCACCATCGGCTCCGAGTTCGACGCGAGTCCCGCGGTCGTCGGGTCGGTCACGACGCTGGTGTGGGTCGGGTCGGCGCTCCCGCGGATCCCCGTCGGCTACCTGCTCACGCGGGTGCCGCGCCACTACGTCGTCCTCGGCTCCGGCGTCGCGCTCGCGGCCGCGGCCGTGCTCACCGGCAGTGCCGACTCGATCCGGACGCTTCAGATTGGAGCGCTGGTCATCGGGCTCGCCTCCGGCGCGTACTTCGTCGCCGCGGTGCCGCTCGTCGCCGAGCTGTTTCCGAGCGGACGCGGGCGCGCGATCGGCATCCACGGGGCCGCGAGCCAGCTCGCGGCGGTCGTCGCCCCCGGCGTCGTGCTCGGCGTGCTTCTCGTCGCCGGCTGGGGCGACGTGTTCCGGCTGCTCGCGGCCGCCGCGCTCGCCGTCACCGCGGTCCTCGTCGTCGTGCTCCGGCGGAACCCCCTTCCCGCGAGCGCTGGCGCGGACCGCGATATCCGGTCCGTGCTTTCTCACTGGCGGGTGATCCTGCTCGTGATCGTCGTCGTCGCCGTTCCCGGCTTCGTCTGGCAGGGCGTGTTCAACTTCTACGTCACCTACCTCACCGGAACGAAGGGCGTCTCCGGCGCGTTCGCCAACGCGCTTCTCACGGTCGTCTTCGCGGCCGGGCTGCCGGCGTTCTGGTTCGGCGGCCAGCTCGCCGACCGGCTCCCGCAGATTCCGTACCTTCTCGGAATACTGGTCTCGTTCGGGACCGCGGTCGGCGTCCTCGTGGTCGTCGAGTCGGCCGTCGGGCTCGTCGCCGCCACCGTCCTCGTGGGGCTCGTGATCCACGCGGTGTTTCCCGCCGCCGACACGTTTCTGCTCGACTCGCTGCCCGCCGACAACCGCGCCAGCGCGTACGCCTTCTTCAGCGGCATCGCGCTGCTGGTGGAGTCGACCGGCAGCGGCGCGCTCGGATTCGCCGCCGAACGCGTCGGGTTCGACGCCGCGCTCGTCGTCGGCGCGGCCGGCGTTCTCGGCGTCGCCGGCGTTCTCGGCGCGGTACACGCCGGCGTGGGACTGCCGGGCGGCCGACGGTCGGTCGACTTCGACTGAGTCGCCGCTCGTCTCGGCTGTGAAGGTTTAACCGCCATTGGGCGTAACTCGGTGACAGTGACGGACACACCGCGGTGGGCCGACGTGTTCGGCCACGACGAACCGTACCCCGAACAGGCCGACGGCATCGACGCGGCCGTCGACGCCGCCGCCGACGGCGGCTTTCTCGCGCTCGAGGGAGCGTGTGGCACCGGCAAGACGATGCTCGCGTTGACCGCCGGCATCGACCGCGTCCGCGACCCCGACTCCGGCTTCGAGCGCGTGTTCGTGCTCACCAGCGTCAAACAACAGCTCCGCCAGTTCGAGACCGACCTCGAAACGATCAACGCGAACCTCCCCGAACAAGAGGATCCGGTCTCCGGGCTGACGCTCGTCGGCAAGGCCGACGTCTGTCCGTACGCCCGACGGAACCGCGGCGGGATCGACCGCGAGAACGTGTACGAGCGGTGTGAGGGGCTCCGTGAACGCACCCGGAACCTCACCGGTGACGGCGGCGAGACGACCGCGGCGGCGCTCGCAGACGAGGCGCGAAGCCAGCAGATCGGACTGTCGGACTCGGGGAGTGACGCCGGGACCGGAGCGGACGCCGGGACCGGAGCGGACGCCGAGTACATGACGGTCGCCGGCGAGCCCACGCCGTATCCGCCGGACACCGAGACGGCCGGCGAGACGGAGTTCTGTCCGTTTTACGCCGGCTTTCTCGCCGACCGCCCCGAGGACGGCGGCGACCCCGCGGCGGCCGTCCCGTTCGACGCCGCCGGCCGCGGCCACGTCGACACCGACGAACTGGTGCGGCTCGCGGCCGGCCACGGCTCGTGTCCCCACTCGATCATGGGGGCGCTCGTTCCCGAGGTCGAGGTGGTCATCGGCAACTACTACCACGCGTTCGACCCCGTGACGACGGGGACGTTCACCGGCGCGCTGCTCGACGAGTCGACGTTCGTGGTCTGTGATGAGGCCCACATGCTCGAGCCGCGGGTCCGAGACCTCGTCAGCGACGCGGTCGCCGACGCCAGCCTGCGCGATGCCGTCTCCGAGATCACCCGGATCGTCCAGCCGCTCTCCTTCGAGACCGAGGGCGCAGAGTCCGACGACGCCGACCTCGTTCGCGCGGAGCTCGCGGACAGCGACGTGAGCCGCGACGAGCTGGAGGCGGTCCGAGCGTTCTACGCCGACCTCCGCGACGAGCTCGACCGCCGGATCACGAGCCACCTCGACGCGGAACGGCCCGACTGGCGGGCGTCGATGCGCGAGCTCGACGACGACGTGCTTCCGCTTCGAGACCCCGAGCAGCCAGGGGTGGACGCGATCACTCGGTGGGCCGAGGAGGCGGGCTACGGCGACCGCGTCTGGTCGCGCGCCCCGGCGGTCGGCGCGGTCGTCAAGCGGATTCTCGACTCGCTTTCGGAAGACGACGCTCGTCGGGCCGCACCCGGCGTCGGGCGGACGCTCAACGCGTGGTACCGCGAGGGCCACACCGACTTCTTCCGCGCCGTCGAGCTCGACCGCACCCACGACGAGACCGCGCCGCCGGACTCCTGGCGACGCGCGTACAACGCCCGGCTCGCGTTGCACAACTGTCTGCCCAGCGAGCCGATCGGCGAGCGGCTCGGGGCGTTCGGCGGCGGCGTGGTGATGAGCGCGACGCTCGAACCGATGGACGTCTTTCGGGAGGTGACGGGGCTCGACCACCTCGAGGCGCAGGGGCGCCCGGTGGTCGAGCGCACCTACGGGCTCTCGTTTCCGCCGGAGAACCGCGCGAGCTTCGCGGTCGACGCGCCGAAGTTCACCCACCAGAACCGGGGTGCGCCGGGCGAGGAGACCGACACGCGGCTGGCACACGTCGACGCGGCCGCGACGGTCGCCGGCCGCGAGGGGAACGTGCTCGTGGGTACCCCGAGCTACGCGGAAGCGACGTGGATGGCCGAGGCGCTCGGCGACCGGCTGGAGAAGCCGGTCCTGCTCGACGAGTCCTCCGGCGACCGCGCCACGGAGTCGCTGAAAGACGACTTCTTCGCGGGCGACGGGAAGGTGCTCGTGACGAGCCTCCGGGGAACGCTCACCGAAGGCGTCGACTACCGCGGGGACCGGCTGTCGGCCGCCGTGGTGTGTGGCGTCCCGATCATCAACACGGCGCGGCCACAGACCCGGGCCGTCATCACCGCCTACGACCGCCGGTTCGACTCCGGCTTCGAGACGGCGCTCACGGTGCCGGCGGTGCGAAAGGCGCGACAGGCCGTCGGCCGGGTCATCCGCGGGCCGGACGAACACGGCGTGCGCGTCTTACTCGACGCCCGCTACGCCCGCGAGTCGTGGAACAGCGTCCGCGAGTACCTTCCGGCACACGAACGCGAGGAGTACCAGCCCGTGAGCCCGGACATGCTCGGACTCGCGCTCGACCGGTTCGAACGCCGGGCCGGGAGCGACTGACCTCGAACGGACCCACGCGGCAGGCACCCCGTGACGGCAGATAACGACGGCCACGGGGCGAGGTATGGTGCGGATACCTACGTGGTTGCGTCTCGTCGTCGTCGCATGAACTCCGCAACGCGGGACGCGAAGTACCACGTCGTCTGCCGGGAGTGTTCGGTCGAGCGCCTGTTCGAGGCCGGCGCCGACGCGACGGGATTTCGACGAGCACACACCGACGAGACGGGACACCGAGTCGTCGTCGGGCGTCTCTGAGGATCACACCACGTTCGCGTCGATCTCACGCGGGAAGTGCGTGAGCATCTCCGTCCCCGACTCGGTGATAGCGACCGTGTCGGAGTGGCGATACCCGCACTCGTCGGTGTAGATTCCGGGCTCGATCGTGTACACCTGTCCGGGCGCCATCACGGCGTTGTCGCCGTCGTAGCGCTCGCCCCAGCCGCGGTCGATGTACGGCGGTTCGTGCGCGCCGAGTCCGATGTTGTGGCCGACGTGGTGTCGTGTAAGGTCGGTTACGCCCTGTTCGCTGAAGTACGCCCAGACGACCTCGTCGACCTCGGCTACCGGAACGCCGGGGCCGAGCGCGTCGATGGCGAGCGTCTGTGCCTCTAACATGAGTTCGAAGTAGTGCGCCTGCTCGTCGGAGTAATCGCCGACGAACATCGTCCGTTCCAACTCGGACCGGTAGCCGTCGACGTTTGCGGTCGCGCCCGTGATGAGAACGTCGCCGTCGGTGAGCCGCTCGTTCGGCGTGTGTCCGTGTGGGAGGGCCGTCTCGTCTCCGGAGATGTAGCCGGCGTGTACGGGACCGTCGCCGCGCACGCGGACGCTGTACGTGTCGCCGAGCGCGTCGAGCATCGCCCGCGAGGCGTCCGTCGACGCCCGCTGTGAGACGGTCGCTGGATGCGCCCCGGGTTCGGTGAAGTCGGCGAGATACCGGTGGCCGAGGTTCGCCCACGTCGCCGACTCGCGAATCAGGTCGAGTTCGGCGTCGGACTTCTCCCAGCGCATCCGGTCGACCCACGACTGCGTCTCGACGTCGACGAACTCGGAGAACGCGGGACCGTCGTATCCCATCACGCCCGGGGCGCCGTCGGCGTCGGCCGCGACCCGGTCGGCGTCGAGTCCGTCGAGCATCTCGGCGGCGACGCGGATCGGATCGCCGCCGGGATAATCGAAGTAGTGATGGACCGCGTCGATGCGGGAGTTCGGCTCGACGCGCTCGACTTCCAGCCGGGGCACCGTGATCTCGGTCCGGTCGGCCGTCACCGCGAGGACGACCGGACGCTCGGTTTGGATGTGGTGAAAGCCGGTGAGATACTCGATCGCGGTCGCGCCGACCCACGCCGCGGCGTCGGCGTCGGTCGCCGCGAGCCGGTCGCGAACCGCTGCGAGCCGGTCGTCGAACGCGGCGTCCGGGAGTCGTGTCGCCATGGCTCACGATGCGCGAACGGGCGGATAAACGTTCGGTAGCGGAACGCGGCGGTCAGTCTTCCCGGCGTGCGAACGCCAGGTTGCCGGAGACGTTCTTGATGTACGCTCGCACGGTCTCGCCCTCCTGAGCGCCCGGGACGAAGACGGTGTACTCGCCGCGCTCGGCGACCCCGTCGCCCTTGCGGCC
>CAZKXC010000068.1:0-1608 GCA_964556645.1 uncultured Halobellus sp.
ACGCCGGTCGACGGACCCGGGGACGGGTTGAAGTGGCCGCTTCTCCGACATCCGAACAGAGATGGAGCCGCCCGAGATCGAACGGTTGGACGAACGGACTATCCAGCGCATCGCGGCGGGAGAGGTGGTCGAGCGCCCGGCGAGCGCGGTCAAAGAGCTGGTCGAAAACAGTCTCGACGCGGGCGCGAGCCGCGTCGCCGTCTCCGTCGAGGCCGGTGGCACCGAGCGCATCCGGGTGCGCGACGACGGCGTCGGCATCCCGGCCGACCAGCTCGAGGCGGCGGTCGCGGAACACGCCACCTCGAAGATCGCCGACATCGACGACCTGGAGGCGGGCGTCGGGACGCTCGGGTTTCGCGGCGAGGCGTTGTACACGATCGGGGCGGTCTCGCGGCTGACGGTTCGGTCGCGCCCGCCCGGCGCGGCGGCGGGAGCCGAGGTCACGGTCGAAGGCGGTGACGTCGGCGAGGTGCGCCCCGCGGGCTGTCCGGTGGGGACGACCGTCGAGGTCGACGACCTCTTTTTCAACACGCCCGCCCGCAAGAAGTTTCTCAAGCGGGTGACGACGGAGTTCGACCACGTCAACACGGTTGTCACGGGGTACGCGCTCGCGAACCCGGACGTGGCCGTCTCGCTCGAACACGACGGCCGCGAGACGTTCGCGACCGAGGGGAACGGCGACCGCCGCTCGGCGGTGCTGGCCGTCTACGGCCGGGAGGTGGCCGAGTCGATGGTCGCGGTCGACTGGACGCCCGCGTCGGCGGCGGACGCGGAAGAGCCGACGAGCGAGGGAACGCCGGTCGAGCGCGTCACCGGTCTCGTCTCGCATCCGGAGACGACCCGCTCCGGCCGCGACTATCTCGCGACGTACGTCAACGGCCGCTACGTCACGGCCGGCGCGCTCCGGGAGGCGGTTCTCGCGGCGTACGGCGACCAACTCGCGCCCGACCGGTACCCGTTCGCGGTGCTGTTCGTCGAGGTGCCGCCCGACGAGGTGGACGTCAACGTTCACCCGCGCAAGCGCGAGGTGCGCTTCGACCGAGAGGCCGGCGTGCGATCGGCGGTCGAGACGGCCGTCGAGGCGGCCCTGCTCGACAACGGCCTGATCCGGTCGACCGCGCCGCGCGGGCGGTCTGCGCCCGACCAGACCGACGTCGACCCCGAAAGCGCCGGCGGCGAGGTCGTCGGCGGGGCGGGAGCGGGCGGCGGACGCGACGGCCGCGAGACGAGCGCCGGCGATCCACCCGCCGCAGAGCCATCCGACGACGGGTCGGCCACGGATCTCTCTGGCGACGGGTCGGCCACAGACCTCTCTGGCGACGGGTCGGCCGGCGACGACGCGCCGAACGACGACACCGGGTCGACCGAGTCGGCGACGGCGCTCGATCCCGACGACGAGGCGGCCTGGACGGTCGAGGGACTCAGAGACGACTCGACGACGGACACGGATCCGGATCGCGGCGACCACGCTCCCGGCGCGGAGCCCCATGTCTCGACCCGGTCTTCCCCGCGAAGCCCGCAGCCCGATCCCGACGGACCGGACGCCGGGAACGCCGGCGAGGCCACCGACCGGACCGCTCACGGCGCGTCGCCCGCCGACGACGAGCC
>CAZKXC010000068.1:1708-11843 GCA_964556645.1 uncultured Halobellus sp.
CGCCGTCGGCTCCGACGGGGCGACAGCCGACGCCGACCCGAATCCGCGCCGGGCGTCGACGAGCCAGCGCACGCTCGCCGGCAACGAGACCAGCGACGAGCGCGAGTACGACTCGCTTCCTCCGTTGCGCGTGCTCGGACAGGTCCGTGAGACGTACGTCGTCGCCGAGGCGCCCGACGGGCTGGTGTTGATCGACCAGCACGCGGCCGACGAGCGGGTGAACTACGAGCGACTGCGGGCGGCGTTCGCGGACGGTCCGCCCGCGCAGGCGCTCGCGGAGCCGGTTCGGATCGAACTCACCGCGCGAGAGGCGGCGTTGTTCGACGAGTTCCTCTCGGAGCTGGCGGCGGTCGGATTCCGCGCCGAGCGCGCTGGCGACCGCGAGGTCGTCGTCGAGGCGGTGCCGGCCGCCTTCGATGCCGCGCTCGATCCCGAACTCCTCCGTGACGTTCTCACCGAGTTCGCGGCCGACGCGGCTGCGACCGCCGAGGAGGCCGACGCGGCCGGCGCCTCGGGCACAGCCCCGGTGACCGACGCGGTCGACGCCCTGCTCGCCGACCTCGCGTGTTACCCGTCCGTGACGGGGAACACGTCGCTGACGGAGGGGCGCGTCGTCGACCTCCTCGACGGGCTCGACGCGTGTGAGAACCCCTACGCCTGTCCACACGGCCGACCGGTCGTGATCCGGCTCGACGACGACGAGTTAGCATCGCGCTTCGAGCGCGATTATCCGGGTCACCACGGCCGGCGCGACGAGTGAGACGGCGCCGTCGACCGGTCGACCCGGACCGCCGGTGCCGAACGCACCAGTATCGGGCGTGATAATTTTGGGAGGCGATTTTTGTATCAGGTGGCGCAATCGTGCGCATGGGAATCACGGCTCTATCGGACAGTTACGGCGCCAAACTGGGCCTGGGGTACGTCGCCACCGGCGCGTTCATCGTCGTCGTCGGAACGGTCACCGGCGAGGTCAACGCCACCATCGTGGCGGCCATCGCCGGACTGCTGACGCTCGGGTCGATCAACGCGGCCGAGACGGTGGCCAGCATCACCGAAATCGGCGCCCAGACGCGCCGGGTCACGAACGGCGACATCGACAGCGAGGTGCGTTCCACCCGAACCGACGAGTTCGGGCGGCTGGCGGGATCGATCGACGAGATGCGGGTCTCGCTGAAATCCCGACTGGCGGAGACGGAACGCGCACAGGGCACCGCCGAGGAGGCCCGCGCGGAGGCGACCGAGCTGGCCGAGCAGTACCGAACGACCGCGGAGCGGTACGGCGAGGTGATGGAACGGGCGGCCACGGGCGATCTCACCCAGCGGGTCGACGCCGATGCCGAAAACGACGCCATGGCGGCGGTCGGCGAGTCGTTCAACCAGATGATGGACGACCTCCAGGCGACGGTGGAGACGGTGACGGAGATGGCCGACCGGATCGAGACGGACGCGGGCGAGATGGCCGAGATGAGCACCGAGGTCGAGCGGCGCGTCGCCGGCGCGGTCGAGACCGCCTCCGACATCCGGACTCAGGCGGACGACCAGCGCGAGGAGTTAGGCTCTATCGCCGCCGACGTCGAGACCGTCAGCGCCTCTGCCGAGGAGATCGCGGCCACGGTCGACGACCTCTCCGAGCGGAGCGAGAAGGTCACGACGGCCAGCAACGACGCCCGCGAGTCCTCACGGACCGCCCTCGAGGAGATGTCGGCCGTTGAAGCGGAGGCCGAACAGGCCGTCGAACGGGTCGAACAGCTCAGAGACGGGATGAGCGAGATCACCGAGATCGTCGACATCATCGGCGAGATCGCCGAACAAACCAACCTGCTGGCGTTGAACGCCTCGATCGAGGCCGCCCGCGCCGGCGGCGAGATGGACGGCGGCGGCTTCGACGTGGTCGCCGAGGAGGTGAAGAGCCTCGCGGAGGAGACCCAGTCGCGAGCCAACGAGATCGACGCCATGATCGACGACATCGCCGACCAGACCGAGGAGGTGACGGTGTCGATCCGGTCGACACAGGACCGCGTTCAGAGCGGCACCGACACCGTGGAATCGACGCTGACCGACATCGAGACCATCGCCGACTCCGTCGACGAGATCAACCACTCGCTCGAGGAGATCCGCCGAACCACCGCCGAACAGGCCGACACCGTCCAGGACACCGCCAACTCCGTCGACTCGATCACGGAGCGGAGCACGGAGACGGCCGCCGCCGCCGCCGACACGGCCGAGGAGGTCCAGGAGGGACAGGAGGTCGTCGAACGCGTCTCCGACTCGCTGCGAACGTTCCGGTCGGACGCCGTCAGCACGCTCCAAGACCGCGTCGCGGCGTTCACCGTCGAGGGCGACGCGCCGGCCGGAGGCCGCGACGCCGAGCGAACGGCGCCGCGAGCGACGACCGACGGAGGTGCCCGATGACCGACCCGGTCGCGGTCGCGTACGGGGTCGCTGCCGTCTCCTTCCTGGTCGGCGTGGGAATCGTCGCCGCGTTGTACGTCAGCCTCGGCAACTCCGCCAGCCGGAAACAGCTGGCCGCGCTGGCGATCATCCCCGGCTTCGCCGGCATCTCGTACGTCGCCATGGCGTTCGAGATCGGCACGATCGCGGTCAACGGCACGGAGTTCGTCGGCTTCCGGTACCTCGACTGGGTGGTCACCACGCCGCTGCTTATCGGCTTCGTCGGGTACGTCGCCGGCGCCTCCCGCCGGACCATCGCGGCCGTGATGGTCGCCGACGCGCTGATGATCGCCTTCGGCGCGGCCGGCGTCGTCGCCGGCGGAACGACGAAGTGGGCCTTGTTCGGCATCTCCTCGTTGTTCCACGTCTCGTTGTTCGGCTACCTCTACGTCGTGTTTCCCCGAACGGTTCCCGACGACCCGACCCAACAGGGCTTGTTCAGCCTGTTGAAAAACCACATCGGGCTGTTGTGGCTGGCGTATCCGTTCGTCTGGCTGATGGGTCCGGAAGGGATCGGCTTCGCCGGCGTCGTCGGCATCTCGCTCACGTACGCCTTCCTCGACGTGTTGGCGAAGGTGCCGTACGTCTACTTCTTTTACGTCCGCCGGGAGGCGTTCACCGACGTCTCGGCGGCCGCGACGAGCGCCGGCGGAACGCCCGCGGCGGCGGACTGACGGCCGCCGGCTTTCGTTTCGATCGCTCGCCCGACCGGCTCCGACGACCGCGGAGAGGTACGTTTTTGCCACGCCGTGTGGACTCCACCACATGGAACGCGTAGCGATCATCGGCGCGTCGATGACCCAGTTCGGACAACGCGACGCGTGGGTGCGCGAGTTGTTGGCAGAAGCCGGCGTGGCCGCGCTCGACGACGCCGGCATCGGCGGCGGCGCCCTCGATCACCTGTACGTCTCGAACATGGCCAGCGGCGAGTTCGAGGGGCAGACGGGGGTTCCGAACGCGCTCGCACACGACCTCGCGGCCACGCCCGCCTACACCGCGCGGATCGACCAGACCTCGTCGTCCGGCGGCGCGGGCGTGTACGCCGCCTGGCAGTCGGTCGCCTCCGGCGCGAGCGACCTCACCATGCTCGTCGGCGGCGAAAAGATGACTCACCGCTCGACCGCCGAGGCGACCGACGTGATCGCCTCGCTCACCCACCCCGTCGAGTACAAACACGGCGTCACGCTCCCGTCGTTCGCGGGACTCACCGCCCGGCTCTACCTCGAGACGTACGACGCCCCGCGCGAGAGCCTCGGAAAGGTCGCGGTCAAAAACCACGCGAACGGCGTCGACAACCCTCACGCGCAGTTCCGCAAGCGGGTCGACCTCGACACCGTTCTCGAATCGCCGATGGTCGCGGACCCGCTTCGGTTGTACGACTTCTGTCCGATCACCGACGGCTCCGCCGCGCTCGTGTTCTGCCCCGAGTCCGTCGCCGAGACGTACGTCGACGGCGACGACTACGCCGTGATATCGGGGATCGGCGGCGCGACCGACACCCACGTCGTCCACGAGCGGCCGGACCCGACGACGATGAGCGGCGTCGCCGACTCCTCGGCGATCGCCTACGAGATGGCAGACGTCGGCCCGGACGACGTCGACGTCGCGGAGCTCCACGACATGTTCACCATTCTCGAATTCCTGCAGAGCGAGGACCTCGGCTTCTTCGAGAAGGGCGAGGGGTGGCGGGCGGTCGAGGCGGGCGTCACCGACCGCGACGGCGCGTTACCGATCAACACCTCCGGCGGGCTCAAATCCAAGGGCCACCCGCTCGGCGCGAGCGGCGTCGCACAGGTGTACGAGATACACAAACAGGTGACCGGCGACGCGGGCCCACGGCAGGTCGACGCCGACGTCGGGCTCGCGTGCAACGTCGGCGGCTTCGGCAACTGCGTGACCACCACGATACTGGAGGGATCCGCATGACCGACACGGACGACACCGATCCACCGAGCGACGACCCGGTCTTCGAGGCGGCGGTGTACGCGGACGGGACCGTGAGCTACCCCCCACACCCGGTCGGGCCGACCGGCGCGGAACGGACGGGAACCGTCGACCTCCGCGAGCGCGAGGCCCGCGTGGTGACCTGGACCACCTCGACGGCGACGCCGCCGGGCGTTCGCGAGCCCAACACGCTCGCGATCGTCGAGTTCGCGTTAGACGACGTCGCCGACGGGCGGTCGGTGCGCGCGCTCGGACAGGTGACGACGGCCGAGGACGGGGAGGACGCGGAGACCGTCGACGTCGCGATCGGCGACCGCGTCGAGCCCGTCTACGCCGACGAACTCCGCGAGCCCGGCGCGGGGATCCGCGAGCCGGAGAGCCAGGCGTGGGACGGCTTTCGGTTCCGGCCGGTGGAGTGACCGCGCGGGTCGCCTCGCACCGGGCTGCCCGCGTGCGCGCCGATCACCGAACCGCCCGCACGCCGAGCACCGACGTGACGACGCCGCCGATCGCGAGCGGCATCCAGTAGGTCGCGCCGCGAAACACCAGCACTGCGGCGGTGATCGCCGCCGCTCCGATCCCGGTCGTCGGCACGAGCAGCGCGACGTAGGCGGCCTCGATACCGCCGAGCCCGCCGGGAAGCGGCGTCGCGCCGGCGAGGTTCGCCAGCGGAATCGCGAACAACACCACGTACGGCGGGACGGCGTGACCGACCGCGGCGAACGCCGCCGTCAGCGCGACCGCCTGCGCGAGCCACCCGAGCAACGACAACCCGACCACGGTCGACAGCCGCCACCGGTTCGTGGCCACGCGCTCGATGTCGGCGAAGAACCGCCGGATCCGCTCCGCGAGCGTCGATTCGAGCGCCTCGGCGTCGTAGCGGCCGCGCCCGACCCGGCCGACAACGGGCGCGACGACGCCGGGAAGCCGCTGGGCGAGAAGCTCTCGGTAGCGCCACACCGCGCCGACGGCGATCACCACCGCGCCGACGAGCACGACCGCCGAGGTGACCGCCGTGCCGAGGCGGCTGCCGACCGCGGCGGTCGTCGCGTAGTAGCCGACCCCGACGACGACGAGCGAGAGCGAGGGAACGACGTTGATCACGTCGACGCTCGCGATGCCGGCCAGTCCCGTCTCGTACCGGCAGTCGGAGACGTCGGAGATGAGCAGGGCGGCGACCGGCTCGCCGCCGGCCTGGCCGAACGGCGTCACGTTGTTCGCGAAGACGGCTCCGGTGTACACGAAAAACGACGTGACGGCGGGAAGCCGAACGTCGAGCGAGCCGAGGACAGTTCGGAGCATCAGGCTCCACGCCGCCAGCCAAGAGAGCGCGAACGCCGCCGTCACGCCGACGAAGAACGGGTCCGCCGACCGCAAGACGGCGATAACGTCGTCTGCGCCGACCAGCGCCACAAGCGCCGCGAGCACGACGACCGCCCCGAGCGACCCGACGAGCAGCGCGCGGCGGCGTCCGTCTGCCATGGAGACCGTACCGCGGTCTCGGACTTGAAACGTCTGATCGCCGGTCGACGGCGGGACGCGTCTGACGCCGCCGCGACACGCGGCCCGCGGACCAATAAGAATACAACGGTTGATCCGAAACGTGCTCACAACAGATGGACGATCAGCGCTTTCTCGAATCGGAGTGGGACTACTGTCTCGTGTTGGACGCGTGCCGATACGACGTGTTTCGCGACGTGTACGACGACTACCTCGACGGCACCCTACACAAGCGCCGGAGCACGGGGTCGTCGACGCCCGAGTGGGCGTACCGGACGTTCACCGGCGACCACGACATCGCGTACTTTTCGGGAAACCCGTTCATCAACGATCTCGGCATCCCGTTGAACGAGCTCAAGTGGGGCGCCAGCTGTGAGTACGAGTGGACCGCGTCCGAACACATCAGCGACGTGTTCGACGTCTGGAAGACCGGCTGGGACGACGACCTCGGCACGGTCCCGCCGGAGGCGATCGCGGAGGCGTTTCGCGCCGAGTCGGAGGCGGTCGAGCGGGCCGAGCGAACGGTGCTTCACTACATGCAGCCGCACGCGCCGTACCTCTCGCGGGGAACGGGCGGCAAGCTCACGCAGATCCAGAAAGGGATCAAACGCCAGGGGGAGGCCGCAGAGGCGGACGACGACGGCGGCGCGCTCTCCTCGCTCGGCGACGCGATCCGCCCGAAGGTCGAGGGACGGCTCGAAAACAGCGAGATGGCACAGAAGGCGGGACTCTGGCTGGAGCTCGACCCGACGGAGCTGTTGGCGAACGGCACCCGCGTGGCGGCGCTGGAACTGTACGAGGAGAACCTGCGGATCGCGCTCGAATCCGTCGCGGCGCTGGTTTCCGACCTCGACGGTCGCGTCATAGTGACCGCCGACCACGGCGAGGCGTTCGGCGAGGAGGGCGTCTGGGAACACCACATCGAGACGCACATCCCGCCGCTCATGGAGGTGCCGTGGCTCGAAGTCGACTGATCGCTCCGCGATGAGGGTGAGCCACTACCTCGAGTTCGAAACGCACGTCACCGGCGGCATTCGCGAGTCGGTCGCCCACCAACGGGCGATGCTCGACCGCCTCGGAATCGCGTACACCACGGAGCCGACGCTCGACGCCGACGTGTTTCACGCGAACCTGCTCGGTCCGCGCTCCGTCTGGTACGCGCGACGCGCGGCCGACCGCGACGTGCCGGTGGTCGCGAACACCCACGTGACCGCCGAGGATTTCGGAGACAGCTTTCGGTTCACCAACACGCTCGCGAGGCCGCTTCGCCCCTACCTCGAGTGGGCGTACGGGCTCGCGGACGCGCTGGTGTGTCCCTCCGCGTACAACCGGCGGGTGATCGAGTCGTACGCCGACGTTCCGACGACGGTGATCTCGAACGGGGTCGACCGCGAGAAGCTCGCGGGGTTCGAGTCGCTGGAGACGGCCTACCGCGAGCGATACGACCTCGCGGAGCCGACCGTGTTCGCCGTCGGCCACGTGATCAAACGCAAGGGGCTCGAGACGTTCGTCGAGACGGCCCGCCGGATGCCCGAGACCGACTTCGCCTGGTTCGGCCCGCTCGACCTCTCGTTGAAGGGGCGAGAAACGACGGCGCTGATCGAGACCGCCCCGGAGAACTGTACGTTCACCGGCTACGTCGACGACATCAGAGGCGCGTACGCCGCCGGCGACGTCTTCTACTTTCCGACCCACGAGGAGAACGAGGGGATCGCCCTGCTGGAGGCGATGACCGCCGGGAAGCCGGTGCTCGTCCGCGACATCGAGCCGTTCGAGTGGCTCGAGGACGGCGAGGAGTGTCTGAAAGCCGCGGCCGACGCGGGAGTCGACGCGTTCGTCGCCGCCTTGGATCGCCTCGCGGACCCGGCGCTCCGGGAGCGGCTCGGCTCGAACGCGGCCGCGCGGAGCGAGGCGTTCTCGCTCGACGCTCTCGCCGACCGGTACCGCTCGGTGTACGAGGAGGTGGTGTGAGTGCGGATCGGCTTCTTTACCGACAGTTACTTCCCCGGAATCGACGGGGTCACCTACACGATCGACCTGTGGCGCGACGAGCTCGAGGCGGCGGGCCACGAGGTGTACGTCGTCTACCCCGACGGCGACTACGACCCCGACGAGCGGGAGATCCCGGTCAGATCGGTGCCGAACCCGTTCTACTCCGGCTACCGAATCCCGACACTCCGCCGCCCGTCGACGCTGCCGGAGCTCGACGTGGTCCACTGTCACGGCCCCGCGCCGGTCGGGATCCTCGGCCGGTACTACGCGGCGAAACACGACCTCCCGGCGGTGTACACCCACCACACGCCGCTCGAGGAGTACTTCCACCAGAGCGTCGGCATCGCGCCGGTCGCCGCGGCCCTCGCGAGGGTGTACGTCCCCCTCGAGAACGCGTTTCTCCGGAGCTTCGACGTCGTTACGGCCTCGACGGAACGGATCGACCGCGACGTCGAACACGTCCCGCTGCCGGTCGGGATCGATATGGAGTTCTTCCGGCCGACGGAGACGGACTGGTATCCCGACGGGCCCGTGGTCGGGTACAGCGGCCGGCTCAGCATGGAGAAGAACGTCGCGGACATCCTTCGGGTCGCCGAGGCGCTTCCGGAGTACCGGTTCGTCGTCGTCGGCGAGGGGCCGCGCCGCGAGCATCTCGAGCGCGAGGCGCCGGCGAACGTCGAGATTCGCGACTTCCTCCCGCGCTCGGAGCTGCCCGTCTACTACTCGTCTATCGACGCGTTCGTGACCGCCTCTACCGGCGACACGCTCGGGCTCTCCACGCTCGAGGCCAACGCCTGCGGGACGCCCGTCGCCGCGGCCGACGTCCCCCCGTTTGACCGGACGATCGGCCCCGGCAACGGCGAGCGGTTCGCGTACGGCGACATCGACGGAATGGCAGACGCCATTGAGGCGTGTCTCTCCGGCGACCGCGACACGAGGGCCGCCGTCGAGCAGTACGACGTCAGCCGCACGCTGGTGTACCTCGAGTACCTGTACCGCAACGCTTCGACGGTGGCCGCCGGCCATCCGACGGCAGTCGGCGACGCTCCGTGGGTGTCAGAAGACCCGCTCGACTGACCCGTCGACCGCTCAGATCCGTCTGAAATCGCCGAGCCGCGTTCCGTCGAGCAGATACGCGTCGCCGGCGGCGAGCCCGTCCGGGAGAAACGGCGCGAGAAACGACGCGCCCTCGGCGTTGACCCACGTGCCGCCGGACCGCTCGTTGAACGCCGGGAACACGACGAGTTCGGGGGGATCGTCGCTGGCGTCGTCTACAGTCCGGGTCTCGACGGAGTCCGCGGCGTCGCCGTCGCCGGCAGCGTCGCTCCCGTCGGCAAACACCCGCGGCCACACCGGGCCGCGGAGCCACGCCCGCTCGGTTCGCGACCCGCCGACCGCGTCCTCGAGTCTGACCTGCGGGTGTTCGTGGCCCATACACACCACGTCCGCGGCCCGAACCGACGGCTCCGGCCAGGTGTGGCCGTGAACCACGCCGAGGCCGTCCGACCCGCCGAGCGTTCCGCCCCCGGTGCCGATCACGTCGATGTCGTCGGCGAACGCCTCCGCGACGCCGGCGTCGTGGTTCCCCTCGACGAGCGTCACCGAGACGCGGTCGGTGAGCGCCCTCACGAGCGCCGCCAGCTCGTCGCGTTCTTCGCCCTCCGGGGCGCCGACCCGATGCGCGAGGTCGCCGAGAACGACCAGCCGGTCGGCGTCGGTCTCGTCGATCAGCGCACACAGCCGCGACCGCCGCTCGTCGGCGCGGTCGTCCAACTCCACCCCGCGCTCGTAGCGCAGCCCCGCCTCGATGCCGGCGTGAACGTCGGCGACGAGCAGCGCGCGCTCGTCGTCAAGGTCGGCGACGGCCGCCGGCTCGCCCACGACCGGCTCGACCCGCGCCATCAGATGGCCTTGAGAAGCCCGTCGCCGGGCTCGTAACACTTCCCGCCCATCAGCGCGTCCTGGATGGCGTCCTCGACGGCCGCCGCGTCGACGCCGTGTTCGGAGGCGACCGCGTCGACGACGGCGGCGCGATCCGCGCCGTCGCCGTCGTCGAGCGAATCCATGCGCTCGACGACCGCGGCCTCGAGGTCGACGTCGTCGTCCGCGCCGGCCTCCGCGTCTGTGGTCTCGTCTTCGCTGGTCGCCGGGTCGGCGGGCGTCGGATCGTCGGTCGCCGAGTCGGCGGGCGTATCGGCGGTCCCGCCGCCGGTGTCGATACCCTCCGACAGCTCCTCGGGATCGGGGA
>CAZKXC010000069.1:0-11813 GCA_964556645.1 uncultured Halobellus sp.
ACGTTTTTAAGGGGTTCGTGTAGCCACGGTCGGGGCGCGCCGCCGACACGGATCGGGTATCCGATCACTCGGTGAGCGAGCGAGACGAGGGAACGGCCGCCGTCGAGAACGCCGAGTTCCTCGGAGAAGCGACGCGAGGTCACCTCAAGTGGGAGAACGGCGAGCTGGTCGTGCGGACCGAAGACCCGTTGTCGGGGACGTCGCGGTGGGGTTCGACCCCGCGGACGCCCACGTGACCGACGACTGACCGGCGTACAGCCGACGGGCATTCCACGCCGCGTCCGGTGAGCACAATCGGGCGGAGGCCGAGTGTGACGCCGCCGGGCCTCCGAGCGTCGGCCAGCGGACTGCCTCGAAGGGCGCGGCGCGCGGTCGCGGCCCTTGCGATCGGTGGGGCACCGATCCTCGCGCCGTCAGCCGTCGCCGATCTGTTCTGTGATCAGGCGTCCGCCGACCGCAAAGAACGCGACGCCGGTCCCGCCGAGCCAGCCCCACTGGACCGCGTTCAACGGCGTCGACCGCATCGACCGGAGTCGCGCGCGCTCGTACGCCTCGAAACTGGTGTTCTCACACGCCCGTACGTCGGTCTCGTTCAACGGGACCGTCTCCGTACCGAGGCCGGCGTCGACGAGCCGCGATTCCGCCGTGAGGTTCTCACAGCGCTGTTCGTACGCCGCGTAGTCGGCGTCGGTCACCGACGGCGTGGCAGCCGCGTAAGCGAGTCCGCCGGCGACGGCCGCGCCGATCAGGACGGCGAACAGCCCGGCGACGAGGTCCGGCCGGTACGGATCGGTCATCCCATCTCACCGGCGGTCGACCGGGACCGACACGACCGCCGGTGGCCGGCGAGCGGCGGGCGTCGCTCGGCGTGGTCCCGCGGTCGACGGCGGTCGGTCTCGCTCGACAGTGCGCATGCGTCCGACCGCGCCGGCGACGACAAAAGGGTTGGGTGGATCTCACAGGGTACCCGAAACGCCGCGGGCGACGGTGGCCGCGAGGGCGACCGCAGTCGGCCGCCGCCGGTCCGCGGGTGCGGCGTGCGTGGCGATACACATTAACCGTCCGCGACCCAAGCCGCCTCATGGCCTCGGAGCCGTGTGACGTCTGTGAGCGGTCCGTCAGGATCGCCGGCGGAATCGGCGACCTGTGGAACTTCGCGTTCGAGTCGACCCAGGGGATGACGCTGGAACTGGTCGACGGCTCCGAGTTCTTCCTGTGTTTCGACTGTATGGAGGCGTTGCCGGACGACACCGAGCCGACCGCGGACGACGTCGTCGACCTTCGGTCCCGGACCGACCCGGTCGAAGAGGACGGCAACTCGTTCTGGCACTGGGGCTGACCCAAAAAAGGGTTATTGTCGGTAGCGGGGCCGGCGGCCGAAGCGGACGCGTTGTCTGAGCGACGCGGTTCGCGACGACGACGACGACAGCCAGCCGGTGAGGCTTCGAACGACGACGGCGACGGCGCCGGTCGCGGCCAGCACGGCGATGACGGCGACGGGGTACTCGATCGCCAGAAGCGATCCGACCGCAACGGCGAAGACGGCGAGCAGCATCGCGAGCGATCCGCCCACCGACGGCGGGGAGCGCTGAATCGGTCGTCGACTGGTCGTCGAGTTGTGAGAGTGTTTTCTCATACACGTTCTTGGCTCCACGCGGGGATAAACTTTCATATTTCGTATGCTTTCTGCTGAATGCTACCACACCACACGCTCTCAAACTGTCTTCAGAAGGGTGTATAAGCCAAATCATCGCCACAACAGGTTTCGCTCCTACTACTCAGAATAAATATATGTATCGATCGATCGTGGGCTCAGCGGCGGAGATAGACCCCCAAGTCGGGCGGGTCGGTGCCGGCTCGCGGCGGCATCAAAAGGACCATACCGGCGCCGGTCCGCTACTCGGTATCGGGTGATTTCAGTGACGAACAAACGCGAATACCGAGACGACTACCGGAACAAGACGTTGTATCTCCCGGGGCCGACGGAGGTCCGCGAGGACGTCATCGAGGCGATGGCCGAGCCGATGTTCGGCCACCGGATGGACCGGATGACCGACCTGTACACGACGATCGTCGAGGACACGAAGGAGTTCCTCGGCACCGACAACGACGTGATCGTCCTCACGGCCTCCGGCACCGAGTTCTGGGAGGCGACGACGCTCAACCTGGTCGACGACGGCGGCGTCCTTTGTCCGACGAGCGGCGCGTTCAGCGAGCGCCAGGCCAACGTGGCCGAGCGGCTCGGCAAGGACGTCGACCGACTCGAGTACGCGTGGGGAGAGGCGGTGAAACCCGGCGACGTCCGCGACGCCATCGAGGCGGCAGACGGCGGCTACGACGCGGTCACGGTCGTGATGAACGAGACGTCGACCGGCGTCCGCAACCCGATCGAGGCCATCGGCGACGTGGTCGCCGACTACCCGGACACCTACTTCGTCGTCGACGCCATCTCCGCGCTCGGCGGCGACTACGTCGACATCGAGGCCCACGGGATCGACGCGATCTTCACCTCGGTTCAGAAGGCGTTCGCGATGCCGCCGGGGCTCGCGGTCTGTGTCGTCAGCGACGCCGCCTACGAGCGCGAGACCGAGGTGGAGACCTCCTCGTGGTACGGCGGCTTCCGCCGGTGTCTCGACTACTACGACCGGAAGGGCCAGACCCACTCGACGCCGGCGATCCCGCTCATGTTGGCGTACCGCAAACAAATGAAACACATGCTCGAAGAAGGCCACGCCGCCCGCGACACGCGGCACCGCGAGATGGCCGAGTACACCCGCGAGTGGGCCCGCGAGCACTTCGACACCTTCGCCGAGGAGGGATACGAGTCGCGGACGGTGACGTGCATCGAGAACACCCGCGGGATCGACGTCGCCGAGACGATAGACACGATCAGCGAGGAGTACGACATGGTGTTCTCGAACGGCTACGGCGACATCGGCGAGGAGACGTTCCGGATCGGCCACATGGGCGAACACACCGTCGAGAGCGTCGAGACGCTCACCGACGCCATCGAGGACGTCGCCGGGTTGTGATATCGTCCTACCGGTGACCCGACGCCGGTCCGGAGCGGTCGGCGACACAAGGCTCTTTTTTCGACCCGCGGATGCGTGAGCCATGGACCGCGACGCCCTCCGTGCGGCCCTCGAGCGCTGGACCGAGCAAGGAGTGATAGACGAGTCGACCGCGGCCCGAATCCGGGAGTTCGAGGGGGTGTCTCACGAGCCGACGGACGCGGAGACACCGCGCGAGGAGTCAACGGCAGACGCCGCGGCGAACGAGGAGCCGGCGGCAGACGCGACGAGTGAAGAGTCAACGGCAGACGCCGCGACGACCCGACGGCTCCTCGGCGAGGATCGGGTCGTGCTCGCGCTGGCGTTGATGGGCGGAGTCCTCGTCGCCGCGGGCGTCGGAGCGTTCCTGTTCGAGCGGTGGGCGTCGATCCCGGTCGCGGGACGGGTCGCGATCCTCGTCGGAACGCCCGTCGCCGCGGCCGCGGGCGGAGCCCGTCTCCGCGAGCCGTCGCCGCGAACCGCTCACGGCCTGTGGCTGCTCGCGGCGCTTTTCACCGGGGTGACGCTGTTTCGGCTGGCGGAGTTGGCCGCCGGAGTCGACGTCGCCGCCGCACGGGCGTGGCTGCTCGCGGCGTGGACGGCGGTCGCGGTCGCGATCGCGGCCGGGCTCGACTCGCGGCCGATCGGCGGCGCCGGCGCGGTGCTCGGCGGGGCGACGGTCGTCGCGGCGACGGCGCCGGCGGAGTTCGTGTTGTTGCTCGGGTGTTACGGCGGGCTCGTCTACGCCGCCGGGCTGGGATCCGGCGGATGGGGCTCTGGAGCGACAGATGGCACCGAAACGCCGCTTCCGCGGGTCACAGAAACGTTCCGCTGGGTCGGCGCCGCGTTCGCGATGGCCGCGGTCGTCCCGGTCGTCGCGGTCGGGTCGCCGCCGGAGCAGGTCTCCGGCGGAACGGTGGCGCTCACCGCGGCGGCGGTCGTCGCCGCGGCCGCGGTCTGGCGGGCCGGCGCCGACCGAACGGCGCGGTACGCGGCCGTCCCCGCCGTCGCGGCGCCGGCGGTGGCGGTGACCGTGTGGGGCGTCGCCGGACGCGTCGGCGACCTCGCGGGGTCGGTCGTCGCGCTCGGGGCGCTGCTCGCGTTCGTGTTGTCGCTCGTCGTCGGCGCGGTCGGGCTCCGCGAGCCGGCGCCGGCGAACGTGGCCGCGCTCGGGTTCGTGCTCGGCGTGCTCGCGTTTCTCGTCGGGCCGGTCGGAGACGCGATCTCCGGGTCGCTGGCGCTCGTCGCCGCCGGGGCGGTGCTGCTCGGCGCGGGGCTCGGCGCGGAGCGCGGGCGGCGGGCGGTGCTCGCGAAGATCGGGTGACCCACCGAGGGCCGTCGCGAGCTCCGGAGCCGGTCAGACCACGCCGGCGAGCGCGTCGACGCCCGTCTCCCACACCGAGACGCCGAAGAAGACGCTCGCGGCGAAGTCGGCCGCGAAGAACAAAAACACCGCCGCCCCCGCGAAGTGCGCCTTCCGGAGGTCGAACGCGTGCGAGAAGCGGTGGAAAAAGTACGCGTTCGCGACGCTTATCGGGACGATGGCGAGCATCTCGCCGGTCCAGATGGCGGTCGGATACGCGGCGTACTGGGTCGCCAGCGAGATGGTGACGAGCTGTGTCTTGTCGCCGAACTCGCCGAACGCCATCATCGCGAAGATGGGGAGAAAGCCGCCGAACCGGTTCGGCACCCGCCAGCCGACGAGCGGGACCCGAACGTCGAGTTCGCCGCCGTCGGTCACCGAGCCGGCGGTCGTCTCCGGCCCCGTGGCGTCGGCAGCGGGGGCGCTCCGGACGAGCAGGTACGCGAAGACGACGAACAACACGGCCGTCAGCGCGTCGAGATAGATCCCCGGCAGCGCCGCGGTGATCGCTCGGCCGAATCGGATCTCGAGAACGGTCCAGCCGGCGAAAGCCGTCGCGGCCGCGCTCACGACGACGGCGGGGCGGTACCGCGTCGAGAGCCCGGCGATGAGCAGTTGGACCTTCTCGCCGGGGAGGACGGCGAGCTGTGCGCCGGCGGCGACGAGGACGACGGTCAACCACGTGGTCTCGGTCATGCGTTGCTCGGGAGACCGATCCGCTCCGGCCGGCGAACGCGATCACCGGGACGGAGTGACCGATCGGTCGACGAGGAGGAGTTAGACACGGCTAAACAAAAGTTTTGATTCCGCGGATCCCCTCACAGCCAGAGCAGCTGGGCGTGTCGCGTCCCGTCGAACTCGAGAACGGTCGCCTCGTCGACGATGCCCGCCTCGACCGCGATGCCGACCGCCTCCGTGCCGACGATGTTCCCGACCTGTGCGCGCCGGAGCGCGGCGACGACCTCCTCGGGGTCGGCCTCGACGGCGTCGGGACCGGCGTAAAACCCCTCGGTCACGGTGAGGGTGGCGCGGCCGTTGTCGTACGTCTCGCCCAGACAATCGGCGTCACAGACCGAAACGAGGGTTCCCTCGGGCGTCTCGCGCTCGCGGAGGAGCATCTAAAAGCCCTCGGGACCCTCTCCTTCGAGCTCGCGCTCCGGGGCGGCGTTCCCCCGGCCGCCCGGGGCGTCGGGGCCGCCGCGGCCGCCCTGCCCGCGCACGCCGCCGTTGTCGACCTGTTCTTGAATCATCCGTTCTTCGGCCTCCTCGCGGAGCTCCTCGGCGCGGTCGGCCACCGTCTCGGCCTGCTCGTGCTCGCCCGCCTCCTCCAGCGCGCGGGCCTTTTCTTCCAACACGTCCGCCTCGCGGTATCCCAGCCGGATCGCGTTGTCGAAGCAGTTGACGGCGTCCTCGGCGAGGCCGCGCTCGATCAGGAGGAAGCCGCGGTTGTACCACGCCTGCGCGAACCGCGGGTCGATCTCGACGGCGCGCTCGGCGTGTTCGAGCGCCTGCTCGCCGCGGCCGGACTCCCACAGCGCGTACGCGAGGTTGGTCTCGGCGGTCGCGGCGTGTTCGGAGTCGTCGTCGATCCGCAACGCCTCCTTGTAGGCGCCGACCGCCTCGTCGTACTCCTCGAGTTCGGCGTGGGCCGCTCCCTTGTTCACCCACGCCTCCTGGGCGTCGAGCGAGTCCTCGTCGGCGAACCGGGCGGCGCGCTCGAACGTCTCGGTCGCCTCCTCGAACCGGTTGATCCCCATGTACGAGAGGCCGACGTCGAGCAGTCGGTCGACGTCCACGACGTCGTCCTCGACGTTTCGGCGGTCCAGCACGTCCGTGAGCACCCGCGAGTCGACCGGGTCGACGGTCGTCGGGTCCGCGTCGAGCTCTTCGGGGTCGAGGGTGAACTCCTCGTAGTCGGCGTCGACGCCCTGGCCCGCGGAGAACTCGTGGCGGTCTGCGTCGCGCTCGTCGGTCATGTGGTCGAATGTGGCTGCCGTGGCGGGTAAGGGTTACGTCGCCGTGTCGGCCGGCGAACGGATGCGACACGCCACCGAGCCACAGGCTCAAACGGCGAGTTTCGCCTTCCCCGGTCTTATGTGGCCGTCTGGTCAGGTGTGAGTCGGGAATGTCAACAGATCAGCTTTCTACTGCCGTGACGCCGCGACGACAGGTCGCGGCCGTCGTGGTGGCCGCCGCGCTGCTCGGGCTGGTGTTCGCGCCGAGCGTGTACGGCGTGACCAACCAGACGGGCGATACGGTCGCCGTCGTCGAGATCGAGGGCCCGATCAACACCGCCCTCGCGGACAACGTCGAGACGGAGCTCGCGGAGATACGCGCCAACGACTCCGTCGGCGCGGTCGTGTTGAAACTCGACACGCCCGGCGGCGCGCCGGTCGCCTCCGAGCGGATATACAAGGCGGTACAGCGAACGAGCCAACAGCCGAATCTGCCGGTGATAGCCAGCGTCCAGGAGGTCAGCGCCTCCGGCGGCTACTACGCGATGGCGCCCGCAGACGACATCTACGTTCTGCCGACGTCGGTGGTCGGGAGCATCGGCCTGAACGCGCCGGCCCCGCAGACGACACAGCCGATCGCCGGCCCGAGCGGCCCCGACAAGGTGGGCGGCAACAAGATCAAAGGCTGGGCTCGCCAGCAGACGCTCGCCGACACGTTCATCAACGCGATGATGGCCGAACGCGGCGAGGAGTTCCAGATGCCCCGTGAGGAGGTCGCGAAAGCCGACGTCTACCTCGGGACCGAGGCGGTGAACAACGGCTTCGCCGACGAGATCGGCTCGCTCAACGAGGCGATCCACGAGGCCGCCACCCGAGCAGAGCTGGGCGAGTATCGCGTCGACACCCGCGAAACCGCTCCCGACCGACGGTTCCCGTTCCTGCTCCGGACCGACACGCAGGTCGTCGCGGTGTACGCCAACGATCCGGGATACGGCGAGGTGAAGCCGATGGGGCTCTCGTACGTCCACCTCGGGTCGGTTCCGCACGTCGAGACGATAGAACGGTTCTCCGAGACCGACCTCAAGGCCGCCAGCGGGGCGACGACGAACGGCACCGCCGCCGTGAACGGAGGTGGGTCCGCGTGAACCGAGCGGCGACCCTCGCGGCCGCCTTCCTCGTGACGTTCGCCACGGTCACCGGCGGCGCGGCCGTCGTCGGCTTCGCGAGCGCCGACGGCGCGGCTCCCGCGCCGGAGATCGAGAACGAACACTACCTCGAAGACGACCTGATCAAAGACCGGACGCCGGGCGAGGCGAACGTGGAGATGGCGAGCGACGCGGCGCCACAGACGGTGGTCATCGACCCCGGCGTCGAGCCGTCGCGCGGGCCGATCGGCCCGCTCGCGCTGCTCGGGTTCGGCGGACCCGACGTCACGGACCGCGACATCCGGCCGCTGGCGAACGCGCTCATCGAGAACGGCCACGAGGTCCGGGTGTACACCCCCGGCGAGTCCGAGCAACGGCCGCCGAGGGGTCCGGACGCCGACGGCCCGACCCCGCTCGGCGAGGAGCTCGCCGAGGCGGACGCGTTCGTCACGTTCCGAACCGACTACGATCAGGCGGAGCTCGCGGAGATCGAGACGTTCGTCGAGGCTGACGGCCGCGTGGTGATGGCGACCGAGCCGGACGCGGCGTTCGACCGGCCGGGAGCGGCCTCGCTCGACGCCGCGCTCGGCACCACCACCGAGCCGGGATACGTGTACAACATGGCCGAGAACGACCTGAACTACCAGCGCGTGTACGCGACGCCGACCGACGAGTCGGGGCTGACCGAGGGGGTCGACCGCGCGATGTTCGCGACCGCGACGCCCGTCGGAACGACCGCCGCCGAGGGCGACGTGCTCCGGCCGATCGACGGCAGCGAGCTGTCGACCAGCCGGGCGGCCACCGACGCGCCGCTGCTCGTGCGCAACGACGGCGTCGTCATGGTCGGCGACAGCGACTTCCTCTCGCCGGAGAACGCCCAGCGCGCCGACAACGACGCGCTGATCGGCAACCTGGCCGACTTCCTCGTGCGCAACGACCGGAGCCCGGACCGGCAGCCGCCGACCGCGGGCGGAACGACGGAGCCAACCGGACCGACCGGGCCGGTCGGCCCGACGCCGACCGACGACCCCGCCGAGCCGCCCCGGGAACCGCCACAGAACGAGACGAGCGGCTGAGACGGCCCCAGCGGTTTGTGAACGGATCGGTGCGGACCCGGAACCTCCCGGAGACTTATTTTTGACGCGGACAGATCTTCGTGCGTGTCGTCGGAATCGTCTCCGTCCGGGTCGTCGGTCCGGGCGTTCTTCGCGGTGACGGTGCCCGAATCGCTCGCCGGGCCGATCGCCGACGTTCAGGCGGCGTTCGCGGACGCGGCCGGGCTCCGCCCCGTCGACCCGGCCGACGCCCACGTCACGCTGAAGTTTCTCGGCGACGTCCCCGCCGCCGACCTCGACGCGGTCGTCGAGGCGGGCGAGCGGGCGGTCGACCGGGCCGGCGTCGGGTCGTTCGAGTGTTCGATAACGGGGCTCGGCGTCTTCCCCTCGCTCGAGTACATCTCGGTCGTCTGGGCCGGGGTCGAGGAGGGACACACGGAGCTGACCCGGCTTCACGAGGCGCTGGAGGCGGAGACGACCGCGCTCGGGGCCGAGCCGACGGACCACGAGTTCACCCCGCACGTCACCCTGGCGCGGATGGACGACGGCCGCGGGAAGGAGCTCGTGCGGGAGGTCGTCGGCGAACGCCACCCCGAGATCGGAACCGTCGAGGTCGATTCGGTCCGGCTCGTCGGGTCGACGCTGACCGACGAGGGACCGGTGTACGACACGATCGAGACGGTCGCGCTCTGTGGCGGCTGACCGCGTCGGCTCGACCCGTACGGCGTGTGCGGCCGAACACCGAGCCAAAACGGCGGGGAGAGAAACGCGTCGGTGGATCGGGTCGGCCGGCGCCGGGACGGTCGGGGACGGCAGAACGGGACGATGAAGAAAGCGTTAACCTCGGTCCGCCGGTCGATACGCACATGAAGGTGCTCGTCACGGATCCGATAGCCGACCCCGGGCTGGACCGGCTTCGAGCGGCCGGCCACGAGGTCGAGACGGAGTACGACGCCGAGGGCGACGCGTTGTTGGACGCCGTCGGCGACGCCAACGGACTGATCGTCCGGTCCGGAACCGACGTGTCGCGGGCGGTGTTCGAGGCCGCCGAGGACCTCGTGATCGTCGGTCGCGCCGGCATCGGCGTCGACAACATCGACATCGACGCCGCGACCGACCACGGCGTGATCGTCGCCAACGCGCCCGAGGGGAACGTCCGGGCCGCCGCCGAGCACACGGTCGCGATGACGTTCGCGGCCGCGCGCTCGATCCCGCAGGCGCACAGTCGGCTGAAGGCGGGCGAGTGGGCGAAAGGCGCGTTTCTCGGCACGGAGCTGAACAACAAGACGCTCGGCATCGTCGGGCTCGGCCGCGTCGGCCAAGAGGTCGCCAAGCGGCTCGACTCGCTGGGGATGGATCTGGTCGTCTACGACCCGTACATCTCCGCCGAGCGCGCCGAGCAGTTCGGCGCGGCCCTCGTCGAGGACCTCCACGAGGCGCTCTCGCGCGCCGACGTGGCGACGATCCACACGCCGCTTCTCCCGGAGACCGAGGGGATGATCGGCGCGGACGAGCTCGCCCGGCTGGACGGCGGCTACCTGATCAACTGCGCCCGCGGCGGGATCGTCGACGAGGCGGCGCTCGCCGAGGCGGTCGACGACGGCGTCGTCGCCGGGGCCGCGCTCGACTCGTTCGCCGAGGAGCCGCTTCCCGACGACTCGCCGCTGCTCGACGTCGAGGAGATCGTCGTCACCCCGCACCTGGGCGCGTCGACGGAGGCCGCCCAGGAGAACGTCGCCGTCGACACCGCCGAGGCGGTGATCGCGGCGTTCGACGGCGAGCCGGTGCTGACCGCGCTCAACGCCCCCTCCGTCGACGAGACCGCGTTCCCGCGGATCGAGCCGTACATCGCCGCCGCCGAGACCGCCGGGAAGGTCGCCGCCCAGCTGCTCGACGGCCGGATCACGGGCGTCGAGGTGACCTACGAGGGCGACATCGCCGCCGAGGACGTCGAACTCGTCACCGCGAGCGCGCTGAAAGGCGTCTTCGAGCCGCTCGAGTGGCAGGTGAACGCGGTCAACGCGCCGCGGCTGGCCGAGGAGCGCGGCATCGAGGTGACCGAGTCGAAGACGCGTCAGACCGAGGACTTCCAGAGCATCGTGCGGGTCAGCGTCCACAACGGCGACGACGAGCTCGCCGTCGAGGGGACGTTGTTCGCCGGCGAGGACCCGCGGATCGTCCGCATCGACGGGTTCCGCGTCGATGCCGTTCCCTACGGCCACATGCTCGTCGCGCGCAACACCGACGAGCCGGGCGTCATCGGGCTCATCGGCACCGTGCTCGGCGACCACGACGTCAACATCGCCGGGATGTTCAACGGCCGCGAAACCCAGGGCGGCGAGGCGCTGACCGTGTACAACCTCGACCACGCCGTCCCCGACGCGGCGATCGAGACCCTGCTCGCCGACGACCGAATCATCGAGGTCACCGAAATCACGCTCGACGGCGCCGACGAGCGACACGCGGAGTAGCCGGGACCCCGGACGCGGTGGGGCGGGCGTGGCTACGGTTGCCCTCTCGCCGACGGGAGCGTGAAAGAACGTGACGGCGTATCGAGCGAAAAAACGCGGTCAGTCCCGGATGTGAGCCAACACCGCGTCGACGTCGTTCGGCACGGGCTCGGGGTCGCCGCCGGCCTCGTAGGCGGCTTCGGGGTCTTTCAACAGGTGGCCGGTGGTGAGACACACCACCATCTCGTCGGCGTCGACGACGCCGGCCCGTCGGAGTTTCTTTAACCCGGCGAGGCTCGCGGCGGACGCGGGCTCGACGCCGACGCCCTCGCTGGCGAGGTGCGCCTGCGCGGCCGTGATCTCGGGGTCGCTGACGGCGACGGCGGTGCCGCCGGTGTTGCGAATTCCGGGCAGCGCCTTCGGGGCGTTCACCGGGTTGCCGATGCGGATCGCGGTGGCGCGCGTCTCGACCTCCTCCCAGCGGCGGATCTCGTCGTTGCCTTCGGTGACCGCCTCGACCATCGGGGCGGCCCCCTCGGCCTGAACGCCGGTCAGCTTGGGGACGTCCGCGACGTCGAGCGCGCCCGACTGGACGAGCTCGCGGAACCCCTTGTACAACGCGGAGGTGTTGCCGGCGTTGCCGACGGGGAGGACGATCCGGTCGGGGAACCGGCCGTAGTCGGCGTAAAACTCCTCGAGGATCTCGAAGCCGATCGTCTTCTGGCCCTCGAGCCGGAACGGGTTCAACGAGTTCAACAGGTACACCTCGCCGCGGGCGGCGAGCTCCTGGACGAT
>CAZKXC010000070.1:0-11806 GCA_964556645.1 uncultured Halobellus sp.
AAGCAGGTACGTCTCGCCCGTTGCCGGGTCATCGAAGAACCACGGATCGCGGAAGGTGTAGGTCATCCCCCGCGACGCGGTCTCGGTCTCGTACCACTCCCCGTCCGGAGTCAACAGTATCTCGTGGGTCCACGGCCCCGAGAGTTCGACGCCGTCGGCGGACGTGGTCAATTCTCCGTCGTGTGCGACCGCGATCCGCTGGGTGTACGTCACCTCGTCGGCGGTCTCGTCGCCGGCGGCGGTGTAGTAGAGGTAGAGGTCCCCGTCGTCGTACATCGCGGAGCCGGCCCACTGGCGCTGGCCGAGCGCGCCGCCGGCAAAAACCGCCCCGGCATCGTGCCAACGCGTCCCGTCCGCGGAGTAGAAACACCGGATCTCCGCCACGTCGTGTCGCTTTCCGGGGAGGAGGTCGGCCGGGGCCGTCAGCGAGAAGGCGAACCGCCAGCCGTCGACGTCGGCGATCTCCCCGTGGCGGTCGCGGAGGAGCCACGTGTCCCAAATGTGGATCTCAGGGAACGGATCCACGTCCGGCGACCCCGTGAGGGGTGCGACGTTTCCGTGGCGACGCTCGATCGACGCGGTGTGGTTTCTGGTCCACCGCGATCGGTCAGCGCCGTCGCCGCTCTCCGCCGAATTGTCCATAGGATATTTTGCTGACGACTCGAATAAAACCTTTCTAGTCGGACCGACAGTCCCGCGTTTCGGCGCTTCCGCCCGGGTCCACGGTCATCCGACGGCCCCTTTCGAGATGGAAATAAAACGTTTTATCACAGCCGTGGTAGTAGTAATCATGACACTCAGACGTATCGCGTGTGGGCGAGGGGAGTACGGACCTGCCGGGCGTTCGGCTACGGTTCGCGTCGCCGCCGGCCGTAAAAAGTGAGCGTGGACCGACCCGAACTGATCGAGACGCTGGAGGACGCCGGATTGTCGCCGTATCAGGCCGACGCCTACGTGACGGTGCTTGAACTCGGTGCGGCGCCGGTTACTCGCATCGCCGACGCCAGCGGGGTTCCCGATCCACGGATCTACGACGTGTTACGCGACCTGGAGAACGCGGGCTACATCGAGACCTACGAACAGGAGTCACGGTACGCCCGCGCGAACAGCCTCGACGAGATCACCGACGACCTCCAGACGCGCGCGAGCCGGTTCACCGCCGCGACCGAGGAGATCCAGCGCCGCTGGAACGAGCCATCGGTCGAACAATCGACGGTGAGCATCGTCACGCGGTTCGAGACGGTGATCAAAAACGCCGCCGAGTTCATCCGCGAGGCCGACACGCAGGTGAACGTCTCGCTCGGCGTCGACCACTTCGAACGCCTCCGTCCGGCGCTCCAGGCGGCGACCGAGCGCGGCGTTCGCGTCAATCTCTCTCTCCACACGCCCGATACGGACGGCGAATCGCTACCCGACAGAACGGACCTCGCCGACGTCTGTTCTGAGGCCCGCCACCGACGGCTTCCCTCTCCGTTCGTGGTGATAGTTGATCGGACGAGAACCTGCTTTGCGCCCCACGCCGGCTCGACAAACGAGTACGGCGTCCTCGTCGACGACCGCACCCATACCTACGTCTTCCACTGGTACTTCCTGACGACCCAGTGGGACTCGTGGGATCCGATATACACGACCCTCAACGATGACCCGCCGATCGACTACATCGACATCCGGTACTGCGTCCGCGACGTCACTCCGCTCCTGCGCGACGGCGCGACAATCCGGATCCGGATCGAGGGCACGGACACGGAGACCGGCGCCGACCGCGTGGTCGATGGGGTCCTCTCCGATGTCGTCGTCACCGGTGCCGAAGACGGGATCAGTTCGGAGACCATCGCCAGCTACGGCGGTCAGGTCGGGCTCATCGTCGAGACTGACGCCGGTGCCGTCGAGGTCGGCGGCTGGGGGGCGATGGTCGAGGCCGTCGAAGCCCACCGGATCACCGTCGTTAGCATCGATTGATCGCTAATAACGCCGGACCGAACGGGCGAATGGGATCGAGGATCCGGCCCGATGCCTTACTCCAAGGTGTGTGTGATCGCGTTGCCGCTTTCTCGGTCGAACAGGTGGACGTTCTCGCGGTCCATCACAATTCTGACGTCGTCGCCCTCTGCGATACTCGTGTCGGGCGCGAGGTTCATCAGCAGCTGCCCCTCGCCGCGGCCCTCCGCGCTCGCCTCGACGTTGCGGTCGAACAACAGGTAGGCGTTCATCTCCTTGCCCATCGGCTCAAGAACGTCGGCGACGGCGTCGAACGCTTTTGTCGGCGAGGTCGCCTTCCGGGAATCCTGTTCGAGGAAGATGTCTTCGGGGCGGATGCCGACAGTAACCTCCTGTCTGGACGTCACCCCGTGGGTGGCGGGATCGAAGTCGATGTTTGCGTACTGTGACTCGAAGCCGTCGTCGGAGACCTCCCCTTCGAGGAAGTTCATCGCCGGCGACCCGATGAAGCTGGCGACGAACCGGTTCGTCGGCTCGTTGTAACACTCAAGCGGCGGTGCCACCTGCTGGAGCACGCCGTCGTTGATCACTGCGATCCGGTCGGACATCGTCATCGCCTGTGCCTGGTCGTGCGTGACGTAGATGATCGTGGTGTCGAGCTCGCGGTGGAGCCGTTGGAGTTGGGTGCGCATGTGTACCCGGAGTTCGGCGTCGAGGTTCGCCAACGGCTCGTCCATCAGGAACACGTCCGGTTCACGGACGATCGCACGGGCGATGGCGACGCGTTGACGTTGTCCGCCGGACATCTCTTTCGGCATCCGGTCCATCATTCCTTCCAACTGGACGACGTCGGCCGCCTGCTCGACTCGCCGGTCGATCTCTTCTTGATCGTATTTTCGGAGCCGGAGCCCGAACGAAACGTTCTCGTAGACGTCCATGTGCGGGAACAACGCGATGTTCTGGAACACCATGGAGATGCCTCGGTCCTTCGGTGGCAGGTTTGTGACGCTCCGATCGCCGATCTCGATCGACCCTCGGGTCGGCAGGGTCAGGCCGGCGATCGTCTCCATCGTCGTCGACTTCCCGCACCCCGAGGGTCCGACGAAGGTGATGAACTCCCCGTCCCGTATCTGGAGGTCCATGCTGTCGACGGCCGTTACGTCCTCGTACTCCTTCGTGATGTCCTGTAGTGTTACGGATGCCATAGTTTACTCTTTAACTGCCCCCGCGGTCAGTCCGCTGACAATCTTCTCCTGTGCGACGATAACGAGTATCGCGGCCGGCAACACCGCCACGATACTGGCCGCTGCCATGAGGTTGAACAACACCTCGAACTCGCCTTGGAATCTGAGGATTCCCTCCAACATCGGGGCCCAGCTCTGTGGCCGACCGTCCGTCATCAACGAGGAAAAAAAGTACTCGTTGTAGACGGTGATGAACGTTAACACGCCGGCGGTCGCCACGCCCGGCGCCGACAACGGCACGATGATCCGGAAGAGCGCACCGAGACGTGTCGTCCCCTCGACCCGAGCGGCGTCCTCGAGACCGTCGGGGATCTGCGAGTAGAACGTCATCAGGATGAAAATCGACAACGGCAGGTACAGCGCTGACAACGGGATGAAGATCGCGTACGGCGTGTTGTACAGCGACCCGTCCTGTATCAGCGGCCGCAGGATGTCGACGTTCCGATTGAACAATCGGTTCAGCGGCACGAAGAAGGCCGCAGGCGGGAAAAAGGAGGTGACGAGCACGCCGAGCAACAACACGTTCTTCGCGCGGAACCGGAGTCGTCCGAAAACGTATCCGGCGAGACTCGCGACGAACAACACGATGACGGTCGCGACGACCGCGATCAGGAAGCTGTTGAAGATGTATCGGTGGAACGGCAGCCGGGTGAATATCTCGATGAACGCGCCCGGGTTGAACCCGCCGGGCGTGAGGACGCCGACGCTGCTGAGGTCGCCCCGCGGCGTCAGCGCCACCATGAACAGCCAGTAGAAGGGGAACAACGTGGTGACAAGGAAAAATATCGTCGCGAGGTAGAACGTCGCTCTGTAGGCCCGGTCGGGGTTGGATATCATCTTTGCGGCCCACGCCTCGACTATTCCGCGGTCGAGATCGGGTTCTTCGGTCGTTTCCATCGCCGCCAGGTCGGACCGATCTTCTTGACTCATGTCACACCAGCCTCCGTATCGCGCAGACTGATCAGGTAGAGCAGGACTAAGACGGCGATGACGACAGCCGTCAGGAACGCGACCGCGGACGCGGTCGCCCACCGTCGCGTGTTCTGAAGCGCGGTGATGACCAGACAGCTCATCGACGGCACCGTCTGACAGCCGGCCGTCGCGTCGATCAGGCCGTAGATGCGCATCGCGTCCATCGTCCGGAACAACATCGCCACGAGCAGCGCCGGCGCGATGAGCGGCAGCGTGATGTACTTGAACTGCTGCCACGGCGAGGCGCCGGAGACGCGTGCGACGTCGTAGAGCCCGCGATCAATGCTTTGGAGTCCGGCGAGAATGAGCAGCGCCATGAACGCCGACGTCTTCCAGATGTCGGCCACCAGTACGATAATAAACGAGTCGGTGGCGTTCGTCAGCGGGTTGTTTCCGAAGACGCCGATCCCCTGCATGAACTCCGCCGCGAAGCCGACGGTCGGGTTGAACATGAGATAGAAGATCATCGCCTGGATGACAATGGGGATGGCGTACGGGATGATGATCGCGACGCGAACCCAGCGTCGTCCGTAGAACTCCTGGTCGAGAACGATCGCCTGTCCGAAGCCGATCAGCGTCTCGAAGAGCACGCTGAGGATCGCGAACGCGAGCGTCACGAAAAGCGCCTGCTGTAGTATCGGCGTCGCGAACGACGGATCGAGGAACTGTTGTGGCAGCAACGCTTCGCCCGTCAGCAGGGCGGCGTAGTTGTCGACCCCGATGAATTCGCCGAACGGGGTCGGTGCCGCCGTCTGGTCGGCGAGCAACGAGAACGAGAACGTCCGTATCAGCGGGTAGAAGGCGATTATGGCCAAGAGCAGAAACGCCGGCGCCAGCAGGACGTAGGCGAACGTCGCCTCGCTTTGGGTTTCGAGCCAGTTCAGCGGTCGCATGAGCAGCCGCGTGTCGGTGTCTTGGTTCATTATCCCGGTACTGAGCGTTACTGGCCTTCGTTTTCGATGCTGGCGAGCTCTTCTTCGAGGTCCGCCATGGCGTCCTCCGGCGACTTCTCGCCGCGGTAAGCGTCGCTGATCTCGCCCGAGATGAGCGGCGACTCGTCGGGCCACGCCGTCGTCACCGGTCGTGCCGCCGTGTTATCGGCGGCGACGGCGAACGTGTCGAGGAAGTTCGCCAGGTCGCCGACCTGGTCTTCCGTGGCCGACTGCGTCACCGAGGCGACCGGCGGTAGGTTGCCAAGTTCTTCGAAGATTGTCAACATCACGTCCTCGTTGGCGAACGCCTCCAGCACCGCGATTGCGTCGTTGAGACGCTGGCTGTTCGGGTTGATGGTGAGGTGCCATCCGCCGAGCGCGTGGCTCGTCCCCCCGGTTCCCTCGTACCTCCCCTGACCCTCCTCGACGCCGTACGGCATCGGCATCACGTCGTAGTCCTCGCCGGCCGTGAACCCCTCGTCGAGGTTGATAGTGATGGCGTACGGCCAGTTGCGCATGAACGCGGCGTTGCCGCTCGTGAACGGTTCCCGCGAGGGCTCCTCGGTGAACTCCACGAGGTCGCTGTTGCTGATCTGCGGGATGTCCGGGTTGGCGTTCTCGGCGTCCGGCCCGTACATGAACGAGCGCATCATTCTGATGGTCTCATAAAGGGGCTCCTCGTCGACCGTGATCGGCCGGTCGCCCACCGGACCGAACAGGTTCTCGTGGTCGCCGAAGTACGCGCCGCCCATCGAGGTCATCATCTCGTTGAACGTACAACAGGCGGTGCCCTCGTAGTCGGCTCCCTGCGTGGTGAACCCGTAGTCGAGGTCGTCGTTCTGCTCGAGAACGTCGGCGGCCACCTCGGCGAACTCGGTCCACGTCATCGGTTCCGTGCTCCAGTTTGCGGTGTCGTAGCCGGCGTCTTCGACGAGGTCCTTCCGGTAGTGCATCACCGGATAATCGGGGAACAACGGGAGGCCGTACAGGTCGCCCGTTTCGGGGTGGCTCGCGGTGCTGACCGCCGCGTCGAGGTAGTCGCTCCCGACGAAGTCGAGCGTCTCCGAGGACAACTCCTCGGTGAGGTTGACGAGCTGTTCGCGGACGATAAACGGGATCGTCCAGCCGGAGTCCATCATGAAGATGTCGGGACTCGACCGCCCGGCGTCCAGCGCCGACGTGAAGTCCGTCTGCCGCGCGCCCGTCTCGAAGTCGCCGGGGAGGAACTCCACGCCGATGTCCTCGCTGAGGCCGGCATCGTACAGTGCCTGTACGATCGGTTCTTGTGCTCCCGCAAACTCTCCGTCCATCGACATCTGGATGGGCTGATCGCCGTCGCCGCCACCGCCGCCGAGACAGCCGGCGACCCCCATCGCCGTACCCGTCGCACCCGCAACACCGAGGAATCTCCGTCTCGAAACTCCCCTCTCGTCCGTGTCCGGAGTCTGATAAACCATTACAGGTGTTGTTAATCATCATCATTAATATAACTAATGGGTAACACCCTCTATACGTACAATCTAATACGTATACGGCCGCAGAACCGTCCGATGAGACGCGGAGGCGGTTTCCACCGGACCCCTCCGACCGAGCAAGAAAGCACTGACGTCGTCGAACGGTTTATGATTATGCGCTCGGAATCGACGGGAACCAACGATGCGTGGGTGGCATACACGGTTCATCGACTGGCTCGAGCAGGTCTTTTTCGGCGGGATGGAACTCTCTTTCCTCTCGACGCCGGCGTTCGCTCTCGTGGTGGTCTTTCAGAACGCGTATCCCGACGCGGTGTCGCTGGCGGGATTGCTCGCTATCGGCTCCGGGAGCCTCGCACTCGCGGAGTTCCGGAATGGCATCGTCGACGTCGGCGCGTGGCCGCGACGGAGCGAGTTGACGTCGCTCCCGCTTCGGGTCGGCTACTTCAGCCTCCTGTTTCTCGCGTCGTCGATGGGCGTCGCCGCCGTTGTGATTGCCGTCGGGAACTGGTGGCTCACGCTGCTCGGCGCCGTCGTACAGGTCGCCGGTCTCGCGGCGTTTCCGACCGCGTACCACCTCGTTCACGGCGAGCCGCTCGGCAACAGCGCGCTGCGCGCGTGACCCCTGGTTCCGGAGACGTCTGTCGCCCCGACTCACATCACGACCGATGACCGGACTCGAATCGCTTCGCCGGACCGCCAACCGTCTCCGCCGGCCGGAGTACACCGGCGAGAACCGTTGTCTCCCGTACACCGTTCTCAACGCCGCCATCGTCGGTGTCGTCGCGATAGCGTTCTCCCCTGTGATCCGACCCGTCATCGTGTGCGCTCAGTTCGCGCGTGCCGGCGACAGTTACAACGCGCTCCGAACCGATCACATTGTATGGGTCTCGGCAACACGGCCGAGCTCGCCTTTCGGCTCGGCGTCGCTGCCGTCGCGATCGGCGGACCGACCGTCCTCTATCTCGGGCTTTGGCGGTTCCTCTCGTGGCTCCGCGACGACGCGCTGGTCGACCGGCTGGCGGCCCGCGGGGCGGTTGAGGCGCCTCGGCCAGCCCCGGCAGACATCCTCGCGTCGGCGACCGCCGGGCTCGACGGCCGGCGTTGTCAGGTCTGCGAGACTCCGCTTATCGCCGGCGAGACGCGTTGTCGAGGGTGTCACCGTGTCCCCGACGAGGAGACCGATCCGGCCGAGAACGGACCCGACCCGACCGACAGCGCGCGTTCGTCTTTCCGCCGCAGGCGCTGAGGGCGACTCCTCGCTTGAGCGTGTTCACTACCGCGGCCGGCCACGCTCGGGACGGTCCTCCACAGGGTGCCGACGCTCCTGACGAGGCCCACGACCGTCGCTTCGAGCGGTACGCGCCTCGAACAACGTTGGCGACGACGGACCCATACCGTTCTAGCGCGCCTGCGCGAGATACACCGTCCCTGCGGAGACCGGCCGCCTCGATGCCGAAACGAGAGGGCCGAGGCGCGGACCCGTGCCGCTACTCGATTCGGGTTCGGCCGCTCGCGGCGCGGCTGGACGGACCGCGTTCCGGTCCGCGGTACGTTTGTATGGATCGCCGCCCTCACGGCACCCATGGGTGTCCCGTCCGAAGCGGCGTTCACACGCCGGTACCGGGGCCTTTCGGCCGCCGAGCGCCGCGAGTTCGTCGCCGCGCTGTGGGCGGCGTGCGGCTGGGAGACGACCTGCGCGGCATCCGACGCTGGTCACGGTGCGACCGTCGTCGTCGCCCGGCGCGACGGAGAGACGCGACGCATCGCGGTCGGCACGCCCGTTCCGGACGACGCCGACGTCGTCGTCGACGAAACGGGACGATCGGCGGCCGTTCGCCGCCGGGCCGAGGCGGTCGGAGCGAGCCGCGTCTCGCCGGCGGACCTCCGCGACAAACTGTTGTACGGCGTCGACCGAGACACGGCCGACCGGCTGTTCTCCCGTCACTTCGGCGTCGACCTCGCGACCGCGGCGACGGCGGACGCGGCCGACGACCGGCGCCGCGTGACGCGGGCGTGGCGGTCCGTCGTCGCCGGAGAACGCCCGGCGACCGGGCGGGTGCGCTCCGCGGCCGTGGCCGTGGCGGCCGTCGCGCTGCTGATCGCGGTCGCAGTCGTTCTCTTTCCCGGAGGCGTCCCGCCGTCGGACGCCGGGACCGACTCCGCCGACGCGGACCGGACCGGCCCGTCGGAGCCGGTCGACGGCGAGTACGCCGCCGCCGCCGACGCGATTGGGACGGCGGCGTCCGCGGAGCGCACCGCGGCCAGCCTCGACGACTCGGCGTATCTGGGGCTCTACGAGGACGGACTCACCGGCACCGTGGGGTCGACGGCGCGGACGCCGCCGGGCGTCTTTCTGACCGGCGTGTACGACCCGGACGCGCTCGCCGACGCTCACGTCGCCGCCGTCTCGAACGTTTCCTCGGCGTCGCTGCTGCTCGTCGCCTCGGGGCCGGCGAACGCGACCGACCTCGACGCGACGACCGGCGGCAGCGTCGGGATCGCCGGCGACGGCGGCGTCGACCTGGCGGTCGAGTCGGCGACCCGATACCGGCTGACCGGCTCCGCCAACGCGTCTGTGGTGAACGCGACTCACGACGGCACCGTCACCGTGTTCGCCGACGGCGACGACGCCTACGAACGGGCCGTGAGGCCGGCGGGCGTCGAGACCAGGCGGCTGCCGCCCTCGGCCGCGCCGAACGGAACGCGGCTCGTCGGCACCGCCGCCGCGGAGCCGATCCGACGGTTTCTGAACGGCAGCGACTCGACGGTTCGGCCGGCCGCCACGGAGCTCCCCCTGTATCGAGCGACGGTCACCGGCGAGCCGGCCGCGCTCGGCGAGGAGGTCCGCGACTTCCGGTCGGTCGCGTTCGTCACCGCCGACGGACTCGTTCTCGAGCTGTCGGCCACGTACGTCCACGCGCCGACCGGCGAGCGCGTCCGGGTCGCGTTCCGATACGACGGCCTCGACGACACCGTCGTCGTCGCCCCCGCGTGGTACTTTGAGACCGACGCCGCCGACGCGACGGACTGACGACGACCGGCGTCAAGCCGTCCGGAGACGGACCCCGCCTCTTCTGACCGCCGCGGACACCCCGGCTCACGCCCGTTCTTCGGCGGCCGTTTCGTCCGACCGAAGGGCGGCTCGCAGTCCGGCGTCAGCGATGTTGATCCCGTACTCCACGGTCCGAGTGACGCTGTCGAGCACCGTCGCGAGCACGTAGCCGTCCGCGAGTCCGCGGTCGTACAGCTCCCGGTCCACCCGTTTCGTCCGCTCGATGACCGCGTCCGCGTCGGCGACGATGCCGCCGAGCGTCCGCGGGTCACACTCGGCGAGGACCTCCGAGAACGCCCGGTCGACGACCGTGCGGGCGTCGGCGGCCAGCCGGTCGAGGTCGGCGGCGATCGGGTCCGGCGCCGGCTCCTCGATCGTCACGGCGGCGGTGGCGATCTTCTCGGCGTGGTCGGCGACCCGCTCCAGCTGTCGGGCGACCGCGTAGTAGTCGAACGCGGTGAGACCGCCGTCCGCGCCGCCGGAGACGCCGCCCAGCGAGCGCTGGAACTCCCGCGCGAGCAGCCGAAACAACCGGTCGACGCCGTCGTCCTGGTCGGAGACGCGCCGTCCCGCCGCACTATCGCCCGCGAGCGCGGCCGCGACGGCCTCCTCGTGCATGGTCAGGGTTCTGTCTTCCATGCGCGCGAGCGTCCGCTCCGGCGGCAGGTCGTCGATGTCGAGCATCGTCCGGGCCACCATCTCCGCGTCGGTCTCCTCGGCCACCTCGATCCCGACGAGTCCGCCGACCGCGTCGCGGACGGCCGCCCGCGCGTCCCGGTCCGGCGCCCCGTCGACCCGGACGACGTCGGCGCCGGCGACGTACGCGGCGACGACGATCCGTTCTACCCCCGCCGGGTCGTGGCGCGCGGCCGACACCGTCACCGTCTCCCGGTCCGCCTCGCGCTCCGGCCGTGTGAGAAGCAGCCGACCGCCCCGTGGATGGAGCCGAATCCGGTCGCCGGGTTCGAGCGACCGGGCTTTTGCCCACGTCTTCGGCAGCGAGACCGTGTACGTGGTCCCGCCGGTGAGTTGCACCTTCCGGTCGTACGTGTCGCGTCGGTCGCTCATGTGGAGCGTCCCTCCGCGCGGGTCGGCGCCCCTTCGGTACCGTTCCGATCGGATCCCATGCCAGCGGATACCAGACGGACGATCATGTACCCTGCTATGTGTGATATATGCCACCTCGGTCGGTCACGGAGCCGACGGGATCGATCATAGTCACGGTTACCACTCGGTATCGATATATAGCCGCGCGGACCGGTCCCTCACCGGTCGTCGACGAGCGGGAGCAGCTCCTCGAGGCTGCCGACCTCCGCCGTCGGTTCGACGTCGAGTTCGAGCCCGGCGTTGTGATCGCGTCTGATGAACGCGCTGTCGAGGCCGGCGCGGTCGGCGGCGATCACGTCCGTCGCACGATCCCCGACGTAGAGCCCCTCGGACGCGCCGAGCGCGTCGAGCGCCTCGTTCAGGTAGTGCGGGTTCGGCTTGCGCCGCCGGTAGCCGTCCGGACCGAGGTCGCGCCCCCGGGCGACGCCGAACTCGGTCAGCCGGAAGTGGTCGACGACGAACTCGACGGTCGGCTGGTAGTTGTTGCTCACCAGGCCGACGGCCGCCCGCTCGGCGATCGCTCCCAGCGCGTCGACGTCGGCACACAGCCGCCGGCTGCCGGCGGCCAGCCGCGAGACCGTTCGCTTCGCGCTGCGCCGGTCGCGCGCCCGGTAGAACGCGACGGGGTCGACCCCGATCTGCTCGCAGGCGGCCCGGAAGTCGTCGCCGTACCCCTCTGCCGCGAGCGCCTCGCGGCAGTCGTCGTCGACGGTCAGCTCGCGCTCCTCGAGCAGGTCCTCGAGCGCCCGGCGGCGGACCGCGGTGTTCGTCCCCCACCCTTCGAGGATGACGCCGTCCATATCGAACAGGACGACGCCGTCGGTCGATCGATCGGTTCGGTCCGCCGGATCTGGTGTTGCTGTCATGTGCGATTTCGATCGTTGTCTGTGTCGGCGGTCAGTTGGCTCGTCGGATGTGTTCGCCCGAATTTATGCTGTCCGGGCAGCGTCAACAGGGCCCCGTGACCGTGAGACGGGGCTGGTCGGCATCTGTGTCAGCGCACCTTTTTCCGCGCGTACGCGGACACCACCTCGCTCACGAGCACCACTCCAAGGATGGCGAGCAGTATTCCAGATACCGTTCGCC
>CAZKXC010000071.1:0-11668 GCA_964556645.1 uncultured Halobellus sp.
AGTACGGCGAGGATCTGTAACCCGCCAGTCTCTCAATGGATCTCGATGCGATTCTGTTCGACTTGGACGGCGTTCTGATCGACTCCGAGCCTCGGTGGCAGGAGTACTGGACTCACGAGGTGTTTCCGCGAGTCGAGCGCGGCACTCCGACGCTAGACGACGTCACCGGGCGAAACTTTCGGGAAGCGCTGTCGCGGCTCGATAACGAGTACGGCCTTCCCGACAGAGAGGCGGTAGAGGCGTCGATCCTGCGTGATGCCGAGACGTTTTACCAAGACGACGAAAGCCTCGTCTTTTCGACCGACTCGGTGTTCGAGGCCATTCAACGAGCCGGGGTGCTCGTCGGCATCGTCTCGTCGTCGCCGCGGAGGTGGATCGACGCGGCGGTCGGCGGATACGACACGACCTTCGATACGATCGTGAGCGTCGAAGATATCGACGCACCCGGAAAGCCGAACCCTGCGGTGTACGAACACGCGATGGACGGTCTGGGCGTCGACCCCGACAGCTGTCTGGTCGTCGAGGACTCAGAGACCGGAATCGAGGCGGCGGCGGCTGCCGGGGCGTCTGTCGTCCGCTACCAGTCGTACGGCGACACCGAGGACCATCCGCAGGCCGACGTCATCGCACGAGACAAGACGGCGCTGGAAGACCAGATTCGACGCCGCCTACCCGGGTAGCCAGTCGCGCACCTGATCGAGTTTCGGTCGCATGCTTCGATACGTGTCGCTCTCCCAGACCGTGTCGCCGCTAGTATCCAGGATCAGGTGTGGCCGGGATCCGTCGCTCAAACAGATCTGTCTCCCGTCGTCGCCCCGTTGAAACGACTCGAAGCCGAGACCGGACATGTACAGGGCCGTCGTCGTCGCCTCGGCGTCGGCGACGTCGTAGATGTGTACCCGCGGAGACCGCGCTTTCGACACCGCGACGACACGGCTCCCGTCGGCGGAGATGCCGCTCGTGCCGACGGTGGCGTCGATCTCCCGTCGCAGCTTCGTCTCGCCGCGCGTATCGAGTATTCTCACCCTGCTCGTGAGGTCCGCGTCGCTGCCGGACTCGATCACGACTGCCGTGCCGTCGGCCGCGATGTCGGCGTCGATCGGACGAGCCGACGAGACCGAACGCACCGTTTCTCCTCCGTCCAACAGGAACACCCGGGAGGAGTCAGACGTCGGATCGTAGCCGTACCCGACGGCGTAGGCGCTGTCGACCGATTCGACGACCTGACACTCGTAGCGGCTCTGCTCGTGCGTTATGATTCGGTGTCGCGTCACCGTCGTCCGCGCGCGCTCCGGGTCGTATCCGGGTGGCTCGGCGGGAGCGCCTCGGCCGGTCAACAACGATCGGATCCGCATCGATCGTTTCTGGTTCGGTACTGGGCTTATGTCTGTTGGTGATTCACTCGGGTCGGGTCACTCGAGAACGGCTCCGATGTCGGCGATGGAGTCGAGCACGTGGTCGGGCGAGAGATCCGCCGCAGAAAGCGTCCCGCGGTCGGTGACTCCGGACATGACGAGGACCGTCTCCATGCCGACGCGGGTTCCCATCTCGATGTCGGTCTCGAGCCGGTCGCCGATCATGAGACACTCGCTCGGGTCGGCGCCGAGTTCGCTCAGCGCCGTCTCGGCCACCGCCGACGAGGGCTTGCCGAGCACCCGGTCGACCGTTCGGCCGGATACGCCCTCGACCGCACCGATCATGCCTGCGGCATCGGGAATCGGCTCGTGTGCCGTCGGACACGTTCTGTCCGGATTCGTCGCCAGGAACGGCGCTCCGTTGTCGAGGGTTCGGAGCGCCAGACGGAGCTTCTCGTAGGTGAACTCGCGGTCCATCGAGACGACGAGGAGATCGCCGGGTTCGCGCTGATCGACGGTGAGCCCGGCCGCTACGAACTCGTCGACGAGCGGGTCCTCGCCGATGACAAACGCCTGCCGGTCGGGGTAGCGGTCGGCGGCGTACCTGGCGGTTATCCAGCCGGAGTTTATCACGTCGTCTCGGCGTGCCGCGAGACCAAGCCCTGTGAGCTTCTCGGCGTACTTTTGGCGTCGGTCGATCGCCTTGTTCGTGAGAAACACGACGTCGATCCCTCGGTCTCGCAGCGCCGCGACGCTCGCAGCGGCGCCCGGAATCAGGCGGTCGCCGAGGTATATCGTTCCGTCGAGGTCGAGGATCGCTGCCTCGTACGTCGACGACGGGTCTCCGCGTGTCATCGGCGGGCTCTGTGGACCCGAGACGGGGTCGGTCGCTCGGGCGGGGACCCGTTGTGTGTGCGTATCATGAGTGCTGTGAGGGCGTCTCGCGCAGGACTGGTGCTCGTGATACCGACGGTACCTATTTAATTACCGTGATATACCTCGGTCGGAGACCACACGGAACCAGACGCCGGAGAACGCTCTCGCGATCGGGGACGGGCGTGGCAGCGTCAGTCAGTCACCGTCCGATAGTTGGCGATGAGTCCGTCGACGCCGACCGCGGCGAGCCAGTCGGCCTGGTACCACGTCTCGACCGTCCAGACGTTCACGTCACGGCCCTCCGCGTGTGCGGTCTCGACGAGATCTTCCCCGACGACGTCGCCCGACTCGTCGTGAAACGGGGTTCCGTCGATCAGTTCTATCGGCGGGTGGACGGCCTCGGCGTCGTGTTCCCGAGCGATCGCCAGGCCGTCCTCGACCGATCGCCAGAACACGGGCGCGACCGCGTACGAGGACGCCTCGCGGACCGCCGCCAGCGCACCCTCGTAAAACGACGAGAACAGGAACTCGTTGTCGTGGCCGTCGAGCGTGTCGACCACGCGGTCGACGAACGGCTGCCAGGCGGCCGTCCGCTCCGACAGTTCGTCTTCGGAGAGCTTCTCGGCGAATCGAAGGTCGGTCCGGCCGGGGTTTTTCAACTCGACGTTCACGCCGACGTCCGCCGGCACCGCCTCCACCAGTGTCGATAGCCGCGGCACCGTCTCGCCGCTGTTGAGCACCTCTGCGCTCGTGACGGTGGTCGTGTCCGTCTCCCAGACGACGCCGTCGGCGTCGGTGAGCCCGCGCGTGCCGCCGTCGCGTTCTGCTAACCCGTCGTCGTGAAAGACGACGACGTCGCCGTCGCCCGTCGGAACGACGTCGATCTCGATGAGGTCTGCCGGCCGATCCGTCGACTCGTCGCCCGCAGCACGGCCTCGCACGCCTGCGGCCGCCTCCGCCGCTGCGACCGTGTTTTCGGGGTTCTCGCCCGCGAACCCGCGGTGTGCGATCATGGTGAGGTCGGCCGCGGACCGCTCGTGGTCTGTCTCGTCGTCCACCTCGGCGACGCCGTCTGTCCCGCCGTCGGTGTAGGCGGCGCCGACCGCGCCGGCGGCCGCGATGCCGGCCGTGCCGATCAGGAGCGTTTTTCGGCGCGAGAGCGATGGCCTCGACGACGCGGGAAACGAGCTGCTGGACCGGTCCATGTCGAACTGCTCCGACGCTCCACGTATATACTCTCCGTTCGTCCGGCAGGGTCGCGGCGGCGCGGCCTCCACAAGTTCTATCGATCCCGGCGAGCGTGAATCCGTATGGCGAGAAAGATTCCAACGACACACGTCGGCAGCCTGCCGCGCTCGGATCGGCTTCGCGAACTCCTCGGCGACGCGGAGGCCAGGGGAACAGACGCGTTCGAAACGGCGGTTCAGGCGGCCGTTCGACGGGTCGTCCGCAAGCAGGCCGAGGCGGGCGTCGACATCGCGAACGACGGCGAACAAAGCCGCATCTCCTACTCGGTGGACACGACCACCCGGCTGACGGGGTTCGGCGAAAGCAACGTCACACGCGAGTGGCCGGCGGACCTCGACGATTTTCCGGAGTACGGCGAGGCGTTGCTCGGGACGACCGAGAACATCGGCGGCCCGGTCGCGACGGGACCCATCGAGTACGTCGGCGAGTCGGCCCTTCAGCGTGAGCTCCAGCGGTTTCCCGACGCGGTTGAGACCGAAGACGCCGAGTTCGCCGGTCGGTTTCACACGGCGCCCTCGCCGGGCGCAGTGTTGCGGTTCGCGGACACGGGTCATCACGCCTCCACCGAGGAGTACCTGTTCGACCTCGCGGACGCACTCCACACCGAGTACGAGTCGATACTCGACACGGGTGCGACGCTTCAGATCGACGCGCCGGACGTGTTGGCCGGCTACACTCTGACGTACAAAGACGCCACGGCCGAGGAGTTCCGTGAGGCGGTTCGGACGCACGTACAGGCGATCAACCGTGCGCTCGAGGGCCTCCCGGCCGACCGAGTCCGGCTTCACGCCTGTTGGGGGAACTATCCCGGTCCGCATCACCGGGACGTCGAACTGCCGAGCGTGATCGACGAGATATACCGGGCCGACGTCAGTGCGCTCGTGGTCGAAGGGGCCAACCCGCGTCACCAACACACCTACGAGACGTTCGAAGAACACCCGTTGCCGGCCGACTGGCAGCTCATTCCGGGCGTGATCGACGTGAAGACCAATATCGTCGAACACCCCGAAGTCGTCGCGAATCGCTTAGAACGGTTCGCAGACGCCGTCGGCGACCCTGCGCGGCTGGTCGCCGGCGCCGACTGCGGCTTCGAAACGGTCGTCGAAGGGGCGAACGTCGTTCATCCGACCGTCGTCTGGAAGAAGCTCGAAGCGCTCGTTGACGGGGCGGCGCTCGCGTCCGACCGGCTCTTCTGACCGGTCGGCGCCCGTTCGCGTCGCCGCCTGCTTCGACCGGCAAGGGTCCGCCGAAGCCGAGGACGGGACGACACGCGACCCGCCTCGTCGCGTCAGGGGCTCGGCTCCGTCCGTTGTGATGGGCCGTCGCTTCTCGCTCGCTCGGAGTGGTACAGCGTTTCGCCGGTCTCGTCGTCGAACACGTGGAGCCGCCGCGGATCGTACGCGAGCCTGACGTCGTCGCCGCTGTCGATATCGCGTCGCGGCTCGGAGTGGACCTTGACCACGTCCGGCCCGATCGAACACTCGAGTAGAAGACTGTCGCCGAGCGGTTCGGTCACCTCGACGGTCGCATCGAGTTCGCCCGGGAACTCGTCGCCGGCCTCGCTGACGAGATACAGATCCTCGGGACGGACGCCGAGCACGACGCTCGCGTCGCGCACGCGAGAGAGCGCGTCGCTCCCGGACAACGGGATCGTGAACTCCGGATGGTGGAGAGTGTGGCCGTCTCCGTCCGGTTGTACGCGGACGCCGAACATGTTCATCGCCGGGTCACCGATGAACTCGGCGACGAACTGGTTCGCGGGAAAATCGTACAGCCGCTGGGGCGGATCGACCTGCTGGATCTCGCCGTCGTTCATCACGACGACACGCTCACCGAGCGTCATCGCCTCCGTCTGGTCGTGTGTGACGTACACGGTCGTCGTCTGGAGTTCCTGGTGGAGCTTCGAGAGCTCCGCGCGCATCTGTATCCGTAGTTTCGCGTCGAGATTTGATAACGGCTCGTCCATCAAGAACACGTCCGGGTCGCGAACGATCGCGCGCCCGAGCGCGACCCGCTGGCGCTCGCCGCCAGACATCGCCTGCGGCTTTCGGTCGAGAAGGTCGGCGATGTCGAGAATGTCGGCCGCCTCGCTGACCCGGTCGTCGATCTCCGCGTCGGTGAAGTCTCCCGTCGACTTCATCCCGAAGGTGATGTTTCGGCGGCCGCTCATGTGCGGATACAACGCGTAGTTTTGAAACACCATCGCGACGTTCCGGTCTTTCGGCTCGACGCCGACCACTCCTCTGTCGTTCAACAGGATCTCTCCGTCCGTCACTTGTTCCAGTCCGGCGAGCAGGCGGAGCGTCGTACTCTTTCCACAGCCGCTCGGGCCGACGATGACGATGAACTCTCCGTCTCGTATCTCTAGGTCGATCCCGTTTACCGCGACGACGTCGTCAAACTCCTTTCGAAGATCACGTATGGTAACTTTTGTCATTGTTGATTACTTTTGTTGAATACTGAACGTGTTCAGAAGGGGCTTTCGGAACACGATCATCAACAGGAGCGGCGGCAACAACGTCAGCATCGACCCGGCCATCACCAGCGCCCACGCCAGTTCTCCGGACTGGACGTCCCCTTCGAGCAGCGCCAGCCCGACCTGTGCGACCTGATTCGCCTGCGAGTCGATGATGATCAGCGGCCAGAGGTACTGGTTCCAGGCGAAAACGAACATGATGATCGAGACGCCGACGAGCACCCCCTTCGACATCGGAATCAACACGTACAACATGAATTTCACCGGCCCGATTCCGTCGATCTTCGCGTTCTCGACGATAGAGCTTGGTATCGACAGAAAGTGCTGCCGAAGAATGAACACCGTGGTCGCGCTCGCGATGTACGGCACCGTGATTGCGAGCAGCGTGTTCCCCCAGCCGAGGTCGTTGATCAGCTGAAACAACGGCACGAACCGGACCGGGACGGGCAACATGAGCGTGAACAGGATGAACAAAAAGACCAGATCCTTGTACGGCACCCGGTAGTAGACGATCGCCATCGCTGCCAACACCGACACGGCGAGTTTGCCGACAACGATGACGACAGACATCACCAGCGAGTTGAGCATGAACCGCCCGAAGTTGTAATCCACGAGCGCTTCCCGGTAGTTCTCTGCCGCGTACGACCCCGGGAGCAGGTCGGAGACGCTGGTGACAATACCGACCCCTTTGGTGCTCACGACCGCGGCGACGACGATGGGGAAAAGCACCAGCGACACCAGCACGACGAGCTGGACGTGTACGCCGATCCTCTCGATTCCGGCAGTCGAAAAGAACGCGTCGGTTCGGCGACGAGTCGTCTGAATCCACCGTTTTGGGTACTGTAGTATTCCGACCATCTTAGGCTCCGTAGTGTGAGTACTCCTCGGTCAGCTGGAACTGAATGTACATCAAGATCCCGACGATGATGAACAACAACACCGATTTGGTGGAGGCCATCCCGAAGTTGAAAAACGAGAACCCCTCCTGATACAGGTCGAATATCAGGATGTTCGTCGAACTCGACGGCCCCCCGCCGGTCATGAGATCGACGAACGCGAAGGTGCTAAAGAACGCGTAGATGGTGTTGATGATCACGAGGAAAAACAACGTCGGGCTCATGATCGGGATATATATCGAGATGAGCCGGCGTAACCCGCTGACGCCGTCCAGCTCTGCGGTCTCGGTCAGCGCCTCCGGAATATTGTTCATCGCGGCGACCATGAAGATCACGTTGTACCCGATCTGCTTCCAGATCGCGGCGATCGTGATGACGACGAACGCCTGCCAGCCGGAGTTGAACCAGTCGACGGCGAACCCGAGCGACTCGATCGGGCCGGTGAGAACGCCGAGCGTCGGATGAATGATGAACGTGAACACGAGCGCGGCGACGGCCGGCGGCAGCGCGTACGGCCAGATCGCAGAGATCAGGTACACGCTCTCGCCGTAGTCGACCTCGTGGATGAGGAACGTCACGTACAACGAAAACACCATTACTCCGGCGACGACGAGGAGGCCGAAGAGAACGGTGATGGCGAGACTGAACCGATAACCCGGGTCCGTCGCCAGGCTCACGTAGTTTTCGATGCCGATGAACTCGTCCGGCCGTCCGAACGTCGAATCGAAGAAGCTCGTTCGGACCGCGAGCGCCGCCGGGTAGTACAAGAACAGAAACGAGACGACGATCGTCGGCAACAACAACAACGCCGCTCCGAGCCTGCTGTCGAAAACTTCTCGCTTGGACATGAAATACTGGGTCGACGGGTCAGTTGTAGTAGCTGTCGAGTTCTTCTTCTGCCTGTTGTTTCATCGCCTCGATCTCGCCTGCGATGTCGTCGGAGTTGATGATGTCGACGGACTTGTTCTGAACCGTCGTCTGAACCGCACGCGCCGGACCGACCAGTATTCGGCTCGTCGCCGGATTATCCGTTTCGGCCGCCTGGAGCTGTTCGAGGGCCGTCGCGTACATCGGGTTCTCCTCGAACCAGTTCTCCGACTCGAGTTCCTCGATCGAGCTCTCGGTGATCGGGTAGTAGCCGGTTTGTTTGTGCCAGTCGACCTGGACGGCTGGGTCAGCCATGAACGCCAGCAGCTGGCCGATATCCTCGTATCGCTCCTCGGGCAGCCCGTCCGGCACGTAGAAGGACGCCCCGCCGATGACCGGCCCGACGCGCGTGTCAGAGATCGACGGGTGGGGAGAGGCGTCGACGTCGAACACGCCCTCGGTGTCGGCGATGAGCCCGCCGGCCGATCCCGTGCTCGTCATGAGCATCCCGACCCGTTCTTCGACGAAGAGCGAGGTCGCCTCACCCCACGCCTCGATGCCGGGATTGGTGTACAACTCGTCGTCGGACATTCCCTTCCACCACTCATAGAGGTCGTACACCGCGTCGGGCGTGCGGAACTCGGTCGGGGTTCCCGAGTGGCCGTTCTCGTTGTTCAACATCGTTTCGCCCTCGAACGAGTAGAAGTGCTCGACGAACCAGACGTGGTTCGGCCAAGTGATGCCGAACTCCGTGACGTCCTGGTTGACGAGCGCCTCGGACGCCGCCCGCACCTCCTCGATCGTCGTCGGCGGGTCGTCCGGGTCCAACCCCGCCTCCTCGAACGCGTCGCGGTTGATGTACATGATCGCGTTCGAGTTGTTGAACGGCATCGAGGAGAGCTCCCCGTCGATCGTAAAGAAGTCTGCGACGTTGTCGAGGAAGCCGTCCGCGTCGAAGTCGTCGGGCAGAATCTCCTCGACCGATCGGATCTGGCCGGTGTCGAGCACCTGCTGGGCGAACAACGAGTCGACCTGAAGCATGTCGGAGACGTTGCCCGAGTCGAACGCCGCGAGCGTGTTGGTCAACACGTTCTCGTAGCTGTCTTGGAACTCCATGTTGACCGCGGTGCCCGTTTCGTCTTCGAAATCGCTGGCGATCTGATTGAGCGTTTCTCCGTTCTCTCCGCCCATTGCGTGCCACACGGTGAGCTCCTCGGCGATCGGGCTGAACTGAGAATCTCCTCCGCTCCCGTCGCCGCCGCCCGCACACCCGGCGAGTGCTGTCATCGATCCGGCCCCGAGAAGGGTAGCGGCACCTCTGAGCACGCTACGGCGCGTGTCGTCGCTCATGTCGGCGTTGCCTAACGGAGAGTCACTGGCTGGCATCAACTGGGCATTCCTGGTTATTCATTATAATGCTTGCCATGATAGGTATATATCCCCATATAGCCGGCCGAGCCACGGGATGACGGTGCCGGCGGCGGCGTCGACCAAACACATAAACCCACGCTGTGTGAGCGTTCGATATGCCGACCGAATCGGTCAACGGCGCGGAGCTGTACTACGAGTCGTCCGGCGACGGCGTCCCCGTGGTGTTTCTCCACGGCGTGATGATGGGGAGCCGCTTCTTCGACGAACAGGCGCCGCTCGCCGAGACGTATCGGACGATCACGCTGGATTTTCGCGGCCACGGCCGGTCAGAAAAGACCGACACCGGCCACACCCTCCCGCAGTACGCCGAGGACCTGGAGGCGTTTCTCGACGCGCGCGACCTCGACGAGGTCGTCGTCGTCGGCTGGTCGATGGGGTCGCTCGTGGCGTGGGAGTACGTCAGCCAGTTCGGCACCGACCGGCTCCGCGGCTTCGTGAGCGTCGAGCAACAACCGCTCGACCTCGAACGCGACGGATACGACCACGGCGTCTTCGGGTTCGAGGAACTCCGTGACCTGATGACGCTCGCACAGACGGACCCACACGGGCTCGCCGATCTCTTCATCGAGCAGATGCTGGTCGACGAGCCGCCGGCGGTCGAGCGACGGCTGTTCGACGAGATCTCCCGCGTGCCGCCGCCGATCAAGAGCGCGATTCTGTTCGACCAGTCCGTCCGCGACTACCGCGACGTTCTCGGCGAGGTGGACGTGCCGACGCTCGTCTGTCTCGGCGCCGACGAGACGCTTCTGGAGACTGCCGGCGTCGAGTACGTGGCCGAGCGCACGCCCGACGCCGACCTCGAACGGTTCGCGAACAGCGGTCACTGTCCGTTCATCGAGGAGCCAGAGCGGTTCAACCGGGTCGTCTCCGCGTTCATCGAAGACCGGTGTCAGTAGTCGACGGAAGGGTCGCCCGAGCCGCCTAGAGTGACGCGAGCGGAAGCATCACCGCGACGCCGAGCAGGATGCCCCCGACGAGTTCGCGCGCGCCGCCGTAGGCCAACTCCGCTCCGGCGTCGAGCGCCTCCGGAAGGAACTCGGTGACGACGAGGTAGATCATCGCGCCCGCGGCAAACCCGAAGCCGAACGGGAGCAGTTCTCGCGCGATCCGGACGAATCCGAACGCGATCACGGCGCCGATCGGCTGGGGCAGACTCGAGAACACCGCCCACCACACCATCCGCGGCTCGGAGACGCCCATCGACCGCAACGGAATCGAGATCGCGGTCCCTTCCGGCACGTTGTGGATCGAGATCGCGACGGTCATGAAGATCGCGAGCGCGGGGACGGTGAGCCCGAAGATCGGAATCCCGCCTTCCAACCCCAGGTCGGCGAACGAGACGCCGACGGCAACGCCCTCGGGAAAACTGTGGACGGTCAACACGCCGAGAATCAACACGAGTTTTCTGAAATCCGCCTCCGCGTACTCCCGTGGATCGATGTCGGCGTCCACGAGCACCTCGTGAGCGAGGACGACCAGCACCACGCCGATCGCCATACCGATCGCGACCTCGGTGAGCGTCCCTTCGGTCACCCCCTCGTCGATGAGACCGAGCACCGACGCCGTCACCATGATACCCGAGGAGACGCCCCAGAGGACGACGTTTCCCCGGTCGCTGATCTCCTCGAAAACGAAGAACGGAAGCGCCCCGATTCCGGTCGCGAGCGCCGTGAGGAGCCCGGCGGCGAAGACGAACGCGAGGTTTTCGACGAGAACCATCCGGTCGCGGCTATCCGGGCGGCGGGAATAGCCGTGTCGGATCCGGCCGCCTCCTCCGGAGTTCGGCGCGCGGCCGACTACTCCTCGGGCGCGCGCTCGGCCAATACCGGTATCGCCGACAGGCGCTCGTCGTCGAGCGCGTCCCAGTCGACGCCGGCGGGTCGTGGCGCGTCGGATTCGGTTCTGTGGACGCGGTCGGGAGTGACGACGAGATCCAACGGAACGTCGTGACGATCCGGCTCCGGGAGTCGAGCCGCCGCGCGACCGACCGATTCGGCGTCGACCGCGTCGGCGGCCGTCTCGCCGCCTGCCGCCTCGTCGTCGACCGGCGACGGCGGCTCGTCGACGACCTGGAGTTCGTGAACCGTCGTCGCCACCGTGGTGTCGGCGTCGACCGCGTCGAGTTCGCGAAGCACGGCCCATTCCAGGTCGCTGTACCCTTCGCCTTTGCCGATCCGGGCGCCGCCCGTCGTCACCGCGACCGATCCGGAGACGACGAGGTCGATTCGCGGGACGGCTTCCGGAGCGGTCGGAACGCCGTGTTCGGAGATTCCAGAGACCGTCGTCGCCGCGTCGACGTCGTCGACCGCGGCCGGATCGAGCCGGAGAAACGGGTCCGGATCGCGCAGTCTGGGCTGGGCGACGAACACGGTCTTGCCCGCGCGCAACGCGGCCCGCCGAACGGGCAACTGCGGCGCGTCCGGGTTGGCTTTCACCGTCTCTGCCGACTCCCACTCGGGCGTTTCGGCGAGGCGACGACACGCGTCGTCTGCGCCCGCGTAGTTGGGGATCCGGTCGTG
>CAZKXC010000072.1:0-11639 GCA_964556645.1 uncultured Halobellus sp.
CCCGGGCCGCCGCCGCCGTGGGGCGTCGCGAACGTCTTGTGGACGTTGTAGTGCATCACGTCGAATCCCATGTCGCCGGGGCGGCCGCGCCCGAGCAGCGCGTTGAGGTTCGCGCCGTCGTAGTACAACAGCCCGCCGGCGTCGTGGACGATGTCGGCGATCTCCGCGATGTCGCGCTCGAAGAGCCCGACCGTGTTCGGGTTGGTGAGCATGAGCGCGGCGGTGTCCTCGCCGACGGCCGCCGTCAGCGCCTCCAGGTCGACGCGGCCGTCCTCGCCGGACGGCAGCTCGACCACGTCGTAGCCGGCGGTCGCGGCGGTCGCGAAGTTGGTGCCGTGTGCGGACGCCGGGATCACCACCTCGGAGCGGTCGTTTCCGTGGTGTTCGTGGTACGCCTTCGCGATCAGGATCCCGGTGAGCTCGCCGGCCGCTCCCGCCGGCGGCTGGAGCGTGACCGCGTCCATCCCGCCGATCTCCGCGAGGAACTCCTGGAGCCGGTGCATGAGCTCGAGGTTCCCTTGAACCGACTCGTCGGGGCGGTCCGGATGGACCGCCGCGTTCGGGTCGGCGGCCACGTCCTCGGTGAACGCCGGGTTGTACTTCATCGTACAGCTGCCCAGCGGGTACGACCCCGAATCGATCGACCAGTTCATCTGCGAGAGCCGGGTGTAGTGGCGTGCGATCTCCGGCTCGGAGGGGTTCGGAAGCGTGACCGCCTCGCGGGTCAGGTCGTCCGGCAGCGGCGACTCGGCCGATACGTCGACCGTCGCCGATCCCTTCTCTGAGAGCAGCGGTTCGCGAACGTCTTCGGATTCTCGTGCGTACGTGGCTTGGTCGTGGATCACTCAGATCACCTCGGTGAACGCCGCGACGAGGTCGTCCGTCCGGTCGGCGTTCAGGTCGGTCACACACACCTGAAGCAGGTGTTCGCCGACGACGTGGACCGCGAACCCGTCGTCCGCGAGGTCGCCCGCGATGGCGGCCGCCGGCTGGTCGGTTCGCACCGTGAACTCCCGGAAGTGGTGTCGGTCGTGGACGGGCGCAGCGGCGCCGGAGAGCTCGTCTATCTGCGCCGCGAGCGCGGCGGCCTCCCGCACGCAGTCGTTTGCGAGGTCGACGAGCCCGTCGGGGCCGATCGACGCCGCGTGGATCGCCGCTCGAAGCGCGACCCACGCCTGGTTCGTACAGATGTTCGAGGTCGCCCGTTCCTTGCGGATGTGTTGCTCGCGGGTTTGAAGCGTGAGCGTGAACGCCCGGTTCCCGTCGGCGTCCTCGCTCGCTCCGACGAGCCGGCCGGGCACCTGCCGGAGGTAGTCGTCGCGGCAGGCGAAGACGCCGAGCCCCATCCCGTAGCTCGTCGGCAGCCCGAGCGCGCCGGCCTCTCCGACGACGACGTCGGCGCCGACGCTCGCGGGTTCTTCGAGCACCGAGAGCGCCACGACGTCGGAGCCGAGCGTGAACAACGCGTCGTTTTCGGCGGCGACATCGCCGATCGCCGCGAGCCGTTCCTCGATACAGCCGCGAACGGTCGGGTTCTCGGCGTACACCATGACGACGTCGTCGTCGACGCGGTCGGCGAGCGCGCCGACGTCGGCGATGCCGTCCTCCATCGGGTACGCCTCGACGGTCAGGTCGGCGCCGTCACAGTAGTTTTCGAGGACTTCTCGTTTTCCCTCGCGCAGGTGGGCGGGCACGAGCACGACGTCGCCGCCGGTGGCGCGAACGCGGTCGGCGAGCATCGCGGCCTCCGCGAGCGCGGTCGCGGCGTCGTACATCGAGCAGTTCGCGACCGGCAGCCCCGTGAGCTCCACGAGCATGGACTGGTACTCGAAGAGCGCCTGCAGGAACCCCTGTGAGACCTCCGGCTGGTACTGGGTGTAGCTCGTGAGAAACTCCGACCGGTCCGAGAGGTGGTCGACGACGCTCGGCACGTAGTGGCCGTAGTGGCCGCGTCCGAGGAACTCGACGGCGTCGTCGTTGCGCTCGAAGAGCGCGGCACACTCCTCGCGGATCCCGCGTTCGGTGTGGCCGTCGATGCCGAACGCCCCGTCGAACGCGACGTCGTCCGGGATGTCGAAGAGCGCTTCCTCGTGGTCGACGCCGATCGCCTCCAGCATGGACTCGGTTTCGGCGTCGGTGTGGGGCGCGTACGGGCTTCCGCTCATCGGCCCCCCGCGGCGCGGCTGCGGTTCGGTTCGGCTCCTCCGTCGGTTGTCGTTGTGGTCATGTGGTGTCGTGTGTGCATCAGGCGATCTGCGCTTCGTAGCCGTCGGCGTCGAGCAGCTCATCGGCGTCGACGCCGTCGGTCGGTGCTATCTCGAGCATCCAGCCGTCGCCGTAGGGGTCCTCGTTGACCAGCTCGGGGCGGTCGAACAGGTCCTCGTTGACCGCGGCGACCTCGCCGGTTACCGGTGCGTACAGGTCCGAGACGGCCTTGATCGATTCGATCACGCCGAACGCCTCGCCGGCGACGACCTCGTCGCCGGCCGCCGGGAGTTCGACGAAGACGACGTCGCCCAGCTCGTCCTGGGCGAAGTCGGAGACGCCGACGCGGACGGTCTCGTCGTCGACGGTTGTCCACTCGTGCGATTCCAGGTATCGTAACTCGTCGGGAACTTCGAAGCTCATTGTGTGGTGGATCACAGCACACACCGGCGTGACGGCGCTCGGGTCGAGCGGGAGTCCGGTCGGACGTGCGCTGGGACACGCGTACACATCCCTTCCAAGGACTGGGAGATAAAAGGTGTGTTCCCGGCTGGTTCCCCGCAGAGTGGCATTTGCGGTCGCCGCCGGAGGAGTCCCGACGATCATCCGGAGCGATCCTGCGCTCCGTCCCGTCCCGCGGTCCGGATCCCCGCGATTTATTCCCCGTCGCGCCGGAGTCGACCCATGCTGATCACGCTGGAGGGACTGGACGGGAGCGGCAAGACGACCGTGTGGGAGGCGTTACACGACGTCTACCCCGACGCCGTCTTCACCCGCGAGCCGACCGACAGCTGGTACGGCGACGCGGTGGCCCGCTCGCTGGCCGACGAGACGGCCGACCCGCTGGCAGAGCTCTTTTTATACACCGCCGACCACGCCGACCACCTCTCCGGAACGATTCGTCCCGCGCTCGCCGACGGCGAGGTCGTCGTCTCGGACCGGTACTCGGACTCGCGGTTCGCCTACCAGGCCGCGACCCTCGCCGAGAGCGACGTCGAGGTCACCCGACCGCTCGAGTACATCCGCGGGATCCACAGCGCGTTCTCGCGGCCGCCGGACGCGACCGTCTACCTCGACCTCGACGCGGAGACCGCCGCCGCGCGCGCCGGCCGCACGAACAAGTTCGAACAGGACGGCTACCTCGCCGCGGTCAGGGACAACTACGAGCGGCTCATGGAGGCCGAACCCGGGAGGTTCGTCCGCGTCGACGCCAGCCAGCCACCCGAGGACGTGATCGCCGGCGTGGAAGCCGTCTTCGCGGACCTCCTCGAGGACGACGCGTAAGCGACCCGGAGCCGGGTGTTTCGGCCCCCGTTGGTGCCGCCGACGCGTTCGCTTCCGCCCCGCTCACCGCGTGTCCGGAAGCTCGTACTCCTCCGGCGGCGGCACGTAGAGATAATCGATCGCGACGCCGAGAACGATCGGCAAGAGGACGAGCGCCGAGACGACGACCGTCGGGCTCCCCAGGTCGACGCCGGCCCCGACGCCGAGCACGCCGGTGAAAAACAGCGTCGACACGAACAACAGCATCGGCGTCAACACGATCGTGTACACCACCCATCCCCAGGCGGTGGCCAACCGAAGCCGGAAAAACCGGGTCGTCACGCCGGCCACGAGCGTGTGAAACGCGACGAGCGCGGCCAGCAGCGCGAATCCGATCAACGCGATCATATCACCGCTACGCCCCCCCGGGTTTTCCCCCTATCGCACCGCGTCGAGCCGGGCGCCGGTCCCGACGCGTTCGCCGCTCCCCCTCGACGCCGACTCAGAACATCCCGCCGTCGCCCTGTTGTCTGGCCGACGAGACGAGCCCCGCGACGGGCTCCGTGTACTCGTAGCCGGGGATCAACCCCTGGACGTAGGTGCCCTCGACGAAGTCGATCAGCGCGCCCGCGTCGTCGACGCCGCGCCGCTCGTTGATCTCCGTCAGCGCGAACGCAACGACGATCTCTTCGCCCTCGCGGTCGACGCTCGGGTCGAACTCGTGGTCCCCGCGGGTGACGCCGCTCACGTCGACGACCCGCCGCTCGAACGTCTCGTACCAGCCCGATTCGACCACGTCGGCCATCTCGCCGGCGGTCACGGTGGACAACGCCGGGACACACACCGTGATCGCGAACCGGATCCGCCCGTCGCCCGCGGGCTCGGCGGCGGCCTCGCCGTCGAACGCGGTGGTCTCTGAGATCCAGACGTCGTCGCCGGCGGGCGCGAACGAGCCGTGGTCGCGGAAGGCCCTGCGGACGCGGCCGGGGAGTTCGGTGTCGGAGTCGCCCTCGCTCATACCGTCACCAGTATCTGCGCCCTCAAAAGGGCGCCGTCAGCGGCGACACCCGACCCGACCCGGGCGTCGCGGCTCGCGCCGCGCGTCACCGATAGTGGCACGCGAGGCCGGTACTGGTGGCCATTTGTACCCGGCGCGTCGATCGGAGCCATGGCCGACCGATTTCACTCGACACGGGGGCTGATCGACGCGCTCGCGGACGCCTCGTTCGACCGTCCGCCGGCGCTCGTCAGCAACGCGCACGTCACCGGACTCGGCGTCGCCCGCGCGCTCGACGCACACGACGTGCCCGTCATCGCCGTCGACCGCGCCGACGACGGGGGCGACGCCGTCACCCACGACGGGCTCGCGCCGCCGTCTGACGCGGTCGACTACGCCGGCGCGGTCACCTACCCGCTCGACGACACCGACGGCTTCCGCGAGGACGTGGAGGCGATCGTCGACGCCGCGGGAACCGAGGCGGTCGCGTTCGGCTGCATGGACGAGTGGGCGCTCGCGTACGCCGACGCCGACCCGGACGGCGTCCGGCTTCCGTACGCCGGCATCGACACGATCGACGACGTGTTGAACAAGTCGCGGCTGTACGCGACCTGCGAGGCGCTCGGCGTTCCGTATCCCGAGACACACCGGCTGGGCGGGGGCGACGACCCCGTCGACGAGGCCGCGCTCGACGCCGCGGCGGACGCGCTCGGCTTCCCGCTCGTGGTGAAGCCGGCGCGCAAACGCGAGTTCGAGGAGGCGTTCGGCACGAACGTCACCACCGTCGAGGACCGCGAGGCGTTCGAAGAGACGGTCGCGGCCGCGGACGCGGCGAACGTCGAGGTGATGGCACAGAAACGCGTCGACGTCGCGACGGGCCGGGACCACTCGCTGGCGTCGTACGTGCCGCCGTCCGGCGTCGACGACGCGCTCGCGGTCGTCGGCAACGCGGCGGTTCGGTACCCCCTCCAGTTCGGCACCTCCTGTCTGGTCGAGACGACCGAAGAGCCGGCGATATCGGAGCGCGCACTCGCCGTGCTCGACGAGGCCGGCTACCACGGGATCAGCGAGGCGGAGTTCGTCTACGACCGCGAGCGCGAGGAGTTCCTGTTGCTCGACGTCAACACCCGGCCGTGGAAGTGGATCTCGCTGCCGGTCGCCGCGGGCGCGAACCTCCCGATGGCGGCGTACGCCGCGGTCACCGACGCCGAGTACGAGTCGACCGGCACCGAGCCGGCGCGGTGGGTGTACCTCCGCGATTACCTCTCGCTGCTCGCGGACGGGGCGCTCGCGGACCGCCTCGAAAACGCCGACTGGCGGCGGCTGGCGTCCGGCGCCTTCGAGGCGGGCGGCGGCGCCGGCCGGCGGCTCACCACCGGGGCCTACCGCCCCACCGATCCCGCTCCGACCGCGAAACTGCTCGAAACGGAGTTCGTCGACCGCGAGTACTACTGTTCCTGTTGAGCGGGAGTGCCCTCGTCGTCCGCCGCGAGCACCCTCGTGAACGTCTCCCTGTCGATGTTCCGTCCCGAGACCGGAAACACCACCGTCTGGCCCGCGAGCTCGTCTGCGAGCTGTCGCATCGCGGCCAGACTCGCCGCACACGCCCCCTCCATCGGGATTCGTTCCGCCCGGAACAGGTCGCGCACCCCTCGTTCGAGGCCGGCCTCGCTCACGAGCCGGAAGTCGTCGAGCCGCTCGGATAACACCTCCATCGTGAGCGCGAACGGGACGCGCGTCGCGATCCCTTCCGCGAACGTCTCCATCCGGTCGTGCGGCTCTACGTGTCCGTTCCGCCACGCGTTGTACACCGCCGGCGCGGCCGCCGACTGGGCGCCGACGACCGTCGCGTCCGTGAGCGCGCCGACCGTGAGACAGTAGCCGGAGGCGCTCGACCCGCCGCCGACCGGACAGAACAGGTAGTCGATATCGGGGAGCTCTTCGACCACCTCGATGCCGGCGGTCCCGACGCCGGCGACGAGAGCGGGTTCGTTCGCCGAGTGGACGTAGCGATACCCCTCTTCTGCGGCCAGCCGTTCCGCGTGTTCGCGGGCCTCGTCGAAGTCGGCGCCGTGAAACCGGACGTCGGCTCCCAACCGCTCCATCGCGGTCACCTTCGACTGGTTGGCGTCCGCCGGAACGACGATCGTCACCGGCACGTCGAACGTCCGCCCCGCGTACGCCACCGACTGGCCGTGGTTTCCGGTGCTCGCGGCGATCACTCCCGGGTCGCGAAACGCCGGATCGAGACCCGACAACAGGGTGATCCCTCCGCGCACTTTGAACGCGCCAGTGGGGAGCGTGTCCTCGCGTTTCAGGTAGACGTCGGCGTCGAACTCCGCGGAGAGGGGCTCGCTCCGAACCAGCGGCGTTCGCGGGAGGTGTCGGTCGACGACCTCGCGTGCGCGGTAGACGTCGGCGGTCCCCGGCGGCGTGAGGTCGTGATACGGAAACACGGTGGTCGCGTCGGGCGACGCGACCGGTTCGTACTCGGGCATGCGTCTCGTTTGCCCGAACGGTTCGCGGCGCTTGTAATCGTACCGGCGGAGTCGTGTCGCCGCCACCCGCCACCGGGCCGGCGCGGCCCGTCCGCCGGTGTTTTGGTCGTTCCCACAGACCGGGCCACATGAGCGCCGACCTCGCCGAGAAGACGGACCGATACGAGCGGATGCTCGCTGACGCGATCGACGCCGCGGAGCCGCGGCCGCCGGCCGACACGCCGCTCGGCGGCGCCGCGGCCGACGTCGCCGAGATGGCGGCGTCGTACCTAGAAGACGGCCGGCACTTCCGCGCGAACGACGACCCGGTCAACGCGCTCGCGTCGTACGCGTACGGCCACGGCTGGCTCGACGCCGGCGTCAGGATGGGATTGTTCGCGGTCCCCGACGACACCGACCTGTTCACCGCCTGAACCCGGCCGACGCGTGACCGCCGGTCCCGGGACCGATCCGCGGTTGCTCGGCCCGCCCGTTTTACGTGTCCGTCTCCCGGACGGACGGGTATGCAGGAACTCGCGGACCTGACCGAGCGGCTCGTGGCGATCCCCTCACACGAGGACGAGACCGCCGCCGGCGACGCAATCGAGGAGTGGCTCCGGACGGAGACCGACGCCGACATCGAGCGCGACGGGGTCGGCAACGTCCTCGCGTACAAGCGCGCGGCCGGCGGCGACGGAATTGGCGGCGACACCGAAGAGATCGACGCCGACGACAACGACCCGATCGCCGGAACCGATCCTGGCGCCGAGACGCTCGCGCTCGTCGGCCACCACGACGTGGTTCCGCCCGCCGAGCGCCAGACGACCGGCGCGGGAACGGACGGCGAGTACGTCGTCGACCGGCGCGACGGCCGGATCTACGGCCGCGGGACCGCGGACATGAAAGGGGCGGTCGCGGCCTGTCTGCTGGCGTTCCGCGACGCCGCGCCGCCGCCGGGCCGCGAGCTCGCGGTCGCCTCCTTCGTCGGCGAGGAGACCGGCGGCGAGGGGGCGCGGCACGCGATCGAGGCGGGCTTCGTGCCCGATACCGCGCTCGTCGCCGAGGGGTCGACCCACTACTCGAAACAGGGGGTGACCGACGTCGCCGTCGCTCACAAGGGCCGTCGGGCGTCGACGCTCGTCGCCGCCGGCGACACCGCCCACGCCTCCGAGCCCGCCGCCGGCGAGAACGCCGTGTACCGCGCCTGCGACGCCGTCGACGTCGTCCGCGGGCTCGACGCGCCCGCGACCACGGTGGCCGGCGAGCGCGTGACCGGCTCCGTCGTCGTCACGATGTGTCACGGCGGCGAGACCTGGAACGTGATTCCCGACCGGTGTGAGGTGACGATCGACGAGCGAACGGTGCCGGGCGAGCGGGCCGACCTCGCCCGCGCGGAGACGGTAACGGGCGTCGAGTGGGTCGTCGACCAGGACCTCCCCCCGATGCGGTGTGACGACGACGCCTTCGCCGACGCGGCGCTCGCGGTCGCCCGCGAGGTGCACGACGCGCTGGGGATCGACCGCCCCGAACACGTCACGAAGCCGCACGCCACCGACGCCGGGTGGCTCTCGGCGGCCGGCACCGAGTGTCTCGTCTGTGGGCCCTCCGAGCCCGGCGAGGCACACACGGAGACCGAGAGCGTCTCGATCGACGTGCTCGACCGGTGTCGTCGGCTCTACGCCGCGCTCTCGGAACGCGAGTGGTGAGCCGCCGAGGCGGTCTGCGATACCGGATGGAAGGGGTTTTATGCGGTCCGGCTGAAGCATCTGCCACTATGGGAGACAAATCGAAGGCGAAAAAGAAGCGGCTGGCGAAGGCGGAGCGCCAGAACACCCGCGTCCCGGCGTGGGTGATGATGAAGACCGATATGAACGTCACGCGAAACCCCAAGCGGCGCAACTGGCGGCGCAACGACTTAGACGAGTAGATGAGCACCTCAGACTTCGAAGAACGCGTGGTCACCGTCCCGCTCCGCGACGCCAAGGAGAAGCCGGTGCAACAACGCGCCGACTACGCCGTCAAGATCGTCCGCGACCACCTCGCGAAACACTTCTCCGTCGACGGCGACGACGTCATCCTCGACGCCTCGGTCAACGAGGCCATCTGGGCGCGCGGGCGCCAGAACCCGCCGAGCACGCTTCGGGTTCGCGCCGCCCGGTTCGTCGAGGACGGCGAGCCCGTCGTCGAAGCCGAACACGCCGAGTAACGTGTTACGGGCGACCTTCACCGGCTCGTCGTACGTGGGGGTCTTCGCCCGCGTCGTGGACGACCTCCTCCTCGTCAGGCCGGACGTCGACGACGACCTGGCCGACGACCTCGGCGCCGAGCTCGACGCGGACGTCCTCGCCACCACGGTCGGCGGCTCGAACACCGTCGGGTCGCTCGTCGCCGGCAACGAGAACGGGCTGCTCGTCTCCGAGCGCACGACCGACCGCGAGACGGCGCGGCTCGCCGAGACCGTCGACCGCGAGGTTCGCGAGCTGCCCGGCCGCATCAACGCCGCCGGCAACGTCATCTTGGCCAACAACTACGGCGCGTACGTCCACCCGGACCTCCCGCGCGAGGCGATCACCGCGATCAAAGACACGCTGTCCGTCCCCGTCGAGCGCGGCGACCTCGGCGACGTTCGGACGGTCGGCACCGCGGCGGTCGCCACCGACACGGGCGTCCTGTGTCACCCGAAATCCCGCGAGTCGGAGCTTCAGGCCGTCGAGGAGGCGCTCGACGTCCGCGCCGACCTCGGGACGGTCAACTACGGCGCGCCGCTCGTCGGCTCCGGGCTTCTCGCGAACGACGACGGCTACGTCGTCGGCGAGGAGACGACCGGCCCCGAGCTCGGACGCATCGAGGAGACGCTCGGCTTTATCGACTGACCGCCTCGGGCGTCCTGGCGACCGTCGCCGTCTGTTCTGACGCGCGTTCCGCCCCGTCTTTAGGAAGATACTTCCCTGTGCCTGCCGGATTGGTGAACATGAGTACTTATACCGTGAGCGGACGGTTCCAGAGCAGAGACGGCTTCCAGCCGTTTACCAAGGACATCGAGGCCGAAAACGAGGATCTCGCGCGCGAGCGGATCTACACCCAGGTGGGGAGCCAGCACGGCCGAAAACGCACCCAGATCGAGATCGAGGAGGTGTCCGCGGCATGATGGGCGGCGGTCAACAACAGCTCCAGCAGCTCTCACAGGAGCTGCAGGCGCTCGACGAGGAGATCGAGGCGCTCGAAGCGGAAGTCGCGTCGTACCGCCAGGAGAAGGTCGACATCGACGACGCCGTCGAGGCGATCGAGACCCTCGAGACGGGCGCGACGGTTCAGGTGCCGCTCGGCGGCGGCGCGTACGTTCGCGCGGAGGTCCAGGACATCGACGAGATCGTCGTCTCGCTCGGCGGCAACTACTCGGCCGAACAGGACCAAGAAGACGCCGTCGAGGTGCTCCGGCGCAAGCAGGACGCGCTCGACGACCGCATCGAGGAGACGGAAGCCGACATCGACGAGCTCGAGTCCGAGAGCAAGGAGCTCGAACAACAGGCCCAGCAGATGCAACAACAGATGCAGCAGCAACAGATGCAACAACAGAGCGACGAGTGAGGTAGCCGACCGTGTTCGACGGACTGAAGGACAAGTTGAGCAGCTTCCGCGAGGACGTAGAGGAATCCACGGACGCCGCCGAGCAGGACGCGACCGCCGATGACGCGGCGGCGGACGCCACAGCGGCGGACGCCGAAAGCGCCGACGGCTCCCAGAGCCGGACAGGCGCGGGCTCCGAGCCGGCGCCAGACGGGCCGCCGTCAGACGAGCCGGGTGACGCGAGCGGCGACGACGGCGGAGCCGATCCGAGCACGTTCCAGCGCGCGAAGGCGTTCGCGACCGGCCGGATCATCATCGAAGAAGAAGACCTCGAGGAGCCGTTGTGGGACCTCGAGATGGCGCTTCTCGAAAGCGACGTCGAGATGAGCGTCGCGGAACGCATCCTCGAGACGGTCAGAGAAACCATGCTCGGCGAGTCGCGCAGACAGGTCGAGACCACCGGCGAACTCGTCGAACAGGCGCTTCACGACGCGTTGTTGGACGTCATCGCGGTCGGCCAGTTCGACTTCGAAACGCGGATCGCCGAGGCCGACAAGCCGGTCACGATCGTCTTCACCGGCGTCAACGGCGTCGGAAAAACGACGACGATCGCGAAGCTCTCCGAGTGGCTCGGCGAGCGGGGCTACTCGTCCGTGCTGGCGAACGGCGACACCTATCGGGCGGGCGCGAACGAGCAGATCGGCGAGCACGCCGACCGGCTCGGCCGCGAGCTGATCGCACACGACCAGGGCGGCGATCCCGCGGCCGTCATCTACGACGGCGTCGAGTACGCGCGGGCCAACGACGTCGACGTCGTTCTCGGCGACACCGCCGGCCGACTGCACACGAGCGACGACCTGATGGCTCAGCTGGCGAAGATCGACCGCGTGGTCGACCCGGACATGACGATATTCGTCGACGAGGCCGTCGCCGGTCAGGACGCGGTGAACCGCGCCGAGGAGTTCGACGACGCCGCCGCGATCGACGGCGCCGTGTTGACGAAGGCCGACGCCGACTCCTCGGGCGGCGCGGCCATCTCCATCGCGTACGTCACCGGAAAACCCATCCTGTTTCTGGGGACCGGACAGGGGTACGACGACCTGACGCGGTTCGATCCCGAGGCGCTCGTC